>JADGHJ010000038.1 GCA_019686175.1 Chloroflexota bacterium | reverse complement strand
CTCCTGGGTGGGCCAGCCCCGCGCCTCCCACGCCCGCAGCCCGCCCCGGACCACCTGGACGTGAGCGTAGCCCATGGCCTGTAGCGTGGCGGCGGCCAGCGCGCTGCGGCGGCCATCGTCGCACAGCACCGTGATGGGGATGTCGCGGCGGGGCACCATGCGCTGGATGCGGTACTCGAGGGTCCCGCGGGCGAGCGGGGTGGTGCCCGGAATCTGCCGGAGCGCGAACTCGCCACGCTCGCGCACATCGAGCGCGGCGTACACCGTGGACGAGGCGAGCCGCTCGCGCAGCGCCTCGACCTCGCAGTACTCGACAGCCATGCGGTCCGTCCTCTCCGCGGCCGATCCCCGCGCCCCGTTCGGGCCGGGGAGACGGGTTAGGGGGCTGAGCGGGCGGCCAGGCGATCGCGCAGCGGCGGGCGCGGCACGGGGATCGGCTCCCCGCGCGTCAGGCGCTCGCGGATGTACGCCTCGCGGGCCGCCTCGAGACGCGCAATCGCCTCCTCGGGCGTGGCCGCCTCGCCGACGCAGCCCGGCAGCTCGCGGTAGCACGCGCGGCGATACCACTCGCCGTCGGGCCCCTGCACGGCCTCGATCGTCAGGACATAGGGAACCGCCAGGTACTCCTCGAGCGTCACGGCCGTGCCTCCCGCGCGTGTGCCCTAAGCGTAGATCAACTGCCGGCCCGGGCGCACGACCAGGCGGTCCATCGCCCCCTCGACCCACATCACGTCGGGCGGCAGGATGACCGACGCCGGGCGGACGGCGTAGGCGGCCGGGTCCTGGCCGGGGGGCGGCGTGCCCCGGTCGCGCAGCGCCTTGGCGGCGTTCAGCAAGCGCCGGCGCACCTGGATGATGGCCGTGTCGCTGGTGCCCAGCCGTTCGAGCGAGCGATCGACGATCGGCCCGGCGCTCTCCTGGATCGCCTGGTCCTGCATGCCGAAGCCGGGGATACCGCAGAACAGGCGCGTGCGATGCGCCTCCCAGTCCATGCCGTAGTCGTTGTGCGGGCCATTAGCCGGGATGATGTCGCCGTAGGGAGCGCTGGTGGGCGGCGCGTAGTCCACCACGTGCGAGCCCTTGCCGCCGACCTGGGCCGCCAGCTCCTCCTTGGTCAGTGGCCGGCGGGGATGCCAGGTGATCATCCAGTTGACGACGTGCTCGTCGTCCATGGGCACCCAGATGTGCGACTGGGGCATCGGGTCTTCCAGCTCGGTGGGGGGCATGGTGTAGAACGGCATGAGGAACTGGGTGATGCGCCAGTAGTAGCGGCCGTCGGGCAGCGTGCGGCGCGCACCGATGAGCACGCCGTAGTCGGTGTCCACCACCTCGAAGCGCGGCGCTGTGTCGCTGACCTGCGCGGCCAGGCCGACGCCGAAGCCACCCTTGGTCAGCTCGGCGATCATCTCCGGGTCGTCGCGCCGCAGCGGGGCGTGCAGGAAGTTGATGTGGCTGGAGTCGATGCCGCCCTCCAGCGCCTGGAAGTAGTTGCAGCGCTGGAGGCGCTTGGAGACGAACACGTGCTCGGGCGGCAGCAGCGTCCACTCGAGCTCGGGCAGCGGCGGTGGCTCGGCGGCCGGCCCCATGTAGGTCCAGATCACGCCGCCCTGCTCACGGCAAGGATAGGCGGTAGTGCGCACCTTGTGCTTGAAGTTGCTCTCGGGCGGCTCGTTCGGCATGTCGATGCACTGGCCGCTGAGATCGAACGCCCAGCCGTGGTAGGCGCAGCGCATGCCGCACGCCTCCACGCGCCCGAAGTACAGCGATACGCGGCGGTGTGGGCAGAACTCGCCGATCAGGCCGGCCTGGCCGTTGGCCGCGCGGTAGGCGATCAAGCTCTCGCCTAGCAGGCGCACCCGCTTCGGCTTGCCGCCGGGCTCCAGCTCCGTGGAGAGCAGGACGGGGATCCAGTACTGCCGCATGAGGTTGCCCATCGGCGTGCCGGGTCCGACCCGGGTGAGTAGCTCGTTGTCGGCCTTGCTCAGCATCGTCGCCTCTCCCTCGCGCTGCGGCGCCTCTGCCGGTGCTGCCCGCCGCGGGTCTCCATCCCGGCAGCACCCCGGTGGCGTCGAGACATGGCGGTGCCGGTAACGGCCGGGGGGCTGCACTCCGCCGCCCCCGGCCCACGCTGCGCGCGTGTTGCTTGCATTGTAGGCGAGTTGGTGGTCTACCACGCGTTCGATTATGCTGCGCGTAAGGTGCAGATCGCTTACGATAGGCTGGGCGGGGGCGGGATGAACGCCGAGCAGCTGCGCTGTCTATGCGCGGTGGTCGAGGAACGCGGGTTCACGGGCGCCGCCCGCCGCCTGTTCCTGTCGCGCCCGGCGGTCAGCCAGCAGGTGCGCGCCCTGGAGCGCGAGCTGGACGCGGTGCTGCTCGACCGTTCGCGGCGGCCAGTCCAGACCACCGAGGCCGGCGAAGCCGTGTACCACTACGGTGTCGAGGTGCTGGAGCGCCTGACCGCGATGCGCGAGGCGGTCGAGCAGCTCAAGGGCCTGCGCGCCGGTCGCATTCGCCTGGTGGCCGGGCTGGGCACGGGCCAATACCTGTTGCCGCCGGTGATCGCCCGCTTCCAGCGCCAGCACCCGGGTGTGCGGATCGAACTCGCCGTCGAGGCTGCGGCGACGGTCTTCGAGCGTGTGCTGCGCGGCACCGCCGAGCTGGGCATCTCGCTCGGCTATCAGGTGCCCTCCGGTCTGGTGAGCCGGCCGCTGTACCGCGACGCGATGGTGCTGGTCGTCGGCCGCGGCCACGCCTGGGCCCGGCGCGGAGCCCAGCCGCTGCCGCTCGGCGCGCTCGCCCGGCAGCCACTGGTGGTGCTTGGCGGGCCGTATCTGCTGTCGCGGCGTCTGCTGCTGGAGGATGCCCTGGCCCGCGCCGGCATCCGGCCGGCGGTCGAGCTCGAGTTCGACAACATCGAGGCGGTCAAACGCGTGGTAGCCACCGGCGAGGGCGCGGCGTTCCTGTTCGCCAGTCACGTGGCGGCCGAGGTGGCCGCAGGCATGCTGCGGATCGTGCCGGTCGCGGGGCTGGAGATCCCCGCGGACTTCGTGGCCGTGTGGCGCCCGCGGCAGTATCTCTCCCCGCTCGTGCAAGCATTTTTGCGCTTCGCCGAGAGCACGATCGCCCTGCAGTTCCAGGACATCGCCCTCGCCCGGCCGACCCCGGCCTGAGCGGCGCTGCGGGGTACGCCGCCGGCCTGCTACCCTTTGCCATGTGAAGGAGCCCCGTGCCGCCTGGACGATGCTCGCCGTCGCGCTCGCCGCGCAGGTCGGCTGTTCGTACGTCCACCAGGGCCTGGCCGCGCTGGCGCCCTTGTTCCAGGCCGAGTGGACCCTCAGCCGCGCCGAGGTCGGCAGTGTGGTGAGCGCGATGAACTGGGGCGTGCTCGTCGCCTCGGTGGTGGCCGGCCAGCTCGTCGATCGGCTCGGCGAGCGCCCCATGCTGATCGCTGGGCCGCTGGGCGTGGGCCTGCTCATCCTGGCCGCCAGCCTCAGTCCGGCGCCGCTGGTGCTGGGTGCCTGCCTGGCGGGCGCCGGGACCTTCCTGGCCGCCAACTCGCCCGCGGGGGCCAAAGCGATGGTCGCCTGGTTCCCACCACGCCTGCGCGGGATGGCGATGGGCGTGCGCCAGACGGCCGTGCCGCTGGCCGGCGCGCTGGCCGCGGCGACCCTGCCCTGGCTGGCAGCGCCCTGGGGCTGGCGTGGCGCCCTGGTGGCGGGCGCCTTGCTCGCCATCGCCACGGCGCTCGCCGCGCTCGCCTGGTACCGCGACCCGCCGGCCCTCACGGCGGCCGCCACGCCGCCCCCGGTGGGCTGGGCCACGATCCCCCAGCTCCTCGCCGACCGCAGCATGCTCGCCACGCTGCTCCTCGGCCCCACCTTAGTAGCGGGCCAGTGGAGCGTCGTCTCCTACCTGGGGCTCTATGTGTATGAGCGGTTCGGCTGGCCGGTGGCCGTGGCCGCCGGCTTCTTAGCGCTGGCTCACGTGGGCGGCGTCATCGGCCGCATCGGCCTGGGTATCGCCAGCGACACCCTGGCTGGCGGCCGGCGGAAGCCCGTGCTTGCAGCCGTGCCGCCGCTCGGGGCGCTGGGCGTGGTGCTGCTCGCCCTGCTCCCCCCCACGACCCCGCCGCTGGCGGTGGGTGCGGTCGCCCTGGCCCTGGGCGCCACGGTCGTGGGCTGGAACGGCGTGCATATCATCTACCTGGCCGAGCAAGCCGGCCCGCACCGCGCGGGCACCGCGCTGGGGCTCAGCCTGCTGCTGATCTTCGCCAGCGGCGTGCTCGTGCCGCCGCTGTTCGGCAGCCTCGTGGACCGTTTCGGCAGCTACCAGCCCGTGTGGCTGCTGCTCGCGGCGATCCTGCTCACCGCCCTGGCACTTATCCCGTGGATGCGCGAGCCAGCGCGCGACTAGCGCAGCAGCCGGCTACGAACCTTTTGTGAGTCAGCCGCAATGCCACGCGGCCAACCGGGGCCCCGCCACGCGGCCGCAGCGGCGACTATCATAAGGCTGCCCTGTGGCGCGCGGCCTTGAGCTACCCGCGGGGCCACCTTAGCGAGCGGGAAGACCCGTGAACCCCTGGCTGGCCGGCGATCCCGTCCGCGGCGACCTCCGTCGGGCGGCCATCCATGCCCTGCACGTGGCGCAGGAGACCGCGGCGCGCGTCCCGGCTTACGCCCGGTTCCTGCGCCTGGCGGGTTACGACCCCGGGCGGTTGCGCGGGCTGGACGACTTCCAGCGGCTGCCGCTGACCGACCACGCCTCGTATCTGGCTCGCTACCCCATCGAGCAACGCTGCCGCGAGGGGGAGCGCCCGCAGATGCACCTCGTCATGCTGGGCCCCGGCGCCAGCCTCTGGCCCCGCTTCCCCGACCAGGACCGCGCCCTGCTCCAGACCTACGTCGCCATGCTGCACGAGCACTTCCGCGTGCGCGAGCGCTGGACTCTGCTGATCGTCAACCTGGCAGCCGGCGCCTGGCGCGCGGGCCTCCTCGGCCCCGAGCTAGCCCAGCGCCTGTTCGCCGAGCAGCGCATCTGTGGCACGGTCGCCACCCCTGGGCTGAGCGTGGGGGACACGCTGCTGGTCGTCCGGCAGCTCGGCCACCACTACGACCAGATCATCCTCGTGGGCTATCCCTCGCTCTTGACCGAGCTGCTCGAGGCGGGCGCGCGCCACGGCCTCGACTGGTCAGCCCTGAACGTGGGGCTCTGTATCGGCGGCGAGCCGTTGGCCGAGCCCCAGCGCGATCGGCTGCTGGACTGGATCGGCAAAGACCCCGAGCGCCTGGAGGGACTGTTCGCGCTGTACGGCTCGGCCGAGGTGGGGGGGCTGCTGGGTTATGAGACCCCCCTGTGCTTGCTGGTCCGTCGCCTGTGTGCCCGTGTACCGGCGCTGGCCCGCTCCCTGTTCGGCGGTGCGGCGTTGGCGACGCTAGTGCAGTACGACCCGCTCGACCATTTCCTGGAGACCTGCCAGGGGGAGATCGTCCTCACCACCCGCGGCGGCGTGCCGCTGGTGCGCTACAACACGCACGACCGCGGGGGGCTGCTGAGCTTCGAGGAGCTGGTGGCTCGCTGCCGGGCGCACGGGCTCGACCTGGCGGCCGAGCTGCGCGCCCGCGGCCACGACCCCCAGCGCGTGCGCCCCCTGCCGTTGCTGTACGCGCATGGGCGTCCGGATGCCGTGGTCGTGCGCGGGGCGACCGTCGACGCCGAGCAAGTGCGTAGGGTCCTGGAACGGCCGAGCCTGCGCCTCGTGCTTAGCGGCCGCTTCCAGCTCGGCGCCGTCGAGAACCCTCCTGGCTGCACCGTGCTGCGCATCATCGCCGAGCTGCGGGAGGGCATGGCCCCCCGCGAGGAGCTGCGCCGGCTGTGCCAGTACACCGTGCTGCGCGAGCTGCAGCGGCTCAACACCGAGTTCCGCGCCGTGTACACGGCCGCAGCAGGACGCCTGGAAGTGGAGCTGGTCCTGGCGCCGCACGGCACCCTGCGGCCCGTGGGGCCGACCGCGCCACGCACGCCGCAAGCGGTGGCACGCTTGGGCTGACGCGCAGGGGTGCAGACTCAGGGCGCGGCCGGGGAGGCCAACGCGCGGGCGACCTGGCGGCGCGCCTCAGCCAAGCTGAACGGCTTGCTCAGCACGAAGGCGATGCCGAGCGCGGCCAGGTCGAGGTGCTCGTACTGGGTGCCCCAGCCGGTGA
The DNA here is from genome assembly GCA_019686175.1 of Chloroflexota bacterium. GTDB lineage: Bacteria > Chloroflexota > UBA6077 > UBA6077 > JAJPHF01 > JADGHJ01. The sequence goes on along the minus strand of JADGHJ010000038.1, from coordinate 17,134 downwards.
CCAAGCCGATGGGGAGACCGGGGCGCAAGGCGGCCGCACGGCGGGCCACCTCCCAGCCGTCCATATCGGGCATCGAGACATCGGTAAGCAGCAGGTCGAACGGCTCACGGGCCAACAAGGCGAGGGCCTCGGCCCCGCGGCTGCACACCTGCACCTCGTGCCCATCGACCTTGAGCATGCGCGCCAACATGGCGGCGAGATCGGGCTCGTCGTCCACCGCCAGGATCCGGCCGCCGCGGCGAGCCTGGGGCGGCTGGGCGGGCGCCAGTACCTTGGCCGCCCCAGCGCCCTCGCGGGGCGCCGCCGCCGGCGCGGGCGCCGCTTGCGGCAGCCGGACGGTGAACACCGTCCCCTGGCCCTCCTCGCTCTGCACACCGATCTGGCCGCGATGGCGCGACACGATAGTGTAGGCCACCGCGAGCCCGAGGCCGCTACCGCGCGGCCCCTTGGTGGTGAAGAACGGATCGAAGATCCGGCTGCGCACGCGCGCTGGGATGCCCACGCCCGTGTCCGCCACGGTCACCACCACCGCGTCGTCCCGCGCGGCCGTGGTCAGCCGCAGCGTGCCGCCCTGGGGCATGGCGTCGAGGGCGTTGTACACCAGGTTGACGAACACCTCGCGTAGCTCGGCCGCATTGCCCAGCACCGGGGGCACCGGCGCCAGATCGGCCAGCACCTGCACGTGCACGCCCTGCTCCTGGGCCAGCGCCTCCCATCGCGGCCGGGTCATCTCGACCACCTCGCGCACCACGGCCGCCAGATCAATGGGGTCGGTGCGGTCGTCGCGCGCCCGCGCGAAGCTGTGCAGCCGCCGCACGGTCTGGGCGCCGTCGAGCGCGTCGCGCTGGATCCGTTCCAGCTCCGCGCGCAGCGTGGGGTCGCTGACGCGGTCGAGCAGAAGCTGCAGGTTGCCCAGCACGTGGGCGAGCGTATTGTTCAGGTCGTGGGCCACCCCGGAGGCGAGCTGCCCCAGCACGCGCAGGCGCTCGGTCTGGAGAAAGCGCACCTGCGCGGCCTGCCGCTCGGTGAGATCCCACCCGATGCCCCGCACCACCTCCCGGCCGCCGTCGGCGAGCAGCTCCAGTTGCACGCGCACCGGAACCAAGGTGGAGTCTCGGCGGCGCAGCGAACTCTCCAGCACCACCGTACCCTCGGCCCGCACGCGCGCGAGCAGCGCGGCCCAAGTGCCCGAGGCGTCGGTCCCCGGCAGCACCGGCACGAGATCCGGAATGGCCAGGCGGAGCAGCTCACCCCGCGAGTAGCCCAGCAGGCGGCAGGCCGCACCGTCGGCGTCGACCACCCGCCCTTGCCCGTCGGTGACCAGCACATAGTCCCCCGCCCCATCCAAAGGCGGGCGCCAGGCGGGCGCCAGCTCGGCCAGCTCGCGCGCGCGCTCGCGGGGGCGCGTCGCCAACTGGCTGTAGCCGAGGCGCAGGGCGGCCAGGTTGGCCAGAGTCTGGAGCACGGTCAGATCGCCAGGCGCAAACGGCGCCAGCGCGCGGCGGACGTAGAGGTAGCCGAGCACGGTGCCGCGCAGGCGCAGTAGGGCGGCCGCGCTGGCCCCGTGAGCGGCCTCTACCGCGGCGGCCGCCGGAGGGTCGACCGGGGCCCGGAGGACCAGCGGCGCGGCCCGCTCGAGCAGCACCTGCAGCACCATATCGCCGGTCGGCAACCACCGTCGCGTCGTCAGTGGCAGCGGGCCGACCGCCGCCCGCACGTCCAGCCACTCATGGACATCGTCGTACAGCACCAGCCAGACATCGGCCGCGTCGAGCGCGGCAGCCACCTGGCTCACGATGACCTGGCCGATGTGCTCGTCGTCAGTGGCGTCCGTGATAGCGGCCGCGGCCTGGGCCAGCCGGTCCTCGGGACCAGGGGAGTCGGACCGGGCGAGCCGCCAACTTGCCTCCGTTGGGGCCCCTACTGCCGACTGCCCCCTGACGATCATAGTGCGTCCCCACTTCTCCCGACGCGACTGCCGCGCCGAGATACCTCATCGGCCACCACGGATGGTGGCGCTGGCGGAACCCTCAGCCGAAGCGCGCGGTCGCCAACCGGCGTCGTGACGTTGCGCGGCCATCCCCACACCGCAGTCGCCTGAGCGTGCACGGGCGGGGCCACCAGCCGCGCCTCCAGCATCGTCGCTAGTGGGGTACTGAGCTGCCTGCCGCTATGGACCAGTATTAACCAGGTCCTCCGCCGATAGTACCGACTCCGTCCTATCCAGGAGTGTATCGGATTAGATTGTTTTCGGGGAAGCCATGGTTAAGGCTTGATCGATCCGGCCTCGACGCAGCGCCCGACCAGGGGGTCCCAGGCTAGCTCGGCGCACGGGGGAGTCCGATCGTCACCCGCGTGCCCTCGCCCTCGGCGCTGTCGATCTGCACGTGGCCACGGTGGCGCAGCGCGGTGTGGTACACGCGGTTCAGGCCCAGCCCCGTGCCGTGGGGCCGGCGGGTGGTGTAGAACGGCTCCATGCAGAACTGGCGGACCTCGGCCGACATGCCGACCCCATCATCGCTGACGCTGACCTGCACTTCGCTGGCGGTCTCCGTGGTGGCGACGCGGATCGTGCCCCCGTGCGGCAGCGCCTGCACCGCGTTGGCGATCAGCTCGCGCAGGGCCTCGCGCAGCTCCGCTGCATCACCCCAGATCGGGGATACAGGCGGCGCATCCAGCTCCAAGCGGATCGTCCGGCCTTCGGCAGTCGGCGCTGCCTCCCACAGCGGGCGCGTCTCCTGCACGACCTCCCACGCCAGCCGAGAGAGGTCGAGCGCACTCCAGGCGCTAGGCACGATCGGCTGCGCGAAGCGATGGACCTGTCGCACCGTGAGGGCGATGCGCTCGGCTGCGCCACGGGCGGGCAGCAACAGGGCGCGCAGGTCGGGATCGGCCAGTTCCGCGAGCGCCATCTCGAGGTTCCCGAGCACCACGGCCAACGGCGTGTTCAGCTCGTGCGCCAGGCCGGCACCGATCTCTTCCAGCAGCCGCATCTTCTCGCTCTGGATCGCCTGCGCCTGGGCGCGCTTCTCGCGGCTGAGGTCGCGGAGCACGCCGCGCGAGACGAACCCGTCAGGCTGAGGGAACACGCGTAGCTCCAGGCGCACGGGCAGCAGGGTGCCATCGCGGCGGCGCACCAGGGTGTCGAAGGTGACTGACTCGCGCATCATCTGGGCACGAATGCCGCCCAGATTGTCCACCCGGTCGGCCCAGGGCGGCAAGGGTACCAGGTCGGCGAGTGTGCACTGCAGGAGCAGCTCGCGCGGGTAGTCGAGGATACGGCAGGCGGCCTCGTCGGCGTCGATGACCTGGCGCCGGTTCTTCACCACCAGCACGAAATCGCCCGCTTGATCGAGCGGCGGCCGCCACGCGGGATCCAGCACCGCCAGCTCCTGGGCGCGGGCACGCAGCGCCGCCGCCTGGTCGCTCGCGCCCATCCGCGCGGCCGCGAGGTCCGCGAGCAGTTGGAGCGCCTGCTCCTCGCGGGCATTGAAGGGCCCCGCGGCGGGCGGTCGCGTCGCCTGGAGCGCGCCGAGCACCTCGCCCTTGAACCGCAGCGGCACGACCAGCAGCGCGCCGAGCGCCGGTGTGCCGGGAGGGGTCCGGCGCACTTGGCCGTCGGTCGGGCAGCGCAGCGACGCGCCGGTCTGGAGCACCTGCCCGAGCACTCCCGCCCGGCTCGCCCGCCGCCGGCCCGCCGCACGGGCGGCCGTGCCCAGCGCTTCACGGATCACCAGCCACTCCGGTTCGTAGTCGAGTAGGGCCAGCATCACGCCCCTGGCCCCGACGAGCCGGGCGGCCTCCTCGACAACGAGCCGCGGCACGCGCGCCTCATCCACCTCGCCAGCCAGGCGCGTGGCAGCGGCTAGCAGTCGAGCCAGGAATGCTCCGTCCCCGGTGTCTGTGGGGGAATTGCGGTAGGGTTCGGCCGTCACGCGCACCATCCCCGTAGGTCCCACCTACCTCGCTCGGTCGCGCTCGTGCCTCCGGCCAGGCGGCACACCGCCCGGCGCAGTGTGCAAGAGCGTACTCGGATTGCCGTCTACCCAGATGTGCTTGCTCTCACATAGTATGTGAGTTGGGATAATTGCCGCGTCGCGAGGCCCCGGGCCCATCGCCATCCTGCCAGCGCTCCAGGCAGCAGCAAGGGGGGAGTATAGTGCGCCGGATCTGGCTCGTCCTGACCCTCACCAGCATGGCCCTCGTGGGAGGCTGTGCCACTACCGCGCCGCCGGCCACGCCGACCCGTGGTCCCGGCGTGGCGGCGCTGTCCACGCCCGCGCCTAGCGCCGCCACGCCGCCACCTGTCGCTACAGCCGCCAAGCCCCCCGATATCGTGCGGGTATATTACAGCAGCGGGCTGGCGGGCGCCTTGCAGGTCGCTATCGCTCGCGGCTACTTCGAGGAGGAGGGCATCGAGCTCCGCCACGAGGAGTTCGGCAGCACCGCCGAGGCGATGGCGCCGCTCACCACCGGCGAGCTCGATGCGGGCTCGACCACCCCGAACGCCTCGCTGTTCAATGCTCTGGCGCGCGGCGTGCGCCTGCGGCTGGCGCTGGCGGGTACGTACATCGAGCGAGGGACCAACTATCTGCCCCTGATGGCGCGCCTCGGCCCCGACGGCACGCCGGTGGTGAAGGAGATCGCGGACCTCCGCGGCAAGCGGATCGCGCAGAACCAGCGCGGCGTCATCAGCGAGTGGGCGCTGGACCGCCTGCTGGCCGAGGCGAACCTGAAACTCGACGACGTCGAGATCACGATCATGCCGTTTCCCGACGCGCTGGTGGCGTTCGGGGGCGGCAGCATCGACGCGGTGGTGATGCCGGAGCCGTTCGGTACGATCGCCGAGCTGCGCGGGCTCGCCGCGCGGATCCGCGACGCGGGCGATGTCATCCCGGGCGGCCAGGTGGCCGTGATGTCGTTCTCCGAGCGGTTCGCCAACGAGCGCCCGGAAGTCGCGAAGCGGTGGGCGGTGGCCTACCTGCGCGGCGCCCGCGATTACATGGACGCGATGGAGCTAGGGCGCGACCGCGAGGAGATCGTCGCGCTGCTGGCGCAGATGTCCGGGTTCGATGCCAGCCTCATCGAGCGGGCCGGCTACGGCGCGGTCCGGCGCGACGGCCGGGTCGACGGCGCGGCCATCGAGGCGATGCTCGACTGGCTCGTGGCGCGCGGCTACGTGCCCCAGCGGCCCGACCTGGCGCCGTTGCTCGACACGCAGTTCGCGGACTACGCCGCGGCCGTGCTCGACAGCCGGCGCTGATAGCCGGGGCTGTCGCACCCTAGTCTCCGCGCTCCGGGTCGGGCCCGTCCGACGGGAGGCGGCTTGGGGCCAGCTCTGCACCGTTCTCGCTCAGCTCCAGCCGAGCGCGCTTCGGGCCGCGGGCCTCGAGCCCGCCGTACGGCACCAGCACCGCATCCACCTGGATGCGGCCAGCGCTGGCCTCGTAGACCGTCTTGAAGATCGAGTTCACGCGCAGGAGCCAGTTCAGGATGCCCTGCGTGTATTGCGTCCGCAGGTCGTCGGTCGCCACTACGCCCGGGCGCAGCTCGGCGATCACCCGCAGCGTCGTGCGGCCCGTGGCATCGTTGAGCGCCGCCAGCTCGAAGAGCCCCGTGGTGGTACCGCGCAGCGCGGGCTGGTCGAGCGCGCCCGCCACCTCGTCGCGGTAGACGTTGCCGCCGCTGACGATCACTGCGTCGCTGCGGCCGAAAGCGTACATGAACGGCAGGGGGCGCACGCGCTGGGGGTCGTGGCCGCGGGCGCGCAGCTCGGCCGCCAGGTCGAGCCCGTGCGCCCGGCAGCGAGCCACCAGCTCCTCGAAGCTCAGCAGCCCCCCGCGGTCGTGCGTGTTGTAGCGCACCAGCGGCACCGCGCCCCGGATAGTGAGCAGCAGCTCGCCGTCGTGCACCTCGAGGAAGCTGGCCAGTGGGTTGTACTGGTGCAGCGACGGCAGCAGCGGGCTGCCGAACAGCACCTCGCACAGCTCGGGCCGCTGCACGCACAGCCGGCGGATCAGCAGGCACAGGTGCGACTCGTAGCCCAGCATGCCCGCGACCTCCGAGGCGCCGAACACCGCGACGCAGCCCTCCAGGCGCTCGGGGTCCTTGCCGAGATAGCTGAGGATCTCCTCGCGCTGGGGCTCGGTGAGCGCCTGGCCGCTGGCCAGCACGCTGACATTCAAGCGCCGCCAGTCGATGCCGCGGCGCGCGCCGGCAGCCAGTAGCGGCGGGAGGATCGCCGGGTAGCTGACCAGCAGCGTCTGGTCGTACTCCGGGCTGAGCTGCTCGACGAAGCCCAGCACGTCGTCACCATTGAGCCCCGGCGAGACGACGGTGCCGCGCACGTCGGGCTGGGCGAACAGCCGCTGGCAGACGAGCTTCATCGAGGTGGCGAACCCCCAGGCCCCGATGGCCTGCGCCAGCACGACCAGGGTCCAGCGGTCGCGCACGCGGAAGTGCTCCTGAAGGACGCTGGTGACCCCGGCCCAGAGGGGCCCCTCTTGCTCCGGATAGCGCGGCCAGAGGGTGGCCGGGCCAGCGGAGCCGGAGCTGAGGGTCACGATGTGCGCGCGGGTGAGGTCGCCGCGCCGGCAGCGCTGGGGCAAGGGGAAGCGCGCGAGGTACGATGCCTTGTCGGTGAGAGGCAGCTGGCGGAAATCGTCGAAGGTGCGCAGGCGTGCGGGATCGTAGCCCGCGAGGCGCAGGAAGCGCGCGTAGGCCGGCACCTGCGCGGCCGCTTCTTGCGCGACACGCAGGGCCCGCTGCTCGGCACGCCAGAACGTACCCGGGGTGAGGTCGAGACCGAGATCGGGCATCGGCACGCTCACAACCGCCTGCCCTCTACCCGGGGCAGTACGCGGCGCTATTCTAGCGCGCGCCGGCGATGCGCTCCACCGCCGGCGCCGATCCCCGTGCATCCTGGCACAATAGGAAGCGGCAGCTGCACCCCAGCGATGAGTCGTCGCTGGGGCGAAGGCGCTAGCGCTGCGGGGAGAAGGGTGGATGCCTGCCGAGGTGACCGTCGGCCCGCCCGTCCTGACCATCAACCACGGCAGCACGTTCATGGTCACGGACCGGCAGGGCGAGATCCGGCCCAACGATGAGCTGGGCGTCTTCGCGGCCGACACGCGCTTTCTCAGCTACTATCGCTGTACGATCGAGCGGCAGCCGTGGACGCTCCTCACCTCGACCACCCCGATGTACTACCAGGCACGCCTGGTGTACATGAACCCGCTGATCCCCCCGCTGGACACCCGGCTCCCGCGGACCAACTACCCGTTGCCGGGCGTGCGGGGCGGCATTCCCGCCGGGCAAGTGAGCCTGATCGTCACGCGGACGGTCAACGGCCGCATCAGCGAGCAGCTCGAGATCACCAACCACGGCCGCCAGGCCGTGCGCTTCCACCTCGAGCTGGCGCTGCGCTCGGACTTCGTCGATCTGTTCGACGTGAAGGCGCACCGTTACTACGCCCGGGGCGAGACCGCGACCACCTGGCAAGCGAACGCCGAGAGCTGGGACCTGGTCACCGACTATCGCAACGCCGACTTCCAGCGCCGGTTCATTTACCGCATCCGGCGCACCGATTCGCCCCCGGCCTATGCGAACGGGCGGATCATCTGGCTCGTTACAGTGCCGCCCGCGGGGGCCTGGCGTGCCGAGGCGGTGATGATCCTCGACGCCGGCCAGGGGGAGGCGGCGCCCCCGCCGGGGTGCAGCTTCGACATGGCTCGGGCCGCTCAGGACTTCCGCACCCGCGTGGCGCAGGTCCGCACCAGCAATACGGATGTGGCCGCCACGGCGCAGCAGTCGATCGCCGATATGGCCGCGCTGCGCTTCCACGACGCCGACATGCCCGAGGAGGAGTGGGTGCCCGCCGCCGGCGTGCCCTGGTTCGTGACCCTCTTCGGCCGCGACAGCCTCATCGTCAGCTACCAGTGCATGGGCTACTACACCGCGCTCGCCCGCGGCACGCTCCGCCGGCTGGCACAGTACCAGGCCACCGAGCGCGACGACTGGCGCGACGCCCAGCCGGGCAAGATTCCCCACGAGCTGCGCCATGGCGAGCTCGCGCACTTCCACCTGATCCCGCACACCCCCTACTACGGCACGTGGGACGCGACGCCGCTGTACCTGATCGTGCTGCACGAGACCTGGCGCTGGACCGGGGACCGCGGCCTGCTGGAGACCTACCTGCCCACCGCCGAGCGCTGTCTGGAGTGGATCGACCGCTACGGCGACCTCGACGGCGACGGCTTCCAGGAATACCAGACCTACTCGAACCAGGGCTACGACAACATGAGCTGGAAGGACTCCGGCAACTGCGTGGTGTATCCCGACGGCTCCCTGGTGCCACAGCCCAAGGCGCTGTGCGAGCTGCAGGGCTACGTCTACGACGCGAAGCGCCGCCTCGCCGAGATCTACCGGGTGCTCGGCCAGCCGGACCGGGCCAGCGAGCTGGAACGGCAGGCCGCCACCCTGCGCGCGGCGTTCAACGCGCGCTTCTGGCTCGACGAGCTGGAGACGTTCGCGTTCGGCCTCGACCCACACAAGCGCCCGATCGCCAGCGTGGCGTCGAACCCCGGCCACTGTTTGTGGACCGGCATCGCCGAGCCCGACAAGGCCGCGCGGGTCGTGCGCCGCCTGCTCCAGCCCGACATGTGGAGCGGCTGGGGCATCCGCACCCTCTCGGCCCAGCACCCGGCCTACAACCCGTTCGACTATCAGGTCGGCGCGGTGTGGCCGCACGACAACAGCCTCCTGGCCGCGGGGTTCAAACGGTACGGCTTCGCCGCCGAGGCCAGCCAGGTGGCGCGCGGGATCTTCGACGCCGCCGCCTACTTCGAGAGCCATCGCCTGCCCGAGGTGTTCGCGGGCGCCGACCGCGCGGCTACCACGTTCCCCGTGCAGTACCTCGGCGCCAACATCCCACAGGCGTGGGCCGCCGGGAGCGTGTTCTTGCTGCTGCGCACGCTGCTCGGCCTGCGGGCCGACGCGCCGAACGGTCGGCTGTACGTGCATCCCACCCTGCCCGACTGGCTGCCGGACGTGGAGCTCACCAACCTGCAGGTTGGCGGCGCACGCCTCGACCTTCGCGCCTGGCAGTCGGGCGAGACGTCGCACTGGGAGGTGACCCGCCACGAGGGACCGGAGATCGAGGTGATCGCCGCGCCCGCGACGCCCGACGCCCTGTAAGGGCCGCCGCAGGGAGTAGCATGTGTAGCATGTAAGGAAGCCGCGTAGCAGGCAGCGCGCCGGAAGCGGCGCCGGGGAGGAGACGCCATGCAGCTACAGGGCAAGCGCGCTCTGGTCACCGGCAGCTCGGGCGGAATCGGGCAGGCCATCGCGGTCGCCTTCGGCCGCGAGGGGGCGGACGTGGCCGTCCACTACCACAAGGACGCAGCCGAGGCGAAGGAGGTGGTCGAGGAGCTGCAGCGGCTGGGCCGGCGCGTGGTGGCCCTGCAAGCCGATGCCGCGGCCGTGGCCGAGATGCAACGACTGGTTGCCCAGACCGTGCAGGCGCTCGGCGGGCTGGATATCCTGGTCAACAGCGCCGGCATCGAGATCCGCCAGCCGTTCCTGGAGGTGACCGAGGAGCACTACGACCTGGTGCTCGACATCAACCTGAAGGGGGCCTACTTTTGCGCCCAGGCGGCCGCGCGCCAAATGGTCCAGCAGGGCACGGGTGGTCGGATCATCAACATCTCCTCCATCCACGAGGACGTGGCGTTTCTAAACTACAGCTCCTACTGCCTGTCCAAGGGCGGGATGCGCATGTTCGCGCGCACGGTGTGTCAGGAGCTGGCACCCCACCGCATCACCATCAACAACATCGCACCCGGCGCCATCGCCACGCCGATCAACGTGCGCACCCTGCAGGATCCCACCCTGCTCCACGAGCTGACATCGGTGATCCCACTGGGCCGGCTGGGCACGCCCGAGGAGGTGGCGGCCGTGGCCGTGTTCCTAGCCTCCGACGCGGCTAGCTACGTGACGGGCTGCACGTACTACGTGGACGGCGGGATGACGCGCTGGAACAAGGGGCTGTAGCCGTGGGCGAGCCGACGCGTGTGCTGATCCTGGGCGGTGGCTTCGCCGGCCTCGCGACCGCGCGCCACCTGGAGCGCCAGCTGCGTTCCGACCACCAAGTGGCGGTCACGCTCATCAGCCGCGACAACTTCCTCCTGTTCACCCCCATGCTGGCCGAGGTGGCGATCGGCGCCGTGGCGCCCAGCCATGTGACAGTCCCCCTGCGTAGCTTGCTGCGACGCGTACAAGTCTGGCAGGCGGAAGTCAGCGCCATCGACCTCGGCGCCCGCGTGGTGACCGTCCGCCACGCCGCCAGTGGCCACGAGCACCGCCTGCCCTACGACCAGCTCGTGCTCGCGCTCGGCGCGGTGAGCAGCTACCACGGCGTGTCCGGCGCCGCCGAGTACACGCTGGGGTTCAAGACCCTGGCCGATGCGGCCCAGGCGCGGGCACGGGTCGTGGACTGCTTCGAGCAGGCGGCGATCGAGACCGACCCCGCCATCCGCCGCGCGCTGCTCACCTTCGTCGTGGCCGGCGGGGGCTACACCGGCGTCGAGCTGGCCGCGGCACTCGCCGACTTCCTCCGTGAACTGCGACGCTACTATCCCGCCCTGGCCCGCGAGCGGCTGCACCTCGTGCTGGCCCACCATGGCCCGCGCCTGCTGGAGGAGCTGCCCGAGCAGGCCGCGGCCTACACGCTGCGCCTACTGCAACGCGAGGGAATCGCCGTGCGGCTGCGCACCGCGGTCAGTCGCGTGGCCGCCGACTGCGTCGAGCTGAGCCCCGGCGGGGTGTTGCCCACCCACACCGTGTTCTGGGCAGCCGGGGTGGCGCCCAACCCCCTCGTCGAGACGTTGCCGCTGCCCAAGAGCCCCCATGGCGCGGTCGTGGTCGATGCGCACCTGGCGGTACCCGGGCACTCGGGGCTGTGGGCGCTAGGCGATTGTGCGGCGGTCCCGAACCCCAAAGGAGGCACCTATGGACCGACCGCCCAGAACGCCGAGCGCGAGGGCGTCCTGGTCGCCCACAACCTGCTGGCGACCTTGCGGGGCGCGCCGCTCCGGGCGTTCGACTACCAGCCCATGGGCATGCTGGCCTCGCTCGGCCAGCACCGCGCCGTCGGCCAGGTGTTCGGCTGGCAGTTCGCCGGGCTGAGCGCCTGGCTGCTGTGGCGCACGGTCTATCTGGCGAAGCTGCCCACAGCCGACCGGCGGCTGCGGGTGGGGCTGGACTGGCTAGCCGACAGCCTGTTGCCACCCAACATCATCAACACGGCGGCACCCCAAGTCGCGCTGCGCTCTGGCGTCGGCCCCGCGGCGGGCTTGGCGGCTCGCCAGGACCGTGGACACCCGAGAGAAGTCCCTGAGGGCCTCCACGCGCCCCCGCCACAAGGATGATCTTGATCACGGGGGTGGTCGAGGACCTGCCCGCGAACGTGGTCGCGGGCGGCCATCCCGCCCGCGTCGTCGGGCACCTTCGAGCCCGGCGCGGACGGGAGCCAGGACTCGGGCTCGTGGCGCGTGCGGCTGCGGGCCTGCGCCGGCGCGCTTGGGCCGGCGGCCGTCCAGCCAGGTGCCCCGCACGCGCCTCAGCGGGCGCTCGTGTCGGCGAGCCCGGCGCCCTCCTCGACCTTCCAGCCGTGTTCGGACAGATCGACCGGAGTGCCGACCGGATCGTGCAGGCGGAACTCGGCGTAGCGGCCGTCGCGCGGGCGCGGCGCGATGCCTGTCTGGGCGCCCGCCTCCTTGGCCACACGGGCGATCTCCCGCGCGTCCTCGACCTCGAAGCCGAGATGGTTGATGCCCGGCGGGCCGGCCTTGGGCGAGGGCAGGATCGCCAGGTTGATGTACCCGTCGGTGACGTAGATAGCTAGGCCCTCCTCGGACTGCTGGCGCGCGACCTCCTTCATGCTGAAGGTGCGCTTGTAGAACTCGGCCAGCGCGGGGACATCCTCCGCACAGATGGCGACGTGTCGGATGCGAGGTGCCATCGGTCGCTTCCTCCCCCTCGTGAGCTAGCGGTACAGGGCATCGACGAACCCGCTGGCCTCCAGCTCGCGCAAGAACTGGAGGGCGGTGAAGTCCGCCGGCTGCATGGCGCGGGCCTGCGGGTCGCTCTCGCGATCCAGCACGGCCTGGATCGCCTCGTCGCTGGGCGCGGGCACGGGCTTCATGTCCCGCACCTGGTCGTACAGGTAGCCGACCTCCTCCGGCGAGAGGTCGGCCATGTACTTGCGCATGATCTCGATCGATTGGGCGCGGTCGGTCTTCAGGAGATGGACCGCCTCGACATAAGCGCGCATGAAGCGGCGCACCACGTCGGGCTCGCGCTCGATGTAGCGGCGGGTGGTGGCCAGCGTCCCCTCGGGAGCCAGCACCTGTAGCTCTTGCTGGCCCTGGAGGCGTACCGCGCCCGCCTGCTCGGCTGCCCGCGCCGGCGCCCCCGCCAGCACGCCCGCGTCGAGGTTGCCGCTCGCGAGAGCTGCCGCCGTCTGCGGGTGGCCGCCCATCTGCAGGATCTGCACCTCATCGGCCGGAATCCCCGCGCGGCTGAGCACGATGCGGATAAACGTGTCGGCCTCCGAGCCATACTGCGACACGCCGACGAGCTTGCCCCGCAGGTCCTGCACGCGCTGGATGTTCGCCTGCGGATTGACCATCAGGCGCTGCGTCGAGTGGTCAGACGTTGCCGCCAGGATAGCCGTGTCGGCCCCCTGGAGACGGGCCCGCATGATGGCCGTGACCCCGGCCAGCCCGAACTCGAAGTCGCCGGCCACCAGCGACTGCACCAGCCGCGGGGAGCCAGTCAGCAGGGTCAGGTTGGCGTCCAGGCCGTGTTTGGCGAACAGGCCGGCTTCGTAGGCGATCCAGGGAATAGCGAACGACTCGCTCGGCGCCACATAGGCGACCGTGATGCGCTGCAGCGATGGGGCCGTTGGCGCCGCCGCTGGCGAGCCTGCAGCCGGAGAGGGGGTCGAAGCGGCTGGCGCGCCGCCCGCGGGCGCGCTCGGGCGGCTCCCCGACGACGCGGCCTGGCAGCCGAGCAGTAGGACCATCCCACAGACCGCGAGCGCGAAGCGCAGACGCATGGGGCTCTCCAACCGGCAGCAGGTGGATACCGAATCGCACAGAGCGGTACACGCAGAGTCGATGGTGATGCTACACTCTGCACATACGACCGTCAAGCAAAAAGCGTCTCCCATCGGACGAGAGCCAAGACAGGCGATACGGAACACACGGGTCATCATGCAGCAAACCCAACAACGTGCCGCGAGAGCCCCCGAGCAGCCTTCTGGACAGGCACGCACGCCGCCTTCGGCACCGCTGGAGCGGGTGATCGGCAACTCGCGCTTCGTCGTGCTCCTGGCCGTGGCCGCTGTGCTGCTCGTGGCCGTGTCGCTCTTCGTCATCGGCGCTATCGGAGCCGCCATCACGGTCTGGGAGACGTTCGAGGCCGCGCGGCGGGGCGACCTGACGTCGCCCGAGGTAACCGCCCAGTACCTCGAGATCGTCAGCGTGATGCTCAAGGCGGTGATCTTCTATCTCGTCGGCATCGGCTTCTACAGCCTGTTCATCGCCCCACTGAACCTGCCGACCTCGCTGGGCATCAAGACGTTTCGCGACCTCGAGTCGAAGGTGATCAGCGCGATCGTCACGATCATGGCGGTCACGTTCCTGCAGCACTTCATCCTCTGGGAGCGGGCGGACGAGCTGCTGCGCTTCGGCGCGGCGCTGGCACTGGTGGTGAGTGCGCTGGTCGCCTTCCAGTTTCTCGGGGCGCGTGCCGACGTGGAGGCGGAGGCAAAGTCGCCTGAGGAAGCGCTGGCCCGGCACGAGCTGTTCGAGCGCGGGCAAGATCATGCGCGCGTGGGAGCTACTCCCCCCGACGGCACGGACCAACGCGCCAAGTAGCAGGCTCTAGCGCCGGTCCACGCGGCGGCGCCACGGCTCGACCGCGGCAGGCTCGCGGCGCGGCACGGCGGCCACCCATTGCTCACCGTGGCGCGCCACCAGCGCGAGCAGCGCCTGGACCACCGCCGGATCGAACTGCGTCCCCGAGTGAGCGACGATCTCCTGGAGCGCCTCGCGGACCGGCCGCGGCGCGCGGTAGGGGCGCTCGGCGGTCAGTGCGTCGAGCGCATCGGCGACGGCCAGGATGCGAGCTCCGAGCACGATGGCGCCACCCTCCAGCCGCTGCGGGTAGCCCAGGCCGTCCCACCGCTCGTGGTGCTGCTGAACCATCGCCAGGACATTGGCCGGGTAGCCGATCTCCGCCAGCACCCGCGCGCCGAGCGTGGGATGCTCCTTGATCCGCTCGTACGACTCGGCCGAGAAAACCTGCCGCTGACCGAACGGGTCGCCCGGAACCCCCAGCTCGCCGAGATCGTGGAGGAGCGCGGCGAGGTGCAGCTCCCGGCAGGCCGCGTCGTCGAGCCCCAACTCTTCGCCGAGCGCCGCGGCGATTCGCGCCACCTGCTCGGCGTGCTCGCGCTGCTCGGGCCGGCGCAGCGTGAGCAGGGCCAACAGCCCGCGCGGCACGAGGTCGGCGTGCTCGGCCGCCCTAGCGGTGGCCTGTGCGCTGTGAAGCGCGGCGCCGGCCAGGCCGGCGAGTGCTCGGACGAACGTCACGTCGGCCTCGGCGAAGGCGGCACTGCCCCGCTTGTCGTAGGCCACCAGCGCGCCCAACACTTCGCCCTGGCTGCGGAGCGGCGCGCCCACCGCGCTGCTGGCCCCGTGCCGCCCGACCACTTCCACAGTTGGTAGCGGCGCGGCGCGGCCCTCGTGGCACACTACCTCGCCGGCCAGCGCCCGCACGTGCGGCGCGTCGGCTGAGGAATCGGCCGCAACGGCTTTGACCTCGGCCTCACCTGCCGCATCGAAGCTATAGGCCCGGGGGGCGGTCCCATCCGCCGCGCATAAGACGATCGCGGCGCGGGCGGCACCCGTGTGGCGTAGCAGGAGGCGATGCACCTCTGCCAGCAGGCCGTGGGGCTCCCAGCGGTCCTGGACGCGTTGGGCGAGCCCGAGCAACGCCTCCGCCTGGTCGGTGCGGAGCGGGGGGCGGCGATCGAGTAGATCCTCGCCAGGCAGCGGGCCGGCCAGCAGCCGCGTGAGCAGCAGTGCGGCGGCCGGCGCGAGCGCGAGGGCCAGCGCTGTCGGCTCGACCAGGGCAGCGTGCTGTGCCAGCAGGCCGAGCGCCAGCACTGCCGCCGCATAGCCCCCCGTGGCCGGCGCGCCGAAGCGCCGCAGGCCCGTGACGACCGCTGCGGCGAGCAGGCCGGCGAACACCAGCGGCTCGGCGGATGCGGGCGCCGCGGCCAGCAGGGCCAGCAAGACAGCCAAGTCCCCGCACGTCTGCACGTGGGCGAATGGGGGGGAGCCGGCCCACCCGCCGACAAGGGCGATGGTCAGGAACAGCACGTACAGGGCGGCGCCCGCCAGGACGGCCAGTGCCAGCGGCCCCTCGACCGGCGCGGCCAGCGGCCATGCAGGGCCAACGGGCAGCACGATAGGGGCGGCCAGTCCGAGCAGCACGAGCCAGCGCAGGACGAGCAGGGTGTAGTCCTGGGTGCCGCGGACACGTCCGTGCATCGAGGCGGCCTCGCCTTGCGCGCTAGCCTGGCCCGCACCAGCAGCGGGCGCCATCACGGGCTATTGTAGCGTGTGGCAAAAAAATCCCGCCGCGCGGCACGGTGTAACAGATGGGCACAGTTCTACGTTCACACTGAGGGCGAGTCGTGCCTGCAGGCAGTGGCCGCTCTCGATTAACGCGTGGAGCGATGCGATGCGAGATTGGCGGCCCCGCCTGCGCGCGGCAAGCCTAGCGCTGAGCCTGCTGCTGCTCGACTTTGGTCAGGGGGCCCACCCCGCCGGGGCGCACGGCCTGCACGATCCTCCTGGTGCACACGCGGTGCGCGAGCCGGCCCGCGTCCCCGTTGCCCGGCCCGCGGGGCAGTTTCCCCCCAGCGCCCTGCACAGCCTGTACGTCTTGATGCAGGGCGTGCCCGGCTCGGGCCAACCCGGCATCGTCCGGATCGACCCCCCAAGCTTCGCTCCTGTCATCATCACCGAGGGCCAGCTCCTCACGAGTCCGGTGGATATCGCCGTCGACCCGAACGGCAACATCCTGGTCCTGAACGTCGCGTCCTGTTCGGGAGTCATCAGCGTCCAGTGCAACGGCATCACCGGCGTCATCCGTGTCGACCCCAGTACGGGGGTGCAGACGCCGCTCACCTCGGGCCCATCGTACTTCGCGACGCCCGTCGCCCTGGCCGTGGCCCCCAACGGCACGATCTACGTGGTCGACTCGAACTGCTGCCAGGTGTTTCAATTCCCCGATGGTTACCTCACAGGCGGGGTGATCGCGATCGACCCCAACACAGGGGCTCAATGGGTGGTCTCCAATCCCAACAGTTCGGGCGAGTATCTGGTCGCCCCTTGGGGCATCGCCGTCGACCCGAACGGCAACCCGGTAGTAGTGCAAGAGGGTCAGTTCCTGCTCTCCCACACGCGTGTGATCAAGATCGATCCGGCCAGCGGGGCGCAGACCTCCGTCGTCAGCGGCGGCTCGCTCGACGACCCCGTGGCGATCGCGATCAACGATGCCAATTGGTACTTCGTGGCCGATCGTCAGTGTTGCAGCGATGGCGCCTTGATCTACGTGAACCCGGCCAACGCCTCCGAGACCGTCGTCTCCACCGGCGGCCAGTTCCAACTGCCGGCCGATGTGGCCTTGCCGCCCGGCAACGTCATTTCCCCAGCCTACCTGCTCGACTCTAACTGCTGTGCAGGCTACCGCGGCGGCATCTTCGCTATCGACTTCAACACCGGCGCCCAGCAGCTCGTCGCGCAGAATCTAGCCGGCGGACGCCTCGAGGCCATCGCCGTGGTGCCGACGCCGACCGGAAACCCACCAGTGGCGGCTCCTGGCCGTCTGCCGACCAGCGGCCCGACCGCCCCGCGCGCGAGCGCCAGTTCGCTCACCCCCACGCCGGGTGCCACCCGCACCGCAGCCGGCGTGGCCGGCGCGCCAGCAGCGGGCACTCTCGCTCCCAACGTGCCGGCGCCGACCCAAATCACGCCCACCCCCCTCACCAGGGCACCCA
>JADGHJ010000286.1 GCA_019686175.1 Chloroflexota bacterium | reverse complement strand
CCTCGTTCAGCACCGTGGCCACGAGGGCCACGCGCGCAGGGCTTGTTACCGCCAAGGCCGCACCTCGCGAAAGCGAGCGGCCAGGCGGCTGGCGGCGGGGCGCGCCGCGACGCCGAGCGCCGCCATGGCCAGCGCGCCCGCGGCCAGCAGCGGCGCCTGGGTGGCGAGGCGTAGGCCGAGGGCAAAAGCGGCGGCCCGCATGTCCGTCTCGCCCCATAGAGCGAGCACGGCCGTGCACACCAGTTCGAACGTCCCGAGCGCGCCCGGGGCAGACGGCACGCTCAGCCCGAGCAGCAGGGCTGCATATAGCGCTGCGGCCAAGCGCCAATCCGCCGGCAGGCCAAAGGCGACCAGCACGCACATGATCGCGGCGCAGGCATTCGCCCAAATGAGCACGGTGAGCGCGCCGACGAGCAGCCGGGCGCCCAGCGCGAGTTGGCGCGTGGCGCGCAGCCCGTCGAGGAAGCGCCGCCCGCGCGCGGCCAGCGCGTGCTCAGCGCGGCCGAAGCGGCTTGGGCGCCACCTGGAGCGGCCGGCGCTGGCGGCGACTCGCGCGTGGTGCGCGCTGAGCAGGGCGCCGAGGGCGAGGGCTGGCGCCACCGCGGCCGCCGCCAGCCCCAGCCGCGCGCCGCCTAGCCACGGCGAGGCGCTCGCCAGCCCCACCGCCATGACCAAGCCGCCAGCCACTGTGGCCGTGTCAAGCGCCTTCTCCGCCGCGACGCTGCCCAGGACATACGAGGTACCCAGGCCGGCGCCGCGCCCGAGCAGCAATGCGCGCGTCAGCTCGCCGCTGGCTGGCACGACCAGCCCCGTGCCCACGCCCGCCGCGTAGCGGCTCAGCAGGACGGAGAGCGGTGGCGCCGCGTCGCCCAGCAGGAGCCGCCAGCGCAGCGCGCGCGGCAGCAGACTCAGCAGGCTGAACGCCGCGCCGAGGGCCAGCGGTGGCGCCGAGGCCTGGACCAGCGCCGCGCCCACGGCGGGCCAGTCGAGCCGCGCGGCGAACAGCGCCAGGCAGACCAGCCCGAACAGCATGGGGAGCAGGCGCAGCAGCCAGCTGGCTGAACGGGCCCGCGCGGTCGTCACTATTCGTCGCCACATGGCACCGTAGCCTGGGTCCTCGAGCATACTGGCGCATTGTACCGGGCGCCGCGCGCAGCCGGCCGTTTCCAGTACAGTTACTAATAGGAGGGAGCCCGTGGGATGCAAGCCGAGACAGCGCGACGGGGCGCGGTGCTGCCGCCGATCGAGCAGGTAGAGGCCCAGCTAGGCGAGATCCTGGCCGGGCTCGCCGCGCGGCCGGCCGTGGCGTTTCATGAGCAGGCCGTGGCGCGCTTTGCCAGCGACTGGCTGGTGGCGCGCGGCGTATCTGTCGAGCCGGACGAGTATGGCAACCTCCTGGCACGGGTCGGCGGGGGGGAGGGCCCGCCGCTGGTGCTGGTGGCGCATCTGGACCACCCGGGCGTGCACCTGACGCGCGACGGCCGGGCCACGCTCGCCGGGGGCGTGGCGGCCAGCGCCTTGCAGGGCCGCGTCCCGGTGCGCCTGCTGGGGCCGCGTGGCGAGCAGCGTGCCTGGCTGGATGGCTATGACGAGCACACCCGGCAGTTCGCCCGCATCGAGCCGCCCCCGCCGCGTGGCGCGGCCTTCGCTGTCTGGGACCTCCCCGATTTCGCGGCCGACGATGCCCGTTGGACGATGCGGGCGGCCGACGACTTGGTGGGCGTGGCGGCGATCCTGTGGACGCTGACCCATGCCCCGCGCCGCCGTCGGCCCTTGATCGGCGTGCTGACGCGGGCGGAGGAGATCGGCTTGATCGGTGCCACGCTGGTCGCGCAGGCGGGTACGCTGCCCGCAGACGCGTTGGTGGTGTCCCTGGAAGCGAGCCGTGAGCTGCCTGGCGCACGGATCGGGGATGGGCCAGTGATCCGGGTGGGCGACCGGTCCGCCGCCTTCCATCCGGCGGGCGAGGCGTTGCTAGTGCAGGCCGCCGGGCGCCTGACGGAGCGTGCGCCTGGGTTCCGCTTCCAGCGCCAGTTGATGACGGGCGGTACCTGCGAAGCCACGGTGTTCACGGCGTTCGGCTACCAGACGGGCGCGCTGGCCATTCCGCTGGGCAACTACCACAACGTCGATGCGGAGGGGCGGCTCGCCGCGGAGTACGTGGCGCCGCGCGACCTGGCCTGGCTGGTGCTGCTGCTGCTCGAGGTAGCACGACCGACGACCGTCGGCCCGCTGGACGCTCTACGGCAGCGGCTGGTGCGGCGTGCTCGGGCCAGCGCGCGCCGACTGCGTGCCCGCCGGGACACGGGCTTGGGCACGCACACGTGAACCTCACGTCGCTCGCTTTCGAGCGCGTGGCCACGTTTGACGCTACTTCGGGGCCGTCGTATAGTCTTGAGTGGCCTGCGGTAGGGGGCTGCACGCGACTTCGTGCCGCTTTGCCGGTGTTTTGGCGTCGCTGTATGTCGAAATGAACTGTTAATGTGGAGCACATTGTGAGCACGCCGGCTCAGGATGAGCGACCGAATATCTGTGTGCTGATCGACTTCGAAAACATGGCGGTCAGTGCGGAGCAGGTCGAGCAAGAGTTCGACTTGACCCCGGTGATGGAGCTGCTGAAGACACGGGGCCGACTTGTCATCAAGCGGGCGTACGGTGACTGGGCACGCTACCGCCATTTTCGTGCCGATTTGCTCGATCACGCCATCGATCTCGTACAGTTGTATCGTTTCGGCTCGGCGGGCAAGAACCGGGCCGATATCCGTCTGGCCATCGATGCGATGGAGGTGGTGTACACGCGTGAGCGCGTGGACACCTTTGCGGTCGTTGCGGGCGACAGCGACTACTCCACCCTGATGAACAAGCTCCGCGAGTATGGCAAGTACACCATTGGCATCGGCCTGCGACACGCGACCGGGGACTTGCTGGTAAAGAGTTGCGACGAGTTCATCTTCTACGAGACCCTGGTCGGGCGCGAGCTGGGTGCGGCGCTGGACAACGAGCAGGCGCGCGAGCTGCTGCAACGCGCGCTGCGGGCCTTGCAGCAGCAGGGCGCGCTGCCCGTGTTCGCCTCGAAGCTGAAGCAGACCATGCTCTCCCTGGACCCGACATTCAGCGAGGGGCTGCTCGGCCACGACCAGTTCGCCGGGTTCCTGCGGGCCAACAGCGACCTGGTGACGCTGGACACGCGCAACAAGCTGCTGTACGTCAGCCTGCCCGAGGGGGCGCAGGTGTCCCCGCCCACCTACTCGACCCAGGTCGTGATGCCGCGCGAGCCCCAACTGCCCCTCGGCGAGATGTACCGCTTGCAGTTGCGGCGGGCGGAGCGCCTGGTGGTGGAGGCGCCGCTGCGCCGGCTGCTGCTGGACGAGCTGCACGGGGTGCTGGCCACCTCGAACGGCGAGCTGACACTGCACGATGCGGCCGATGTGCTGCGGGCGCGCGACGAGACCACGGGCGCCCCGCGGGCCAAGGGGCCGATCCTGGAGATGTGTAAGCTGGCGATGCTCGGCGGGGGCGTCGCCTTGCGCCGGCCACGTGCGGGCCTCGCCTCGCCGGTCGTGCCCACGGCACGCGACGCGGGCGAGGTGTTCCGGCGAGCGGCCGAGAGCGTCTACGTCCAGAAGATCGCCGAGGCCGGCTTGGAGCTGAGCTTCACCGACCTGTCGCTGGTGCTGTTCGACACGGCGACCGAGGCCGGGTATCTAGAGAGCCTGCTGGCAGACTTGCGGGCGAACGGTCGGGTGACCGAACGCGAGGGGGGGCGCCACGGCCCGCCGGAGGAGTGGGCGGCGGCGCTGCGACTACCGATGCTCGCCAGCGCGGTGGCCGAGCTGGAGGCGTGCGCGCTGGCCAGCGAGGTGGTCGCCCCGGGTGCGGCGCGTGCCCTGTTCGAGGCCGGCAATACCGTGCGCGGCAGCAACTTCGCCCAGGCGTCCGAGCGCTACCTGCGTGCGGCGCGGCTCCAGCTCGAGGCGATCCGCCGCGGTATGCCGGGGGCCAGCCGCGAGGACTTCTGGTGGTACTTCGCCAACTTCCTGGCCACGCGCGCGGGTGCGGCGTTCAGCGAGGGGCGCTACCCGCTGGCCGTGCCGTACTACCTGGCGTTCTTCGCCCTGCTACGCGAGGGCGAGCCGCTGTGGGACCAGGTGTTCAAGCTGGTCAACGTCATGCTCTCGTACTACTTCGCCACGGCCGCGAAGCAAGTAGGCATCTCGCCTGGCCGCAACCCCGGCTACACGCACCCGACGCACATGGCAGTGCTGCTGCACAACCACCCGGAGCCGGCGGTGTCTGCCCGCTGGTATGAGCTGGCGGTGGAGCTGGCGCGGACGAACCCGGCGCTGCTGGAGAAGCTGCTCGACGACGCCCCGCTCACGCCGGCCGACCCGGCCCACGTCAGCCGCACCACTGCGGTGCTGCGCGAGCTTCTGGCGCCGTGGTACGCCGAGGAGGGCGCGTACGCGGTGGCCACGGCGTAGCGATCATCGCGGGCGACCTCGCTCACGAGGCCGGCGCCGTGATCAGGCGGACGCGCGGGATCAACGCCCGGTCGAACTGGCTCAGGCGCTCTGGCCCCAGGTGGCGCACCGCCTGCTCGATGGCGTCGGCGGCCGCCAGCAGGCCGGCCACGTCCACGCGCTGGCAGGCTGGCGCGAACGGTGCCAGGTGCGCGCGCGCCCCGCGCAGCAGGTTCAGGGTGCCCCGGTAGTTGCCGCGCTGCAGGTGGTACAGGGCCACCGCGAGTTGAAGGATGCCCTGGTACAGCTCGCGCACGGGCCGATGCTCGGCTTTCCACAGCGCCTCCAGCGTCTCATGGCACTCGAAGTACTCCCCGGCGTTGAACTGGGCGATGCCGGCCAACAGCAGCGGCGGCAGCTCGGGCTCGCACTGGGTCACGGTGTCTTCTCCATCTTGGTCGCGCCGGGCACGTCCCCCCCCCCCCCCCCGCTACCGCGACCCTTACGCACCCGCGGGGCGGGCCCCGT
>JADGHJ010000285.1 GCA_019686175.1 Chloroflexota bacterium | reverse complement strand
GCTGCTCGACTACGGCCCCGTGCTGTGGCTGGCGCCGCTGGCGCTGTGGGCCTGGCCGCGGCCGTGGTCCGCGCGCCAACGGCTGGCGCTGCTGTGGGCCGCGCTCCTACTGCTCGCGCTGTACGCGCCGGTGCCGTTCCAGCGGCGCCTGGCGTTCGGACTCCAGCCGGGGCTCGCGGTGCTGGCGGCCGCCGGCCTCGCCGGGCTGACCGCGCGGTCCTCGCCCGCGACCCGGCGCCGGCTGGGGTTGCTCCTCCTGCTCGGGGGCCTGCCCACGGCGGCGTTCCTGTACGCGGGCATGGTGCTGTCGGCCGCGACGAATTATCCGGTTGAGGTCTACGTGGCAAGCCACGACGAGTGGGCGGCCGGCCAGTGGCTCGCGGCGCGCATGGCGCCGGACGAGGTGGTGCTGGCGACCGAGGAGAGCGGGTTCTGGCTTGCCGCGCTGGTGCCCGGCCGCGTGTTTCTGGGGCACAAGGGCATCACCTATGATGTCGTTGGCAAGCGGGCGGTGGTCGAGGCGGTCCTCGCCGCGCCGCCCGCCGAGGTCGCGCCGTTGCTGGCGACCCACGGCGTCCGCTACCTGTACTATGGCCCGCGCGAGCGCGCCCGCGCCGCCTGGATCGACGCGCCCGGGCTGGAGCGGGTGTACCGCGCGGCCGAGGTGACGATCTACCGCGTGACCGCGCCCTAGTGCCGCACGGTGCCCAGCACCTCGCGTGCGTAGCGCACGAAGCGGTCGTCGACGAGCCGCTCGGGCGGGATCGGCTGGGCCAGCTGCAAGGTGCCGTTGGCCATGAGTACCCGCTGCTGCTCGAGAATGAAATCGACCTGGATCTCCAGGTCGGGGTCCCACGTGTACGGCACCTGGTCGCGGAGGACCGCCTCCGACGCGCCCGTATGCTGTTGGAACACCGCGAGGTTCTCTGGGGTGAACAGGCGGTCGGGATAGCTGACGCCTAGCTCGGGGCCCTGGATGTCGCGTGCGCCGCGCATCGTGGCCACCATCCACCGACGGGCGACATCCTCGCGGTCGCGGATGAACTGACCGGAGTACATGACCACCGTGGTCATGCGCAGCGGCGCGATCTCGGCCAGGAGCTTGGCGGCCACTTCCTGCTTGAGCGCGCGGGTGGCGAACGGCTCGGCGGTGATGGCCGCGTCGATCGCGCCGGTGGCGAACGCCGAGGCGTGATCGGGAAACGGCAACGTTACCATCTCCACGTCCGTCAGGGCCAGACCGTCGCGCTCCAAGGCTCGCGTGAGCAGGTACTCGACGATCGCCCCGCGGGTGTTCACTGCCACGCGGCGCCCGCGCAAGTCGGCCGGCGAGCGGACCGCGCCGCTCTCGATGAGGTCGCGACGCGCCAATAGCGGCAGGGCGCTGTCCTGGCGCGGCAGGATGCCCATCGGTGCCACGATCTTGATGTCCAGGCCGCGCTCGAAGGCGTTGAAGGTGCCGGCGCTGATGGCGCCGAGGTTCACGTCCACGTCCCCGCGGGCCAGGGCGGGCACGACGTCGGCACCGCCCGCAAAGTTCTCGAAGGTCAGCTCCAGCCCCAGTTCGCGGTAGTAGCCGTGCGCCTCGGCCGCATACACTGGCGCGTAGGCGATCGCCGCGGTCTCCGCCACCCGCACGGTCTCCAGCGGGCGCGGGGCAGCAGTGGGCGCGCTGGCAGGGGCGGTCGTGGTGGTGCTGCCGGTCGCTGGCGAGGGCGCGGGAGCGGGCGCGCTGCCCTGGGGCGCCGTGCAGCCCCCACCGATCGCCAGCAGCGTCGTGGCGATCGCCACGACCAGCCCGCGCAGGTACTTCGTTGGACCCGGCCTGCTGCTCATACACCCCCCTGTCCCACTCTACTACGGTAGCGTTCTAGCGGGCGGCGAGTCCACCGTTTCGGGCCGGCCCGGTCGGTCGCGCGGCGCGGGGCGATCGGTGTCAGCGGGGGGGCGGCTCGCGCACTAGCCGCGCAGCGACCAGCGCCGTGCCGAGCAGGACGGCGGTGACCGCGGCGAACGGGGCCCACAGCGCCACCCGGTCCACCAGCCAGCCGCCGACGAGCGGGCCGAGTGCCGCGCCCGCGTAACGCACCGCGGCGTAGGTGCCGACCGCGGCGCCGCGCTGCTGGGGCCACCACTCGACCATCAGCACGAGCTGGGTGGCTGCGCTGGCGCCGAGGGCCAGGCCGAAGGTCCCTTGAGCGAGCACGAGCCACGGCACCGCGCCCGGGCCCGGCGCCAGCGCGAGCGCGAGCGTGTACCCGCCCAGCGCCAGCGCACAGCTCGCGATCCCGGCTAGCGCCACGCGACGGCGCCCCCAACGGTCCGAGAGGCGCCCGAGTACCGGCGCGCCGAATGACACTCCGAGCGTCTGCGGCAGGAGCAGCAGGCCGGTCCACTGCGGTTCCAGGTGGGCGGCCGTACTGAGCACCGCGGGGGCGAACGTCAGCAAGCTGAAGTGGGCGTAGTACTGGGCCGCGCCGAGCAGGGCCACGGCGCAGGTGGCGGGCTGGCCCAGCACCCGCAGGATCGCCCGCGCCGCGAACCGCTCGCTCGGCGCCCGGAGCGGCGGTAGCAGGACGAGCACGCCGCTGGCGGCGACGGTCCCCAGCCCCGCCAGCACCAGGAAATCGACTTGCCAGGCGAAGCCCAGCGCGATGACCGCCGAGCCCAGCACCGGCCCGGTGCTCGCGCCCAGGGCGTTGAACATCTGCAAGGTGCCCATGGCCGCGGCGCGCTGGGCCGGCGGGAAGCGGTCGCTGACCAGCGCCCCGCCCACTACCAGGCCGGCCGCGACCCCGGTGGCCTGGAGGCCGCGGGCCAGCAAGAACACGCCGATGCTCGGCGCCCAGGCCGCCAGGCCGCTGGCCACGACGTACAGTCCCAGGCCGCCAGCCAGCACCGTCTTGCCCGAGAAGCGGTCCACCAGCGGCCCATACAGCAACTGGCTGGCGGCGAGCACCAGCCCGAAAGCGGAGACCGTCGCGCCGGCCAGCGCATTGCTCGTGCCGAACGACTCGCGCAGGGCGACCAGCGAGGGGGTGTAGATGGAAATCGATGCTGGGCCCAGGAAGCTGGCCAGCCCCGCTAGGTACAGGAACCGCCAGCTCTGGGCCCGCACGACAGCCGCGTCCAGCGCCGGCTCGTGTGCTCCGCTCACCGGCGGCCCCCGGCGCATCCGGTCATGCGCGGCCGTTGCGGCGACTGAGCTGCTCGCAGACGCGCTCCCCGTACAGGATGGCCAACTGCTCGAGGTACGCGAGCACCTCGCGCGGCGTGAACTTGCTGAAGCCGTGCTTGCGGTCGGTGAACACGTAGGGCACCTCGACGCAGCGACCGTAACGGGCACGCGCGATCACTTCGAGTCCGATCTTGAACCCGATGGGGTTCAGCTTCACGCCCTCGAGCGCGCGGCGCCGGACCACGAAGAACCCGGAGGTCGCGTCGCGCACGGGCGTGAGCCCCCGTGCGAGCACATTGGCGACGACCGAGACGAGCTGCCGCGACCACGGCCAGTCCTCCATCCCACCACCCGGGATATAGCGGCTGCCCACGACGAGGTCGACCTGCGGGTCGTTGAGCAACTGGCCCACCATGGGCACCAGGGCCTCGGGCGGGTGGCTCAGGTCGGCGTCGATGACCGCGATGAGGTCCCCGCGCGCCAGAGGCAGCGCATCGACGACCGCCGAGGCCAGGCCCAGTTTGGCCGGGCGGCGCAGCACGCGCACAGGGTAGCACGCGGCCAGCTCCTCGGCCACCGCCGCCGTACCGTCGGGTGAGTTGTCGTCCACGACGAGGATCTCGGCCTCCAGGCCGGCCTGGTCCAACGCCCGAGTGAGGCGCGAGACGAGGATCGGCAACGTCTCACGCTCGTTGTAGGTGGGAACGATCACGGAGAGCATGCCCGAGCCTCCGCGGGAGTACGCCCTCATTGTACGGCGCCAGATGGCCCCGACGCCGCAGCGCCCTGCGTAGGTCCGCCGGAGCGCTCCTGTCGTGACCCGCCGTCTCGCGCGCCGGGGGAATCGAGCGGCCGGGGGCCGCTCAGCTTGTCGCGGGGCGCTCGGCGAGCTGAACGCTCACCTGCTGCTCGCGCCCATCGCGCTCGACGGTGAGGGTAACGGTGTCGCCCACGCGGTGCTGTCGCACGGCCTTGGGTAGATCGGCCTCCTGCTTCAGGGGCTGGCCGTCGATCCGGGTGATGATGTCGCCCGCGCGGAGGCCCGCTCGGTCGGCCGGTGAGCCCGGGACGACGCGCTGGACGACGACACCCGGCTGAGCGACACCGCTGCGCTGCCGTACAGCGGCCCCGCCAGCCCACTGATAGAGGACGCCGAGGTAGGGATGCACGACGCGGCCGGTGGTCACGATCTGCTCGGCGATCGGCCGTGCCGTGTCGATAGCGATCGCGAAGCCGATGCCCTGGGCGGCAACGCCGGGCTCGGCCTGCGCGGCCACCATGGTATTGATGCCCACGACCTCACCCCGCAGGTTCACCAGCGGGCCGCCCGAGTTGCCGGGATTGATCGCGGCGTCCGTCTGGATGAGGTCGTACAACAGCGCGCCCGGTTCGCCGCTGGCGTCGGAGGGCTCCGGGAGGGCTCGCCCCAGCGCGCTCACCACGCCCGCCGTCACGGTGGGCCCGCCGGGCAGGCCGAGCGCGTTGCCGATCGCCACCACCGGGTCTCCCACCGCTAGCGTGCTCGATTGTCCCAGCGGCGCCGTCGGCAGGTTGGTCGCTTGCACCTGAAGCACCGCGAGGTCGGTCGTGGGATCGCTACCCACCAGACGGGCGTCGAACGTCTGCCCGTCGGGGAGCGCGACGGAGATGCTGCGCGCGCCCTGCACTACATGCCAGTTCGTCAAGATGTAGCCGCGCGGATCGAAGATCACTCCGGATCCGACGCCCGTCACGGGGCCTTGCGGCGCGTTCAGCCCGAAGATGTCGGTGCGGCCGCGTGCTAGCTCGGTGACGATCTGGACCACGGCCGGTCGCACGCGCTCC
>JADGHJ010000037.1 GCA_019686175.1 Chloroflexota bacterium | reverse complement strand
TGCTCGACGTGTACCAGCGGCCACCCGCCCCGCGCCGCCCCCTCCAGCCGGCGCACCCGGGCCAGCCGCGGCGCTACGACGTCGAGTACCAGCGGGCGGGAGCGCGCAACGTGTTCTTGGCAGGAGCGCCCTTGGCGGGGCGGCGCTACGTGACCGTGATGGAGCAGCGCACCCGCACTGACTGGGCAGCGTTCATGCGGGAGCTGGCGGACCCGGTCTATCCCACCGCCGAGCGGATCGGGGGCATGCTCGACAACCCGCACATGCACGGCCCGGCCTCCTCGTACGCGGCGTACCCACCGGCGGAGGCGCGGCGATTGGCCCAGCGGTTCGAGGTCCCTTACCTCCCCAAGCACGGCAGTAGGCTCAACGTGGCCGAGATCGAACTGAGCGTGCTCATCCGCCAATGCCTCGATCGCCGCATGGGGGTGCGCCGACGCTGGAGGCCGAGGTGGCCGCTTGGGCCCGCCGCCGCAACGCCGCCCAGACGACCATTGACTGCCAGTTCACGCCCGCCGACGCCCGGATCAAGCTCAAGCCTCTTTACCCGTCACTGGACGCATGACGGACTCGTAGCTCAGGTGGCCGACGTTCCATCCGGGGGCTGGCGCCCACGTGTCGCGCG
Organism: Chloroflexota bacterium; assembly: GCA_019686175.1. Classification (GTDB taxonomy): domain Bacteria; phylum Chloroflexota; class UBA6077; order UBA6077; family JAJPHF01; genus JADGHJ01. Next base: position 22,872 of record JADGHJ010000037.1, on the reverse strand, counting down.
GCCCGGTCATTGTAGACTACGCACCGCCTCGGGCCGCACCCGCAGTAGGCTACGAGGTCCCAGCGTCATGGACCATCAGCACGGCGCTCAGCCCATTGGCGGGTAGGCATCGAGGAAGCGAGCAAGCACGCGCTGTTGCTCCTCGATCGCCGCCTCGCTCCAGCCGTGCCCGATGCCTCGTTGGACGAGCACCTCGGCACGCGGCATCAACGTGGCCAGCGCCAGCACCGCGTCGGCGCGCACGAACGGGTCATGCTCGGCCACCATGGCCAGAGTCGGCGTGGGACAGCGCCGCAGCAGCGGCCGGAAATCGGCGCGCACCAGATCGCGCGCCAAGCCGCGCAGCACCGGCAGCGAGGCTCGGCGGAAGTCCTCCGCCAGCTCGTCCGCCTCGGCTGGTGCATCTGGGCTGGCCACCAGCTTGTGGAGGTACCAGGCCTGGAAGCGCGGGTGCTCGAGCACTCGTCGCGCCAGCGCGAAGACAGGCGGCACTGCCAACAAGGGCACACCCCAGCGGAACACCGGTCGGATGGCACCCGGATAGTACGCCGGCGTGTGCAGCACCAGGGCCGCCAGCGGCGGGGCGTCCGGGGGCGCCACCTCGAGATAGGCCAGGGCAACGCTCGCGCCCAGCCCGAGGCCGATCAGAGTGGTCGGCCGGGCACCCAGCTCGGCCATCAGCGCGTGGAGCAGCCGCGCCCACGTGCGCAGCCGTGGCCGCGGGCGCCCTCCAGGCGGGGCGGGCGAGCCGCCGAAGCCCGGCAGGTCGGGAATGATCAGCGTACGGCGGGGCAGGAGCGCCGGGAGCCACGGCCGGAAGTTGCGCCACGATCCGGCCGTGCCATGCAGCAGCAGCGTGCAGGGCCCCTGGCCCCCACGCACGCCGCGCACGAGCAGCCCATGGGAATGTGCCTCGAACGGCTCCAGTACTGCCGGCACCGGTCGCTCCTGTCTTGCCCTAGCTGCCACGCCCCCGTGCTCGGAGGCATCTGCCGTGCCCACGGTGCATCATACGGGGAGAAGTGATCAGGGGCCTCCCTGCCCCTGCTGCGCTCGTTCTCCGTTTACCCACGGCAACGTGAGCGGCAAGGGCGAGCAGTTAGTCTAGAAACAGCCGCGGTTGCCGGGAGGTGGAGCCGTGTATACGCTGCCCCGCGAGACAGACATCTTGATCGTCTACTATACCCGCTTCGGCACGCTGGGGCGCCTGGCGGAAGAGATCGCGGCGGGCGCCCGCTCCGTGCCGCGGACGACCGTGAGCCTGCTGCGCGTCGAGGACCAGCCGATCGAAGAGCTGCGCCCCGGTGAGGACGAGGCAGCCATGCGTCGTCGCCGCGCCGTGATCCTCCAGCGCCTGGCGGCCGCCGACGCGCTGATCGTAGGCGCCCCCTCGTACTTCGGCAGCATGGCCTCGCCGGTCAAGCGCTTCTTCGAGGACTGCGTGACCGCCAGCATCCCGCCCATGACCGATCGCTCGCGGCCCTGGCGACAGCACCTGTTCCACCGCAAGGTCGGCGGTGCCTTCACGACCTCCGCCACGCCCCACGGCGGCAACGAGCAGACATTACACTCTATCTTGACGATGCTGATCCACCTGGGGTTGATCCTGGTGACCCCCGGGCAGGGAGCGCCGATCCTCGAGAACGAGGCCGCGCCCTACGGCCCCACGGCTATCACGGGTCCAGAGGGCGACCGACCACCCGGCCCGGCGGAGGCCGAGGCCGCCCGCGCCTACGGCGCGCTGGTCGCGGAGGTCACCGCCTGGCTGCGGTGGGGGCGTGGCGAATGGGAGCGCTGGCGGGCCACCGCCTATCCGACGCCAGCCCCGGCGAGTGGCGCGCCGCCCACCTGAGCGCGAGCCAGCTCGCTGGCAGCAGGGGACGCGACATGGGTCCGCGCGAGCCGCCACAGGCGGGCGACAGCCGCTACACCTACTTCGACCACGAGGCCGACGTCGGCCTGATCGGCCGCGGCGCGTCGCTCGAGGCGGCGTTCGAGGCTGCAGCGCGCGGCTTGTTCGCCCTGATGGTCGATGTGGCGGCCGTGCAGCCGCGCCAACATGTCGCGTTTACGTTCCAGGAGAGCGATCCCGAACTGGCGCTGGTCGAGTGGCTCAACCGCCTGCTGGCCGAGGCCCGGACCCGCCGGCTGGTGTTCGGCCGCTTCCAGCTCCGCCGGCACGGGGAGCGCTGGGAGGGCGAGGCCTGGGGCGAGCCATGGCGGCCAGGTCTCGAGCCGGGCGTCGAGGTCAAGGGCGCTACCCTGACGATGCTCGCCGTGCGCCAGGACGCCCAGGGCTGGGAAGCACGCTGTGTGGTGGACGTGTAGAGGATAGCCATGGACCTCTCGCAACTGGTACCCGTGGGCGACGACATCTGGACGGTGCCGCCCCGCCCAGGCGAGAAGCGCGCACCGGCGCTGCTGTTCGGCAGCCGCCCGCTGCTGGCCAGCATGGACGACAAGGTCCTGGAGCAGCTCACCAACGTAGCGCGCCTGCCGGGCCTGGTCGGCGCGGCGATGGCCATGCCCGACGCCCACTGGGGCTACGGCTTCCCTATCGGTGGCGTCGCGGCGTTCGACCCCGACCACGGCGGGATCATCTCCGCGGGCGGCGTAGGCTTCGACATTTCCTGCGGCGTGCGCTGCCTGCGCACCGACCTCCCGTGGGCCGAGCTAGCGCCCCACGCCGAGCGGCTCGCGGACGCGCTGTGCGCCGCCATCCCCGCCGGGGTGGGCTCCGAGGGCACACTCCACCTCACGGAAGCCGAACTGGATGCCGTGCTGCGCGGCGGCGCGCGCTGGGCGGTGAAGCACGGCTACGGCCTCCCCGCCGACCTCGAGTACATCGAGGATGGCGGACGCGTGGAGGGCGCCGAGCCGGGCCACGTGTCCAAGACCGCTGTCCGGCGCCAGCTTGGCGAGATGGGCACCCTGGGCTCCGGCAACCACTACCTTGAGGTCCAGGTCGTCGAGCGGGTCTTCGATCGGGCGGCCGCCGCCGCGTTCGGCCTGTCCGAGGGCCAGACCGTGCTCTCCATCCACTGCGGCTCGCGGGGGCTGGGCCACCAGATCGGGACCGACTACCTCGTGGCGCTGGCCAAGGCCGCCCAGCGCTACGGCATCGCCCTGCCCGACCGCGAGCTGGCCTGCGCACCGATCCGCTCGCCCGACGGGCAGCGCTACCTGGGCGCCATGTACGCCGGGATCAACTGCGCGCTGGCCAACCGCCAGATCCTCGCCCATCTCGCGCGGCAGGTGTTCGCCCGCCTGTTCCCGGCCGCCCGCGTGGAGACCCTGTTCGATGTCTCCCACAACACTTGCAAGGCGGAGCGCCACCAGGTCAACGGGGGCGAGCGCCTGCTGTACGTGCATCGCAAGGGCGCCACGCGCGCTTTCGGCCCCGGGCATCCAGCCCTGCCCGAGCGGTATCGGCCCGTGGGCCAGCCGGTGATCATCGGCGGCAGCATGGGCACGGCGTCGTACGTGCTGGCTGGCACCGCCGAGAGCGAGACGCGTGCGTTCGCATCGGCGTCGCACGGCGCGGGCCGCGCGATGAGCCGCCAGCAGGCGCTCCGTCGTTGGCGCGGCCGGGAACTGATCGACGAGCTGGCGGCGCGCGGCATCCTGATCCGCGCGCGCTCGCTGCGCGGGGCCGCCGAGGAGGCACCCGGCGCCTACAAGGATGTCGACGAGGTAGCCGAGGCAACCGAGCGGGCCGGGCTAGCGCGCCGTGTGGCCCTGCTGCGGCCCCGCATCTGCGTGAAGGGATAGCCTACTCGGCCGCGGCGCCCAGCTCCGCCACCGCCGCCTGGCGGAAGCTGTCGTCGACGATCGACATCGGGTCCAGCGGGTTCCGGATGTAGCCGCGGTCGAGGTACCACTGGTACTCGTCGCGGTAGCTGTCCAGATTGAACAGCCCATCCGGGTGGAGTTTGGGTGCCCGCATCCGCGTGTATAGCTCGGGATCCTTGACCGTGGCGTGCTTGGCGATCATCGCCACGACCTCATCGCGGTTGCGATTGCGCACGAATGCGTCGTTGTAGTCGCGGATGCCGCGCAGGTACGCCACCATGAAGCGGCGGCCGAGGTCGGGCTGCTGCGCGAAGCTCTCCGAGTACCACAGCGTGGCCAGCTGGAAGTTGGGGTACACCTGGTCCCCACTGATCCAGCGCACGCCCACGCCCAGGTCCTCGGCGCGCACGCCGTTCGGCTCCAGGTACATCGCCGCCTCGATGCTGCGGTTGCCCAGCGCGGAGACCATATCCGGGAACGGCATAGTGACCAGATCGAGATCGCGGTCGCTGAGCCCGCCGCTGCGCATGATGAGGTCGAGCATCCAGTGCGTACCGTTCGCCTCGGCGGCGTGGGCCACTTTGCGACCGCGCAGGTCGGCCACCGTGCGCACCTGGCCGCTGTCCAGCAGATCCTTGCGCACCATCAGCCCCTCGAAGCCCCAGCCGTTGGCCACCAGGCCCTTGTCCGCCACCACCTTCAGCCGGATGTTCTGGCCCACGGCGTTGAAGAAGCCCGCGCTGAGCGCGCCGCCGCCAACCTGCACCTGCTCGGTGCCCAGCGCCGGCGGGATGCGCGCCCCGGTGTCGAAGAACACGAACTCATTATCGATGCCCTGCTCGCGGAAGTAGCCGCGCTCCTCGGCGATGTACAGGCCGGCGTCGGACGGCGAGCCGATCACCGCCGTCTTGAGGCTCACTCGCGGCAGAGGCGTGGGCGCGACGGTCGGCGCGGCCGGCTGCGCGGTGGCGGCCACAGGAGGGCTTGTCGCGGATGGCGCCGGGGTGGCCGGCGCGGCGCACGCGGCGAGCAGTAGCGTCGGCGCGACGAGCAGACGCCCCAAGCAAGCAACTAGTCTCACGACGATCCTCCTCGGCAGCCTGGTCCTAGCGGCCGGCCGACCAGTGCGCCGCCCCGGCGCGCAGGCGCTCCTCATGGGCGTGATTGTAGACCAGTGCCGCCGCTCGGCAAAGTAGGCGGCTCTGCGGCGCCGTGCCACGACCGCCAATGCTACACTCGTCTAGAGGAACGTCATGGCTGTATCGGAGGCTGCACCCCCTATCGTCTCGCAGCGGCTCCGGCCGCTGCCGCGCACCGCCTGGGAGCGGCTACCACCTGGCCCGCGCGGGCTCCCCGTGGTGGGTAGTGCGCTCGCCTACCTGCGCAGCCCGCTGCGTACCGTGGAGCAGGCGCACGCGCGCTACGGCCGCGCCTTTACCCTGCCGTGGTTCGGCTACCCGCTGGTGTGGCTGATCGGTCCCGAAGCCCACCGGCTGCTGCTCAGCGAGCAGCCGCAGCGTTTCCTCTGGCGACCCGCGCTCGCCAACCTGATCCCGCTCCTGGGCGAGGGGCTCCTGGTCACCGACGGGGCAGAGCACGACCGGCTGCGCCGGCTGATGCTCCCGGCCTTCCAGCGCCAGCGACTCGACGCCTACCTCCCCATCATCTGGGACTACGCGCAGCGCACGGCGGCGCACTGGCGGCCCGGGCAGGTGGTGGAGATCAACGCGGCCATGCGCGTCCTGACGCTGAACGTCGCCGCGCGCTGCTTCCTGGGGGTCGAGCTGGGACGCGACAGCGCGGCGCTGAGCCGTGCGTTCTTCGCCATGGGGCCGTACCTCGAGTTGCAGTGGCCGTTCCACCTGCTGCGCCTCGCCCTGCCGTGCACGGCGTACGGCCAGTTCCGCCGCGGGCTGCGACAGCTCGACGCCTTCGTGTACCAGCTCCTCGCCACAAAGCGGGCCGACCCGGACCTCGCCAGTCACGACGACGCGCTCAGCGCACTGCTCCGCGCCCGCGATACCGACGGCACGGGCCTCACCTCACGGCAACTCCGCGACCAGGCCGTGACGCTACTAGCCGCCGGGCACAACACCACGGCGCACGGGCTCAGTTGGACGCTGTACCTGCTAGCGCGGCACCCGGCCGTGCTGGCCCAGCTGCTCGACGAGCACCGGCGCGTGCTGGGGGGCGGGGTGCCCACACCCGAGCACGTGCGGGCCCTGACCTACACCGAGCAGGTGATCAAAGAGGCGCTGCGCTTGTATCCTCCGGCCTGGGCGGGTGCCCGCGTAACGGCCGAGGAGGTCCGCTTCCAGCAGTACGTGTTGCCCCCCGGTACCACCGTGGCCTACTGCCAGTGGCTCAGCCACCGCCTGCCCGACGTATTCGCCCAGCCGCTGCACTTCCTACCCGAGCGCTGGGCGCCGGAGGGTGGCGAGACGCACCCGCCGTTCGCGTACGTGCCGTTCGGGGGCGGCGCGCGCCTCTGTCTGGGCATGGCGTTCGCGCTGCTGGAGATGAAACTGGTCCTGGCGGCGCTGCTCGCCCGCTGGCGCCTGGTGCTCGTACCGGGCCAGCGCGTCGTCCCACAGCCGACCGTCACCCTCGCGCCGCGCGACGGGATCCGCTTCCGCGTCGAGCCGGCCTGAGCGCTCAGGCCGCGACCCGCGCCTCGGCTGGCTTCGGGCGCCGCCCGAACAGGCGGCCCAGCTCCCCGTTCTCCCATACGACCAGCAGCATGCTGGCGTTGAAGATCGACGAGTAGGTCCCGGCGGTGACACCGATCAGCAGGGCCAGCACGAACGAGCGGATGGTCACGCCGCCGAACAGCAGCAGCGCGAGCAGCACCAGCATGGTGGTGAGCGAGGTGTTCAGCGAGCGCCCGATGGTCTGCGTCAGGCTGTGGTTGACGACATTCTCGAACGACTCGCCCACGTAGCGCGGAATGTTCTCCCGGATCCGATCGAATACCACGATGGTGTCGTGGACGCTGAAGCCGATGACCGTGAGCGTGGCAGTGATGAACAGGGCGTCCAGCTCCACCCCGAACAGCCGGCCTAGGATCGAGAAGATGCCCAGTAGCAACAGCGCATCGTGGACTAACGCGATCACGGCGCAGGCGCCGTAGCGCCAGGGGTTGCGAACTCTCCGGAACGCCCAGCTCAAGTACAGCAGGATGCCCACGCACGCCACCGCGACCGCCAAGACCGAGCGCTGCACGATCTCGGTGGCCACGATCGGCGAGACAGAGTCGAATTGCAGCACCTCGACGCCGCCAAGCCGCTCGTTCAACTGCTGCTCGATGGTCTGCCGCTCGGAGGGACGCACCACATTGCCCGCCTCGTCGCGCTGCTCCGTGGCCAGCGGGAACGTGCGCACCACGAACACGTCTCCCGAGCGCTGGACGATCGCCTCGGGGTGGCCAAACTCGGCGAACGCCTGGCGCACTTGTGGCGTGTCCACGGCCTGCTGGAAGCGCAGGGTGAGGATCGAGCCGCTGGTGAAGTCGATGCCCGGATGGACGCCGCCGGGCAGCACCAGCGAGATCACTCCCGGTAGGATCACCAGCGCCGAGATCAGGAAGAACAAGTAGCGCTTGCTCACGAAGTCGATCACCGGCTACCTCCCCATGCCGGGCGCAGCCACGGGTCCACCAGCGGCGCCAGGCTTCGCCACGGCAGCAGCCGGCACCCCAAACATGTCGGGCCGATTGGCGGGCTCGAACCGAGCCAGCGCGCGCAGGAACGCCCGCGTGACCAAGATCGCACTGAACATACTTACCAGCACGCCGATCGCCAGGGTCACGGCGAAGCCCACGATGATGCTTGCCCCGAAGTTCGAGCCGAACCAGATCAGGATGGCGCAGGTGATGAGCGTGGTCACGTTCGAGTCGCGGATCGACGACCACGCGCGGTCGAAGCCAGCCTCCATCGCCGAGCGCACCGTCTTGCCCAGGCGCAGCTCCTCACGCATGCGCTCGAACACCAGGATGTTCGCGTCGACCGCCATGCCGATCGAGAGGATGAACCCGGCGATCCCGGCCAAGGTGAGCGTCACCGGCCACAGCTTGAAGATCGCGAGAGTGACCAGCGCGTAGACGGCCAGCGCCAACACGGCCATGATCCCCGGCACGCGGTACAGGGCCACCATGAACACGGCCACTGCCGCCAGCCCGATCGCGCCCGCCACGACACTCTTGCGCACCGAGTCGCTCCCTAGCGTCGCGTCGACCGTGCGCTCCTCGATGATCGAGACCGGCACCGGCAGCGCGCCCGCGTTGAGCTGGATCACCAAGTTCCGGGCTTCCTGTAGGGTGAAGGCGCCGGTGATCTGGCCCTTGCCCTGTGTGATCGGCTCGCGCACCACGGGCGCCGTGAGCAATTGGTTGTCGAGGAAGATCCCCAGCGGCTTACCCACCAGCCGCGTGGTGATCTCGGCGAACATGCGCGCGCCTTCGTCGTTGAACTCGAAGAGGATCATCGGCCGGTTGGTGTTGGGCTCGAAACCAACTTCGGCCTTCTTGAAGTACTGGCCGGTGAGCTCCCGCATCTCGCCGCTGCTGTCCGGCGCCTGTGCCACCACCCAGTCCGTGGTGCCGTCCGGGTTCTGCACTTGCTCGCGGAAGTCGAGCCGTGCCGTATTGCCGATCAGCGTCTTCGCTTGTTCGATGTCACGGATGCCCGCCAGCTCGACCAGCACGCGGTCCTGACCGAGCAGCTGCACGATTGGCTCAGCAACCCCGAAGGCATTGATGCGGCGCTCGATGACGTTCTTGACGCCCTGCATGCGGTCGCCGCGCTCGTTGTCGGGCACTCCGGCCAGGTTGGCCTGGAGCACCAGCCGCGTGCCGCCCTGCAAGTCCAGGCCGAGGCGCATGCCCTCGCGCTCGAGGTGGATCGGGCCAAGAGCGATCCGGAGATCGTGCACCAGCAGGGCAGCCGCGCACAGCGCGCTGAGGATGCCGATGAACACCAGGGCGAGTGTATTGTGTTGTCGCACGGGACCTCCCCGTCGCCGCGTGGCGCTAGCGGCGGCTGGCCGGTGGAGAGCGCGGCCCGGCTCAACGGCCGAGCCAGCCTACACGGCAAAGGTAGGCGGGCGCCTGAGCGGGGGCGTCGCCAGATGGCAGGCTCGCATCCCGCTGGGGTAGACCTGCCGGTACGGAAGTATAGTGGCCATGGCACGGGACGGACAAGCTACCCAGGCGCGATACTCTCGGCCCGAGATGCTGCGGCCGGGCCAGCGCGTCGGCTGGCGCAGGACGCTAGCCATCAGCGCAGCCCTGCTGGCGTATGGCAATGCCACGGCCCTGCTAGCCGCGAGCCCGGGGCCCGGCGCCCTCGTGCCGCTGCTGAGCCATCCGCTGGCCGTGCTCGCCGCCCTGCTCTGCGCGCGGCGCGCGGCGGGTTGCACCTGGGACGAGTTGGGGCTCGGGCGCCGTGGTTGGGCCTGCGGGAGCCTCTGGGGCTTCGGTATGGCGGCGTTCATGGCCGCCATCGTGGGCGGCCTGATCCTCTTGTTCCGCGCGGTTCACTGGACCAGCAGCACCGCCTACCCGGCGCCGGCCGACCCCTCCGCCACCTTGCTCCTCGGCGGACGGCTGCTCCTGCTCACCGCCGTGTGCGAGGAGGTGTGGTTCCGCGGCGTGCTGCACGCGCTGTGGGTCCGCCAGGTCGGGCTGACGCGCGGCGTGGTAGTCGTCGCCCTGTTGTTCGCGGCCTGGCACTTGACCGTGTGGGGCTGGACTCTCCAGCGCGTCACGCTCCAGCCCGCGCTACCGCTGGCGCTCACCTACCCCGCCGGGCTGCTGGCGTTGTTCATCGCGGGCCTGCTATTCGGGTGGCTGCGCGCAGCCAGCGGCCACCTGGCCGGGCCGATCGTGGCACACTGGGCCATCGATCTCGTGCTCATCGCCCTGGCCATCGGGGGCTGGCTGTGACGGACGAACGCTGGCGCGTACCTGCACCACCCGTCATAATATGGGCTAGGCCAGCGCCGGGGGCGCGAGTTCCGGAGGGTGGGTATGAACGGGGACGGCCAGGCGCAGTGTCTCCTCTGTGGGCGGGTGATCGCGATTCGGTATCAGGGCCAGTTGCGCATCCACCCGAAGTTCGCGAGCCTCGGGCTCGAGGCGGTCCGCAACCGTCATTGCCCGCAGTGCGGTGGTAGCCTACTGTTCTCCGCGCTCAACCCCGACTCCAATCCCCAGGCGCCCTGGCAGACCGAAGTACCGCGCAAGCCCCCGCCCCCGCGCCGCTAATCCCGCGCCCTCCTCGCGCTCGAGCGTCGCCCGCTGTCGTGGCCGCCGTGGCGGCTCTGTTACGGCGCGGTCCTGTTGCGCAATCTCCTCGTGACGTGGCACACGCCACACTTAACGCCGGAGCGCGGTCACCGTAAGCCCGGCCCGCGTTCGTAGCCCCCGGGACCTATCGAACGTGCCGCCGGACCACGGAGCAGGCGGCCCAGCGTCGGAGGAGTGCACGTGTTGCGGACCGCAGGGATCGAGACGCCGGCCGGCGGCCCGAGCGCCGCCCCGGTCACGCGCACCGTTCTCGTGATCGAAGACAGCGAGCCGATCCGGCGGATCTTGGCGCTGCTGCTGGAGGGGCATGGCTATCGCGTGGTGACGGCGGCCGATGGAACCACCGGGCTGGCCCTGGCCCGCGAGTTGCACCCCGACGCCATCACGCTCGACCTGCGCCTCCCCGGCCTCGACGGGCGTCTGGTGCTTCGCGAGCTGGCGAATGATCCACGTACGCATCAGATCCCCGTGCTGGTCATCTCCGCCTACGCAGGGACGCTGGCAGACAGCGAGCGCGCTCACGCGACCGACATCCTTGCCAAACCGTTCGACGTGGATGAGTTGCTGAGCCGCGTGGCGGCGCTGGTCGACTAGCGCGCGGGCCGCTCCTCGGCGGCGATAGGGAGCGACTCACGTTGCGCCACAGGCAGACGGACCACCACGCGTGTGCCGCCCTCGGGAGGCGCCTCGATCGCGATGGTGCCGCCGTGCAGTTCGACGATCTGGCGCGCGAGGTGGAGGCTTAGCCCGAGCCCCCCGACGTACCCCGCAGCGCGCCGTCGGTAGAACCGCTCGAACACCCGCTCGCGATCGCCGGGCAGGATGCCGATACCCGGGTCGGTGATCTGTAGGCACACCTCCGCGCCCTGCGCACGGAGGTCCACCTCGACGGTTCCTCCACCAGGACTGAACTGGATCGCGTTGTCGAGCAGGTTGGCCACCACCTGCTCGATCCGGGCGGGGTCCACGACCGCTCGCAGGTGGGGCGGGCCGTGGAAGGCCAAGGCGTGCTGCTGTGTCGTGGCCTGCGCTGCCGCGACCACGTGCTGCACCAGCGGCACCAGATCGACCGGCCGGAGGTCGAGCTGGAACTGGCCCGCGTCGAGCCGCGAGATGTCCAACAGCCGGTCCACCAGCCGAGCGAGCCGGTCCGCCTGCTGATCGATCACCTGCAAGGCCCGGCTCAGCTCGCTCGGGGGCAGCGGGCCGGCTCGCTCGATTTGCCGGCGTTTGAGCTGAGCAAAGCCGCGCAGGCTGGTGATCGGCGTCTTCAGCTCGTGGGCGGCCAGCGCGAGGAACTCGTCGCGCAAGCGCACCGCCTCGCGCGCCTCCCGATACAGGCGCGCGTTGTCCACAGCCAGGGCTGCCCGGCGAGCGATGTCCTCGGCCAGGGCCAGCTCGCTGGGGCCGAACCGCCGCCCCGAGGTAGTGCTCAGGAACGTGAGCGCGCCGAGCGTGCGCCCGCGCGCGATCAAAGGCACGTTCATGGCGGAGCGCGGCCCCAGCGCGCGCAGGACGGCCAGATGCTCGGGGCTCTGCGCGATGGCCTGGAGCCGTGCGTCATCCACCTCGGTGGCTAGCTCGGGCTGGCCCGTGCGCAAGGTGCGGGCCACCGAGTTGGGGCCATCCGGGCGCGGCGCCCAGAACCGCTGCAGCGCGCTCGCCACTTGCTCGTGGGCCGGATCGGTGTGCGCCACTGCGACGCGGCGGATGTGGCCATCCGCCTCCAGGAGGTCGACGATACACACATCGGCCAGGTCCGGCACCGCGAGCCGCGCGACACGCACCAGCGTCGTCTCGTAATCGAGCGATGCCGAGAGCAGCACGCTGCTCTCGGCCAGCAAGCCCAGCGTTTCCTCGGTCCGCTTCCGCTCGGTGATATCCACCACCACGCCGACCAGCCGCACGGGACGCCCGTCCGCCTCGCGGATCAACTGCCCGCGGGCTTCCAGCCAGGCGACCCGACCAGTGGGCTGCACGATACGATACTCGACGTGGTACGTGGCCCCTTCGCGCAAGATATCGGTGATCGCCTGCTCGAGCCGCGGCCGGTCGTCCGGATGCACACACGCCAGGAAGGCCTCGAGCGTGCCCGTGAACGCGCCGGGCGCCAGGCCGTGGAGCACCTCCACCAGGGGCGACCAGCGGACCGCATCGGCGGCGATGTCCCATTCCCAGGTCCCCATCCGCCCTGCGGCCAGCGCGAGCTGCAGCCGCTGCTCGCTGGCCTGGAGGTCGGTCTCGAAGCGCTTGCGTGCGGTGATATCGCTGAAGGCCAGCACCACCCCCGTCACCTCGGCGCCCGTGCGGATGGGCGCGGCCGCGAAGCGCACGGGGAAGCGCTGGCCATCCGCGCGCTGAAACACATCCTCTCCCTGCCGCGGGGCATCCGGTGCTGCCACCACTTGCCGCAGGACACACGCCTCGCACGGCGCGGTGTGCTCGGGACCGTGCAGCGCGCGATCCAGCTCCTCGCCCACCAGCGCCCCCGCCGACCAGCCCAGCAGCGTCGCCGCCGCCGGGTTGGCGAAGGTGATGCGCCCCGCGCGATCGGCTGCGCACACCCCCTCGGCGAGACTATGGGCAATCGCCGTCGTGAAATCGAGCTGGCGGCGGACCTGTGCCGCCGCACGGTGCTGCTCCTCGGTGCGCTCGGCGAGGCGCGCGCGCAGCGCCTCGAACGCCTCGGCGAGCCGCGCGATCTCGCGAACCGTCGAGCGAGGGAGCGGCGGGCCACAGCCCTCAGCCGGGAGCCGATCGACGGCCAGCGCCAGGCTGCGTAGTGGCGCGGCGAGGGCGGCGGCGACCATCACCCCAGCCGCGGCAGCCGCCAACCCGACCCCGAGCAACGCCACCAGCGCCAGGTCGCGCGCCGCGCGTTCACCGGCTAGCGCTGTCTCCAAGGGCTGCTCGGCAAGGATCGTCCAGCCCAGATCGGGCACGGTCGCGTATCCGATCAGGCAGGAGCCGCCCGGCGCGTTCTCGACAAACGCGCCTTGGAGGGATGTGCCCCGTCGCGCCGCGTGCCTGGCGGGATCGGCACCGGGGCAGGCGCTGTTCGACAGGACACCATGCTGCCCCAAGAGTTGGCCGTCGGCATCCAGCAGATACAGCGCCACATCGGCCGCCTGCGAATCGCGCCCCAGTGACGCCTCCACGGTCGCGGGAGGGATCACGACCCCCAGGAACCCGGTTTCCTCCCCCGACGGACGGCGCACTGGCGCGAGCAGCACCACGTAGCGCGCATCCGTGTTGGCGTCGGCCACGAGCGCGACCCGTGTGCCTGAGCCGGTTGCTCCATCTGTGAAGAGGGTCGTCGGAACAGTGGGCCCAGGCGGATCGCGACTAGCAGCGACCACACCGCCGGAAGCGTCGTAGCGCACCAACGCGTGCACATCGGGGAAGGCGGGAGCCAGGGCCTCCAGCAGTGCGCGCTGCCCGGTCGCGCCGATGCTTTCGGTGGCGACCGCCTGCGCCAGCGCGAGCAACACCTGCTGGCGCTGCCCCAGGTACTCCACCAGATCGTCGACCTGGGCCGCAGCGAGACGGCTCTGCCGCGCGATGACCTCCCGCAGCGCAGCGCGCTCCTCGTGCGTCGCGACCAGCACGGCCCCCACCGTCAGCGGCAACACCGTCGCCGCAGCGAGCGCCAGCGCAAGCCGCCAGCTCAGCGACGCGTGGTCGGGCCGGCGGAGCAGCGGCGCGAGCACGGGCTGTAGCAGCAACAGCAGCCCCCATCCACCGTACAGCACAAGGCCCGGCAGCCACGACGAGGGCGACGCTAGAAGCGCGAAATACACCAGGAAGGCACTGCCTGCCAGCCCGTGCGCGAGGAGCCGTGCACCAGCCGCGCCCACCGACAGCCCTTGGACGGCCAGCAGCGCGACGCCGCCGACCAGGAACCACGCGGCGATCCCCCCGGGCGCTACCGGCCCTTCGACGGGGCCGCCGCCGACCAGAAGCCCGGCGCCGATCCCCAGCGCCGCCACCGCCATGGCGAGCGTGAACAGATCGACGCGCGGTTTGTGCTGCCCGAGACTAGATACGTCGCTGAGGAGCGCACCGGCGAGCACGAGCGCCAGACTCCCGTAGCAGAGGGCCCCGAGCGTCTCGCCGGCGACACCCAGGCTGACCGCCAGCCCTGCCAGCACGGCCGCCGCCACGAGAGTCGCCAGCACACCCACCCAACGAGAGAGCCGGAGCACCGCGATGGCCAGGAGACTCGCTCCTGCCCCTAGTAGCAGGACGCTCCACGCAGCGGAGCCAACCCGAGTCGCCTCGAGGAGATCGAACCGATGCGGCACGACGGCGATCAGTACGCCGATGACCGCGCAGTAGCCCCCAACGATCCACAGGAGGCCCTGCGCGCCGCGCAAGGGTTGAGTCCAGGCTCGCCCGCCCAAAAACCAACCGCCACTCACTCGGTCGGGCCCAGTCTTGCGGGCACCCGCCATCTATTAACTACCCAGTCTGGCGCCGTGGGCGCAGTTCCTCCGCCCACGGATGGCCCGGAGACTACGCTCAGTGGGGGTGAACTGGGCGCACATCGAGATACACTCCCGGGCGTTGCGGTATCTTGCAAGAAGCATGCCGGGGGAGATGTCGCCAGTGCGCTCCCACCTCTCGGTCTTGCCGTACGCTATAACCAAACGACTGTATCGGCGCCCCGCCCGCGGTGGCCCGGGGCTGTGCCGCTATGTACCGTGCGAGCGTGCTGGACCGAGACGCCGCCACGGATCTACCAGGGGAGCCTACCATGGCCACGACGCCAGTCAATCGCGAAGAGCCACTCAAGCTCGGCCTGCGCAATCTCTGGTATCCACTCGCCACCTCCTCGGAACTCAAGGACCGGCCGCTGGGCATCCGAGCCCTGGGTGAGGAGCTGGTGCTGTGGCGTGACGACAACGGGCGCCCGCACGTCATGCAGGATCGCTGCCCCCACCGTGACACACGCCTCTCGCTCGGCGCGGTGGTGCAAGGGGCGCTCACGTGCCCCTACCACCACTTCCAATTCAACACCGAGGGCCAGTGCATCGCCATCCCCTCCGAGGGCGGCGCCTGCGAGGCCACCAAGCGGTTTCGCGTGCCCACCTACCCCGCCCAGGAGCGGATGGGGCTGATCTGGGGCTACATCGGCGACGTGGACCTGTTCCCGCCGCCACGCCTCGAGCTGGCCGAAGAGCTGGAAAGTCCCTACTGGACTGGCTTCCTGCAGACGGCCATCTGGCGCACGAACTGGCTGCGCGTCTACGACAACCTGTCCGACCCGATGCACGGCGTGTTCCTGCACGCCAAGAGCTACACGCTGAGTCGCGGCTCGCGCACCGATCGCATGCGCGTGCGCGAGCTGCCCGACGGGTTCGCTGTCGAGCGCGAGGGCCAGCGCGGGGTGAACTTCGACTGGGTCGAGATCCACAATACCGGCACGCTCTGGTGCCGGCTGGACATCCCGTACCCCAAGTCGGCCGGCCCGGGGCCGGCGCTGCGCATCGTCGGCTTCGTGACCCCGCTCGACGAGCACCGCACCCGTGTGTACTTCTTCCGCTGGCGCAAGGTCCAGGGCTGGCAGCGCACGCTGTGGCGGACGCTGTACAAGGCGTTCCTGGAGTACAACCACTGGCGCGTGCTGGAGCAAGACCGCGTGGCGCTGGAGGCCCAGCGCGGCATCGAGTCGCGGCTGCATGAAAAGCTGGTCCAGGCCGACGTGGGCGTGGTGCGCATGCGGCGCTTCCTCCAGCAAGAGTTGCAGCGCCAGCGCGCCATCTACGCGCGCGCAGCCGCCGAGGCCCGTGCGGCTAGCGCCGACGAGGCGCGTCCGACCGTGCCGGCCCCGGTCGAGACGCCGGCGCCCTAGGAGCCGACGCGATGCCGACGGTGCCCGTGCCCGGTGGCCACCTCCACTACGAGCGCGCCGGCCAGGGCCCGCTGGTCGTGCTGCTCCATGGGATCGGGGGTAGCGGGCGCTCCTGGCGCCACCAGCTCACCGGCCTCGCCGACGCCTTCACCGTCGTGGCCTGGGACGCGCGCGGCTATGGCGGCTCGTCCGACCCGCCCGAGGGCTGGACGATCGCCGACTTTGCCGACGACCTGGCCGCGTTGCTCGACCAGCTGGGAGCCGAGCGCGCCCACGTCGTGGGTATGTCCATGGGCGGGGTCATCGCGCTGGCCTTCGCCGCGCGCCACCCGCAGCGCCTGGCGCGGCTGGTGCTCGCCGATACCTACTGTGGCGGCGGCACGCTGCCCCCCGCCGAGCGCCAGGCGCGCTTGGAGCGTCGTCTGGCCGCGGTAGCCAGGGGGAGCCTGGCCCAGTTCGCCCGCGAGCGGGCTGGCGAGGTGCTCTCGCCACAGGCCCCGCCAGCGCTCCGCGCCGAGGTGGAGGCGATCATGGCCGCGCTCCACCCTGCCGGGTATCGGCAGGCCGCCATCGCCCTGGCCAACGCCGACTATCGGCCCGTGCTGTCGTCCATCACCGCACCTACCCTCGTGATCTGGGGCAGCGAGGACCGTGTCCTGTCGCGCGCGGAGTCCGAGCGCCTGGCTGCGGGCATCCCGGGCGCGCGGCTAGCGATCATCGAGGGCGCCGGACACGCCTCCAACCAGGAGCGCCCGGAGGAGTTCAACCGGCTGGTGCGCGCGTTCCTGCTCGCCGCGCTCGGCTGAGCCGCCGCTCGCGCGAACCGCAAGTGACCGAGTAAGCTATAGGGACGATGCGCCGCAGATGTTGCTAACGGGTTGCCTGTGAGGAGAAGACAGTATGGCAGCGCCTGCCAAGGTCACCCGAGTCGGGCATATCGGCCTGAAAGTCGGTAACCTCTCCCAGCACGCCGCGTTCTACACGGACCTCTGGGGGCTCGGGATCACCGAGGAGAGCAAGGGCCGGCTGTACCTGCGCGCCGAAGAGCCCACCCACCACGCCATGGCGTTGTACGAGGCAGAGCGCGATGTCAACGCCATCGAGCACATCGGCCTCGAGGTGCGCGACCGTGCCGACCTCGAGCGCGCCGCCGAAGAGCTAGCGCGGCGGGGGATGGAGATCCTTCAGCCCCCCGGTCCGGCCAGCGAGCCGGGTCGCGGCTACACACTCCGCTTCCGCGACCCCGCCGGCCTGATCGTGGAGCTGTTCGCAGAGCCCGAGCGCGTGGCCGATGACTACGGCGAGCGCGCGGTGAAGCCAACCAAGATCTCGCACATCGTCATCAATGTCCCCGACCCGGAGGCTCAGGCACAGTTCTACTGCGACGTGCTCGGCTTCCGAGTCATCGACCGCAACGCTATCGGCTTCCGGTTCATGAACTGCAACTCGGACCACCACTCCCTGGCATTCGTGCCTGGCGAGCGTACGAAGCTGCACCATGTCGCCTGGGAAGTGAAAGACTGGTTCGAGATCTGCAAGGGCATGTACCATCTCGGCGAGCACGGGGTGCCGCGGGTTTGGGGGCCCGGCCGCCACGGACCAGGCAACAACTTGTTTGCGTACTTCCTCGATCGCGAGAACAATGTGATGGAGTACACGGCGGAAGTGGAGCAGGTCGACGAGACCTACCAGCCCAAAGACTGGAGCGCCGCGCCGCACGGGCAGCCGGATTACTGGCGCGTGTATCCGCCGCCCCCGTACATGCCGCGTTGACCACGGCAGATGCCAACCAGGAGGCCGGGGGGCACACCCCCGGCCTTGGTATCCTAGACACGGTACGCGAGCGCGGCGCCGCACTCGGCCCGTTCGGCTACAATGTTTCCCTAGAGTCGCCGCGTACCCGGGCGTATCGGACAGTTCGCTACGCTGTCGCATCCGCAGCGCAGTTCGCGTAGTCCGCGCCACACTTGTGCCATCTGGGATCGAGGGTACACCGTGATGAGGGCCCGTCGCTCGCGAATCCTCCTGCTGCTCAGCGTCCTCTGGATCGGCGCGCTGGGCGCCTGCGCTCGGCCCACGACCGTCGGGCCTATTGGCGGTTCCACCAATCCTACCGCCTCGTCCGGCGGCAGCACATCCCCCGTCGAGATCCGTATCGGCCACGGGTTCGCCGCGGAGGAGAACCTCTGGCTGATGAAGGCCAAGCCAGAGCTAGCGCCCAATCAGGACCGCCTCTATCGCCTCACGTTCACCGCTTTCCGCGGCAACGCCGACCGGCTCAGCGCCTACGAAGCCGGCCAACTCGATGGCGGCACCATCTCGGCCCCCACGGCGCTGTTCTCCACCGAGCAGGGCATGCCACTGAAGCTCGTCGCCAGCGTCGTGCGCGAGCGGCCAGGCTACTTCAACACCACGTTCCTGGCACTCAGCGACGCCGGCATCCGCGGCCCGGCCGATGCCCGCGGCAAGACAGTGGGGATCGTGGACTTCAAGAGTGCCACCGAGCTGTGGGCACGCGCGGCGCTGGAGACCGCGGGGTTGGAGCCGGAGCGCGACTACAAGCTGGTGATCGTGCCGTTCCCAGCCATGGGCGAGGCGCTGCGCTCCCGCCGCATCGACGTGGGCGTGTTCCCGGACCCCTTCGCCACGATCGAGCAGCGGCGCGGCGGGGTCGTGGATGTGTGGACCTCGAAGACAGGCGTGCCGTTCGAGGAGGAGCTCCTGTTCCTGTTCCTGCGGCCGGAGTTCATCGCCCAGCACCGCGACGCAGCGCGCGCGTTCCTCGCGGACTTCGTCAACACCACGCGCTGGTACGTGGACCATCTCGCCGAGGCGCGGCAAGCGCTGCTGGATAGTCCCCAGAAGTTCGTGCAGACCGAGCCGGAGCTGTACCTCCAGCTCAAGGACAGCTACCGCGACCCGACTGGCCGCATCAACCTGGAGGCGTTGCAACAGCAACAGGAGATGTTCCTGAAACTCGGGTGGATGGAGCGGCGGCTGGACCTCAACGCCCTGGTGGACCTCAGCCTGCTGCCGCAGTAACTACGTACGGAAGCACGATGGCGACTGTCGAGATCGAGCACATCCGCAAAGAGTTCGTGCGCGGCGGCATCCGCGTCGAGGCCGTGCGCGATGTCAGCCTGCGGGTCGAGGACGGCCAGTTCGTCGCTCTGGTCGGGCCGTCGGGCTGCGGCAAGAGCACCCTGCTCCACATGTTGGCCGGGTTCGTACCCGCGACTGGCGGGACGATGCGCGTGGATGGCCGGGCAGTGCAAGGCCCCGGGCCAGATCGCGGCATGATGTTCCAGGACCTGGCGCTGTTCCCCTGGCGCAACATCGCCGGCAACGTCGGCTGGGCCCTGGAGGTGCAAGGGCGCCCCAAGGCGGAGCGCGAGGCGATCGTCGATCGTTATCTCGATCTGGTCGGGCTACGGGCGTTCAAGCACCACTACCCCAACGAGCTGTCGGGGGGGATGCGGCAGCGCGTGGCGCTGGCTCGGGTGCTGGCGTTCGACCCGGGCGTGCTACTGATGGACGAGCCGTTCGGCGCACTCGACGCCCAGACGCGGGAGATGATGCAGGAGGAGCTGCAGCGCATCTGGGAGGAGCACCAGAAGACCGTGCTGCTGGTGACGCACGACATCGAGGAGGCCGTGTACCTGGCCAACCGCGTGGTGGTCATGACCGCCCGACCGGGCCAGGTCAAAGCCGACCTGCAGATCGACCTGCCGCACCCGCGCCGCATCGAGATCAAGAAGGACCCGGCGTTCATCACCTACCGCAACGCCATCTGGGACCTGCTGCGCGAAGAGGTGCTCAAGGCCCGCGCGCAAGAGGTGTCGTGACATGGCGAGGGTCTCCAAGCACGAGGCGAGCAGCCCTCCGGCGCTGGCGACCGCGGCGCAGGGCCAGCGCCCCCTGGCCAGCGCCCACCGATCGGCCCTGACGCGCCTGGAACCGCTCCTCCAGGCACTGGCAGTGCCGGTGGCGCTGCTGGTGCTGTGGCAGCTCGGCGCCAACCTCGGCCTGCTACCGGCCTGGCTGGTGAGCCCGGCCGCGATCGGCGCGCAGTTCGGCGCCTGGCTCGTGAGCGGCGAGCTGTTCCTGCACGCGCGGGACAGCCTGTACCGCTCCCTGAGCGGGTTCGCGCTCGGCGCGCTGTTCGGCGTCGTCCTCGGCTTGCTGGCCGGGGTATCGCCGCGCGTGGCGAGCTTCTTCGACCCGCTCATCTCGCTCACCTACCCGGTGCCCAAGATCGCCATCCTGCCGGTGCTGATCGTGTGGTTCGGGATCAGCGACACCTCGAAGATCGTGCTGATCCTCATCTCCTGCTTCTACCCGTGCTTTATCGCGGCGCTGTACGGCGTACGGGCCGCCGACCAGACGTGGATCTGGGCGGCGCAGAACATGGGCGCCAGCGGCTGGCAGGTGTTCTGGAAAGTGATCGTCCCGGCCGCGGCGCCGCAGATCTTCGCCGGGCTCCGCGTGGCGCTGGCCCTGGCGTTCATCCTGATGTTCTCCTCCGAGATGATCGGCTCCTCCAACCGCACGGGTCTCGGCTTCCTGATCCTCAACGCCGAGGCGGGCGGCCGGTTCGACGCCATCTTCGCGGCGATCCTCGCCATCGGCATCTTGGGATTCGTCTGCGACCGGCTACTCCTGGCGGTGCGCAACCGCCTGCTGGTGGGCCAATCGATCGCGGAGGGCCGCCATGGCTAGTACGGCACAGGCGCGCGCGGCCGCGCCGGCGCGGTCCGGTTGGCAGACAGCGGTCCACGCCGTGCTCGGCTTCGTCGGGCGCTGGTACTCGGTAGCGGTGGTCTTGCTGCTCTGGGAGCTGATCGTGCGCTCGGGGTGGGTCAACCCGCGATTGTTCCCTAGCCTGGGGGTCATCTGGGACCAGCTCGTGCTGATGTTCAGCCGCGGCACGATCTGGGACCACCTGCTGGCCACCTTGATCCGCGTGGCCGCCGGGTTCGGACTGGCCTGCGCGGGCGGGGTCCTGCTGGGCTTCGCCATGGCGCGCTTTCGCTGGGTGGACCGGCTATTCGAGCCGCTGTTCTCCTTCGGCTACCCGATCCCCCGCGTGGCACTGTATCCGGTGTTCGTGTTCGTATTCGGGCTGGGCCACCTCTCCAAGATCGCGATGATCTTCCTGGAGTGCCTGTACCCGATCGCCGTCAACACCTACTACGGCACGCGGGCCGTGAACGAGCGCTACGTCTGGGCGGCACGCAACATGGGCGCCAATGAAGTGCAAGTGTTCTGGAAGGTGATCGTGCCCAGCGCACTGCCCCAGATCTTCGCCGGGCTGCGCATCGCGCTGCCCGTGGCGCTGGTGATCGCCATCCTCACGGAGATGATCGGCGCCACCGAGGGCATGGGCTACCTCATCGCCTACGCCTCGGCGTCGCTGTCACGGTCCCAGGTGTTTGCCGGAGTGGTGGTGATCGCGGTGGTGGGCTTCGTCCTGGACCGCGTGCTGGCGATCGTCCGCCGCCGGCTGGTGTTCTGGGAACGCGAGTCCGTGCAGTTGCTCTAACGGCGGGAGGCAGGGGCAACGGATGGATCTCGGGCTGCGCGACCGGGTCGCGCTCATCACGGGGGGCAGCGCGGGCATCGGGCTGGCCACGGCGCGGCTGCTGCTCGCCGAGGGCGCCAGGGTGGCGATCTGCGCGCGGGGCGCGGAGCGACTGGCCGCCGCGGCGGCCGAACTCCGCGCCTTGCCCGGTGCCCGGGTGTTCGCCCAGCCATGCGACGTGCTCGACCCCGCGCAGGTGCAGGCGTTCGTGGCCGCCACCGTGGCCGAGCTGGGCCGGCTCGACGTGCTGGTGTGCAACGCTGGTCGCTCGCGGATGCAGCGCTTCCAGGAGACCACCGACGCCGAGTGGCGCGAGGAACTGGAGCTGAAGTTCTTCGGGCTGCTGCACCCGCTGCGCGCGGCGCTGCCCCACCTCCAGGCCAGCGGCCAGGGCGCCGTGGTGGTCGTCAACGCGGTGCTCGCTCGCCAGCCGGAGCCCCATCTGGCCGCCACCAGCGCGGCCCGCGCCGGGCTGCTCAACCTGACGCGCACGCTGGCCACCGAGCTGGCGCCGCGCGTGCGCGTGAACAGCGTGCTACTGGGCACCATCGAGAGCGAGCAGTGGCGCCGCCGCTACCGCGAGGCGCAGCCGGGCATCCCCGAGGAAGCCTGGATCGCCCAGTTGGCCGCCGAGCGCCACATCCCCCTGGGGCGGTTCGGCAAGCCCGAGGAGGTGGCCGCGGCGATCGCCTTCCTCGCCTCGCGCCAGGCCAGCTTCATCACTGGCGCGACGCTCGACGTGGCCGGCGGCGTCCAGCGCTACGTCTGACCAGATTCGCAGGCACAGGAGGAGGCGGTGAGCGAGCAGCCGACGGGCGGCGACGCGGTGGTGCGGGTGCTGGAGCAGGCCGGGGTCGAGGTCGTCTTCGGCATCATCAGCATCCATAACCTGCCCCTCTACGACGCAATCCAGCGTCGCGGCACCCTCCGCGCCATCACTAGCCGCAGCGAGGCCGGCGCGGCGAACATGGCCGACGCCTACGCGCGGGCTAGCGGCAAGCTCGGCGTGGTGCTCACCAGCACCGGCGCCGGCGCTGGCAACGCCATGGGCTCGCTGGTGGAGGCGCAGACGGCCGGCTCCCCGGTGCTGCACCTCACCGGCAACATCGCTTCCACCGCCCACGGGCTGGGCCGCGGCGCGATCCACGAGGCCAAGGACCAGCTCGGTATGCTCCAAGCAGTGTCCAAGGCCGCCTGGCGCGTGCCGGCACCTGCCGCCATCCCTTGGACCGTCCACGCCGCCATCGAGGCGGCGCTCTCCGCCCCACGTGGGGTGGTCAGCGTGGAGATCCCCATCGACTTCCAGTACGCCGCCGTGCCGCCGCTGTCGCTGCCCCCGGC
>JADGHJ010000284.1 GCA_019686175.1 Chloroflexota bacterium | reverse complement strand
CAGCGCGGGGCTGTACAACGCGCTGCGCAGCGGTGTGAACGTGCGCATCGTGGCCGACAAGGGACACAGCGACCCCACCCCGCCCGGCTTCCCCGTCAGTATCTACCTCGTACGCAAGGAGCTGGTGGACAGCGGGCGCGTGCGCAGCGTGGCCGACCTCAAGGGCCTGCGCTTCGCCCAGCCGGCGCGCGGGATCAGCCCGGAGCTGGATCTCGTGATGCTGCTGCGCGAGGGCGGGCTGACGCCGAGCGACCTCGACACCACGATCATGGGATTTCCCGACCAGGTCTCTGCCATGGCCAACGGAAGCCTCGACTTCGTGTTCAGCGTCGAGCCGTTCGCCACTATCATGCTCAACCAAGGCACGGTCTCGCTGCTGAAGTACGATTATGAGGTGAATCCGTATCACCAGGTGGCCGTGCTGCTGTACTCGCCCGAGTTCAGCCGCTCGGAGCTGGGCACGAAGTTCATGGTCGCCTACTTGCGCGGCGTGCGGCTGTACAACGACGGCTTCCTCAAGCGCGACCCGGCGGCGCGGGAAAAGGCGATCGATGCCCTGATCCGGCACACGCCGGTGAAGGACCGTGCCCTCTACGACCAGATGACGCTCTCGGCCCTCCACCCGGATGGCCAGATGAACCTCGAGAGCTTCGAGGCGCAGCAGGAGTGGTTCCTGCGCACGGGGACGCAGCAGGGGCGCGTGGACCTGTCGCAGTTCATCGACCTGCAGCACGTTGAGGCCGCGGTCGCGCGGCTCGGCCCCTACCGCTGAGGCCAGCGCGACAGGCCCCGGCTTTCCCCTTGGGCCCTTCGCCGCGTTAGCGCGCTCCACTGCCACCCGCTACACTGTCCCTGCGCCGGTGGGCTGCTGCCCCTGCCCGCCGCACGCCGCAGGCGAAGCGCGACCAACCGCGTTGGGAGGACCGCGATGACCGCTGAGCCCCAGACACCCCCGCCCCAGCTACCGGCCGGGGTGCGCAGCCGCTATGTCCAGCTTGGCGATGTGCGCACTCACTACCTGGAAGCTGGGGAGGGCGAGCCGCTGATCCTGCTGCACAGCGGCGAGTTCGGCGGGCGCGCCGAGTTTAGCTGGCGGTACAACATCGCCGCGCTGGCCGAGCGCTACCACGTCTACGCCCCGGACTTCGTGGGCTTCGGCCGCTCCACCAAGCTGTACAACTGGTCCGACCCGACCGGCTTCCGCGTGGCCCACATCCAGCGCTTCATCGAGACCCTGTGCATCGGCCCGGCCCACTTCATCGGCAACTCGTACGGGGGCTCGCTAGCTTTGACCGTGGCCGGGATGGACCCCGTGCCCTGGCCGATCCGCTCGATCATCGCCGTCAGTGGCGGGGGCCGCGCGCCGGACAACGACGCCCGCAAGGTGCTGACCCACTACGAGGGCACGCGCGAGGGCATGCGGGCCATCCTGCAGGTGCTGTTCTACGACGAGCGCTGGTGGGCCGATGACCTCGTGGAGGAGCGCTGGCGCGCGAGTATCGAGCCCGGGGCGTGGGAGGCGGTGGCCGCCCCGCGCTTCGCCCCCGCTGGCCAGACCCGCGGCTTTCGTCCCGAGCGGCCCGATCCGTCTCGTATCCGCGTGCCGGTGCTGGTAGTCGCGGGCGCCCAGGACCTGCTGCGCGAGCCCGGCTACTGGCGGGAGCTGCGCGACAGCATCCCGCGCGCCGAAGCGTACGTGTTCGACCGCGCGCGCCACTGCAGTCACATCGAGCACGCCGAGACCTTCAACCAGCTCGCCCTCGACTTCCTGCAGCGCGTCGGCTAGCTGGATGGCCCGGCGCTGCCGCGGAGTGCCGCCTCGATCTGCCGGGCCGCCTCCAAGAGAGCCGGGGCACTGCGCACCGCCCGCGCCGGGGTGAACCGTACGCTCGGCCCGCTGAGCGCTAGGGCCCCCACTACCCAGCCGCGGCCGTCGCGCAGCGGCGCCGCCACCGCCGAGCTACCCGCCACCCGCTCGGCGTAGCTGAAGGCGTAGCCCAGGTTGCGGATATCCTCGCGCTCCTCGGCCGTGAGCAGCTCGTTGGGAAGCGGGGGAACGCCCAGGGCCGCCTGCTGCGCTGCCGGCGCGAAGGCGAGGATCGCCTTGGCCGTGGCCCCCTTCTGGAGCGGGATGCGCTGGCCGAGGGGCAGGATCAGCCGCATCTCGTGCAAGCACTCGGCCTGGGCGACGACGACATGGGCCGCACCGTCCAGCACGTGTAGCGAGGCCGTCTCCCCTACCGCATCGCGCAGCGCCACTAGGTGGGGCTCGGCCAGCGCGCGCAGATCGACGGGCGGCGCTGCCTGACGCAACGCCTGCAGCCGCTGGCCCACGCGGTAGCGGCGCAGGGCCGGGTCGCGCTCTACTACCCCCAGCCGCTCCAGCGTGCTGAGCAACCGGTGGACTGTGCTCTTGCTGCAGCCGATCTCGTCAGCGAGCTGCTGGAGGCTAACGCTGGAGCCACGTTCCGCGACTCGGAACATCAACTCGACCGCGCGCTCCACCGCGCGAACGCCAGCTCCCGCATCGAGGACGTCCGACCGCACGGTCTCGCCTCCACCTTCCGGCCATCGTTCCGCTCTATGGTACAGATGACAGCGTGCTGGCGACAACCACGGCGGCGAAGCCTGTGCTGCAAGTGCCAGTTCCATCGATGCATTCCCCAGTGCTTGACAGCGAGGCCGGGGCCCGCTATCGTGTCGTACGAAACGCGCGCGCGCCGAACGCGACGAGTGTTTCGCGCTGCGGCACGAGGCTAGCCCTCGTGGCGCTGGAGAGTGGAGGCAGCATGGCAACGCCCAGGGGCGAGGAGACCACCGTCGAGCTGGATGGCGTATCGCTGCAGGTCTTCACCGGGGGCAGCGGTCCGCCACTGCTCGTCCTGCACGACTATGAGTACCTCAACGCCTGGCAGCCGTTTCTCGACGCCCTGGCGGCCGACTACCGCGTGCTGGTCCCGTCCCATCCGGGCTTCGGCCGCTCGTCGCTGCCCCCGACGTTCGACGCCATCGACGACCTGGCGTACTTCTACCTCGACCTGCTGCGCGCGCAGCCGGATGCCCCAGCGCACGTGCTCGGCCTCGGGTTCGGCGGCTGGATCGCCGCCGAGGTGGCGATCCGCTCCACCCAGCACATCGCCCACCTGGTGCTGGTCGACGCGGTCGGCATCAAGGTGTCCGACCCGACGACCCGTGACATCGTGGACCACTTCGTGATCGGGCCGGAGGAGTACCTGCGGCTGAGCTGGCACGACCCAGCGTTGGGCGCCCAGCGGCACAAGCTGGCGGGGCTGGGCGAGTTGACCGACGACGAGCTGGTGACGCTGCTGCGCAACCGGCAGTCCACGGCGCTATACGGCTGGAAGCCGTTCCTGCACAACCCGAAGCTGCGGCCCTGGCTGCGCCGCATCGATGTGCCCACGCTGGTGCTATGGGGCGAGTCCGACCGCGTGGTGACACCCGCCTACGGGCGTGCCTGGGCGGAAGCGATCCCGGGCGCGCAGTTTGCTACCATTGCGGCCGCGGGGCACTACCCATATCTCGAGCAACCGGAGTCGTTCGTCGCGGCGGTCGCCGCCTTTCTCGCCACGGGCGACCGGGCGCCGGCGCGGCCGGCGGCCCGCTAGGAGGTGCCATGGACGCCTACTACTTCACCGAGATGCCTTATCCGTACGTGCCGGAGGCGGTCGAAGACGAGTACGGCACCTCGCGCGTGCTGCTGCCCAACCGGTACTGCGACCCGCAGCTTACCGCCGACCTGTACAACCGCTACCTCGACGAGTACGAGTACGCCGACGAGCTGGGCCTCGACCTGATGCTCAACGAGCACCACCAGACGCTCACCTGCCTCGACGCGGTGGTGCCGATCTCCGCCGCGGCTCTGGTCCGCCGCACGCGCCGGGCGCGCATCGCCATCCTCGGCAGCCCGCTGCCGCACCGCGACAACCCGGTGCGCGTGGCGGAAGAGATCGCCATGCTGGACTGCATCTCGCGCGGCCGCATCATCTCGGGCTTCGTGCGCGGCGTGCCCACCGAGGTGCAGCCGTCGAACGCCAACCCGGTGTTCACGCGCGAGCGGTTCGAGGAAGCGCACGACCTGATCGTGAAGGCCTGGACCACTCCGGAGCCGTTCAACTGGGAGGGGCGGTTCTGGCACCTGCGCTATGTCAACGTCTGGCCGCGCCCCTACCAGCAGCCGCACCCGCCGATCTGGATCACGGGGTCCAGTCTGGAGAGCGTCACCTGGGTGGCCCAGCACCAGTACACCTACGCCTGCTTCCTGACGCCGTACGAGTGGACCGAGTCGCTGGTCAACGCCTACCGGCGCGTCTGCCAGGAGCACGGCTACCCCGAGCCCACCCCCGACAAGTTCGCCTACCTCGCGCTGGTGTACGTCGGCGAGACCGACGCCCAGGCGCAGGAGGACGGCAAGGGGCTGCTGTGGTACCTGCAGCGCCGTCGCCACAAGTGGCTGAACCTGCCGCCGGGCTACGTGCCGCCCGACCAGATGGCCAAGGCGTACCGCGGCGTCGGCGGCAAGCCGTACGCCGAGAGCTGGGAGGGGCTGCAGGCCAAGGGCATCGTGATCGCTGGCAACCCCGACACCGTGATCGAGCGCGTGCGCTACTTGCACGAGCGCTGCCATATCGGGCACCTGCTAATGATGATGCAGGCGGGGCCCATGCCGACCGACAAGGTGCGCCGCAGCCTCGAACTGTTCGCCCGCGAGGTGTACCCGGCCATCCGCGAGCTGGGGGTGCGCCAGGAAGCGCCGGTGTCGTAAGCGCGAGCGCCGCCGGTGGCGCCCTGGCTGGACCGCGCGTGGGCGGCGACCGCCGCGCTCTTGTGGCCGGCGCGCTGCGTCGGCTGCGGGCGGCGTGACGCGGTGCTGTGCGCGGCCTGCTGGGCGGCATTGCCGCGGCTCCGCCCGCCGCTCTGCCCGCGCTGTAGCAAGCCCGAGCGCAGCGGCGTACTGTGTCTCGACTGCCGGCGGCGCGAGCCGGCGCTCGCCGCGGTGCGCGCGCCGTGCGCCTACAGCGG
>JADGHJ010000283.1 GCA_019686175.1 Chloroflexota bacterium | reverse complement strand
TGCAGCGCGGCACACAGCCGGGCCAGCGCAGTCGACTCGACTGCCGTCGCCTCCTCAGTCGTCCGTCCGCCCGGGCGACGAGCCGGCATGCGCGTCCCCTTCCGTCCTGGTGGAGTTGTCCCCGCCCGCTCCTCGCCGAGTGTACGCACTCGGCTCCCCTGGCGACCAGTCCTCGGAAAACCACGCCCACGCGCGCATCGGTCGCGCGGGCCGTGCGCGATATCCTGAAGGAAAGTGGGTGGGGCTCAGTCACGCGGCCGAGAGATGAGACCATGAGCGAGATCGTGCTAGAGGTCCCGGACATCAGCTGCGAGCATTGCGCGCGCGCCATCAATCGGCGCCTCGCGCCACTGGCGGGCGTGCGACGCATCGAGGTAGACGTGCCGGGCAAGCGCGTGCGCGTGGAGTACGACGAGACGCAGGCCGACCTGGGCGCTGTCCGGGAGGCGCTCGCTGACGAAGGCTACGCCGTCAGCGAGCGCTAGAGGGTATCCAGCCGGGTTGCCTCTGCCCCCTCAACCCCGATAGCCAGCTCGTGCGCCGGCACCTGGCGCCCGGGCTGGGGCGCGTGGTGACCGAGCTGCTAGGGCACACGGACGCCGGGTTCACGCTCCGCACCTACGCGCGCTGCCGCACCTGGCGCACGATGCCGCATGCCGTATCGAGGCGGCGCTGGGCGGGAATTGCTAGCAGAACGCCGTGATGGCCCTCCGTTGCCGGGAGGGCCCTCCCGGTTCTGGCGGAACGACGGGGGAAGTGAGCGTGAGCCGCGAGGGACTCGAACCCCCAACCCGCTGATTAAGAGTCAGCTGCTCTACCAATTGAGCTAGCGGCCCAGAATGCCGTCCGCACTCATTGTACGGCACCGGCGCCGTGAGCGGCAATGCTCGCAGCCCTGGTCAGCGGGCCGGTGCGCTCCGCCTCTCCTCTGCTAGGCCGCGCGCTGGTCCGCTCGGCCGAGCGCGTCCTGTATCGTGTGCTATACCTAGAACGCAGAGGATCTCTTCCGGCCTGCAGGGGGTGGGCATGGCGCCATCATGCCCCTGCCGTGCAGCGCCGGACAAGGAGCACGAGATGGCTACCCGCAAGCGGGCCAAGAGCGACCTCAAGGTGCAGCAGGGCAAGCAGCGCGACGCCTTCTTCGCGCGCGTGCGACGCGCCGAGGCGACACGCCTCCAACGGCTGGCACGCAGCCGCGCCTCCAGCGGCTCGTGAGGGCCAGGTGCGGGTGTAGCCCGGGGGATGACCAGGACCCATGGTGAAATTCTGCCTCCACTGCGGAGCGGCCCTAGACCTGCGGGAGATCGAGGGATACCAGCGCCCGGCGTGCGGCGCTTGTGGCTGGGTGTACTATGCCGATCCCAAGGTCGCCGTGGCCGTGCTCGTGGGGCGCGACGGCCGGATCCTGCTCAACCGGCGCGCCATCGAGCCGGGCTTGGGGCGCTGGTCGTTTCCCTCGGGCTACGTGAACCGCGGCGAGGTACTGG
This sequence comes from Chloroflexota bacterium, assembly GCA_019686175.1. Lineage (GTDB taxonomy): Bacteria > Chloroflexota > UBA6077 > UBA6077 > JAJPHF01 > JADGHJ01. The sequence continues at coordinate 3,554 of JADGHJ010000283.1, read as the reverse complement.
AGGAGGCTGCTCGCCGTGAGGTGCTGGAAGAGACCGCGCTGGATGTCGAGATCGACGGCCTCTTCGGCGTCTACTCCGAGCCGGGGAACCCGGTCGTCCTGGTCGTGTATACGGCGCGCGCTGCGGAGGGGGAACCGCGCGCCGGGCCCGAGGTGGCGGAGGTCGGCTGGTTCTTGCCCGACGCCCTGCCGCCGATGGCCTTCCCCCACGACCAGGAGATCATCGCCCGCTGGGCAACTACGCGGCGCCCAAAGGGCTAGCCGTTGGCGAGCCGCCGCCTACACCGGCTCGATGTACACGTCCATGATGCCGCCGCAGACGTCGCCGCTCTCGCCGGCCTCATCGGCCGTGAGGTCGACTCCCACGATCCGCGGCTGGCCATCTTCGATGACCTTCATCGCCTCGTGGAAGACGTCCGACTCACCGCAGCCGCCCCCGATGGTGCCCAGGAAGCGGCCATCGGGAAAGACCAGCATCTTGGCGCCCACTTTCCGGGGCGTGGAGCCGCGGGTCATGATGATCGTCGCCAGGGCGCGGCGCCCCTCAGGCGATGGCTTGGCGATCTCCTGGTAGATCTCCCGCATCTGATCAGTCGCGATCATCGGCGCCTCTCCAATGGCCCTGCTCGCTTCGTGCATCCGGCAGGGGTCTGAAGAGATTGTACAGCGCGGCCGGGCAGCGCTCGCGCACCAGGTACAGCACTGCCTCCAGCGCGCCGCCGCCCACGGCCAGCGACTTGTCTGACACCGTGAAGCAGTGGTCACGCGCCGCGCGCGGGTCCACATCGCCCACTTTCATCCCGGCGGCCACCCGTACCCCCTCGCACACCAGCCCGCGCAGCGTGCCGGCGATCGCACTGCGCACGGGGGCGCCATCGACCCAGGCCACGACGTCGCCCGGCTCGACGTGGCTGCCGATGGCTGCCGGCCGCTCCAACCGGCCCGCCCGCGGCGCGCGCAGCACCCGCTCACGGGTGTAGCCACCGATGCTGCCTGGCACCCCCGTGTCGGGCAGGGCCGCGCCCTGGTACAGCGCCCGGCCCAGGTAGTGCCCGCGCTGCGTCTCCACCACGGCATGGCAGTCGACCCCGACCACGAAGCCCGGGCCGAGCGCGATGACCACCGGCGCGTCGTCGATGCGCGTGCCCACGTTGCGCTTGGCCATGATGGCGTCGATCACCACGGTCGGGCGCAGCAGGCGCACCACCGTCGCCTCGGGATCCACCAGCACCGGGATCGCCTCGGCGGCAAGGATCGCTTCGATCTCCGCCAGATCGTCGGCACGTCGCGCGACGATCCCCTCCACACGCGTTTCTCCAGCGAACACCGCCTCGGCGAACGCCACGGTGCGGCGCACCACCGTCGGCTCGGCGATCTCGGTCATCAGCACGCGCAGGCCCGCCCGCCACAGGCGCACGGCCACGCCGCTGGCGAGGTCGCCAGCACCCTTGATGACGATCAGGCCGCTGGTACTCATCGCGCCACCCGTAGGGCGCGGTTGCGAGCCACCTCCGACATGGGCAGGCCTCGCCCCCCGCGGCGCACCGCGATGATCTCGGCGATAATGCTCACCGCGATCTCCTCCGGGGTCTGCGCGCCGATCTCCAGGCCGATCGGCGCCCGCACGCGCTCCAGCTTGGCACGGTCGATGCCCACGGCCGCCAGGTTGTCGGCCACCGCGCGGACCCGCCGCCGGCTGCCGATCATGCCGATGTACGCAGCCGGCGAGTCCACGACCTGCATCAGCGCCTCTTCATCGTACTGGTGCCCGCGCGTGATGATCACGATGTAGCTGCCGCGCGTGATCTTGAGGTTGGCCAGCGTGGGGCCGAAGTCGTCGGCAATCACCTGGTCGGCATCGGGAAAGCGCTCGCGGTTGGCGAACTTCTCGCGGTCGTCGATCACCGTCACCTCGAAGCCGAGCATTTTGCCGATGCGCGCCAGAGGCACGGCGATGTGGCCGGCCCCGACGATCACCAGCGCGGGCTGCGGCTCGACGACCTCCAGGAACACGCCCACCTCGCCGGCCAGATTGGCCGTCCCGTCGCTGGGGCCATAGGTGGCGACGTGGGATTTCCGCTCCTGCATCGCGGTCAGCGCGTCGCGCACCACCTGCGCGTCGAGCGCCGTGTCGCCGAGCGTGCCCGTCACCTGCTGGTCCTCGTCGACCAGCAGCTTGGTACCTACCGCCACGCCCGTCCGCGGGTCGGCGCGCACGACGGTGGCCAGCACCAGCATGCGCTTGTCCTCGATGGCCTCGAGCAGCGCGCGGATGACGGTCTCCTGGTCGGACATGGCTACCTCCGTGGATCGCCGAGAGGTCCGCCGCCGCTCGCGCCGCTGGCGAGCAGCGCCTCGTAGGCCTCCCAGGTGTCGATATCGAGCACTACCCCTGGCTCTGCAACGGGCACGTAGTGGGTCGCTGCCGCGTGGCGGCGCAGCACGGCGCGCCCGCCCTCATCGCCCGTGACCGCGGCCAGCTCTTCCAACAGGCGACCGTCGAACAGCACCGGATTGCCGGGGCGCCCCGCGTATTGGGGCCGCACGATCGGGGCGTCGGTCGCCCGCCAGGCCGCGATCAGCTCGCGGATGACGCCCGGGGTGACGCCCGGCATGTCGACGAGCAGCATCACGACGGCCGGCGTCGCCGGCGGCAGCGCCGCCACGCCCGCCCGCACCGACGTGCTCTGCCCCTCCGCGTGGCGCGGGTTCTCCACCACGTGCACCGGCAGGCCCACCAGGGCCGCCCGCATGGCGGCCGGCTGCGGACCGATCACGACCACGAGCGGGTCCAGCCCGGCCAGCAGGCCCGTCTCGGCCACATGGCGCAGGAGGGGACGGTCGCCGAGTGGCAGGAGCTGCTTCGGTCGGCCGAGCCGCGTGGAGAGCCCCGCGGCGAGCAGCACACCGGCCGCCGGGCGGAGCGCCTGCTCCCGAGACCAGCATTCCACAACGGCGGGCTCCCGTGCTAGCGCCGCCAGCACCACGCGCTCGGCGCCGTCGGCGAGCAGCGCCTCGGCCACGGCCCGCGCGGGCGCGAGACGCTCTGGACCGTCCACCTTGTTCACCAGCGGCACGATCCGGGCGTACGGAGGGGCGCCCCGCGTATTGCCCTCGGGGGCCAAGAGGACGCGCGCGACCAGGCGCGGGCTCAGGAAGGTGCCCGCGGGCACGCCGAGCAGCGCGCTCAGTTCGGCCACCCGGTGCACGTGCGGGGCGTCGAGCGGTGCGCCGATGGCGTCGGCGCCTACCACCGGCACCACCAGCTCGGCTGCTGGCGGGATCACGGGCTCGTAGCTGCGGGGGGCGGTGAGCGGCTTGCCCGCGGCGCCGTCGGCCTCCACCAGGACGTAGTCGGCGACCGTCCGCAGCGCGGCGACCCACTCCGGTGGGATACCCAGCAGCTTGCCCTCGGGCGACACGGCGGTGCCCAGCACGCGGATGCCGTCAGGCCAGCGGGCGGGGGCGAGCTGCGCCAGGGCCTCGGGACAGGAGCTGGCGAGAACCAACGGCGGGTCCGGGGAGGTGGGGGCCCAGATGCGGGTGGTGGTGGTC
>JADGHJ010000282.1 GCA_019686175.1 Chloroflexota bacterium | reverse complement strand
CGGGAGCAGCGCGCGGCGGCGGCCGCGGTGGGGGTGCATGACGTGCGCTTCCTGGACTGGGCCGATGACGCCGTATACTACGGGCCTGAGCTACGCCGCGCGCTGGCGCGAGTCATCCGGCAAGTCCGGCCGGAGATCGTGATGACCCATCAATTCACCCATTTCTGGGGCGGCGGGCAGGTCAACCACGCCGATCACCGCGCCGTGGGGGAGGCGACCATGGATGCGATCCTGGATGCCTCGCTGCACCATGCCTTTCCCGAGCTGCGAGCGGAGAGGTTGGAGCCGTGGCGCGGCGTCAAGCGGCTGTACCTGTGTGGGGACCCGCAGGCCGACGAGGCGGTCGACGTGAGCGCCACGCTGGACCGCGCCATCGCCGCGCTCCAGCAGCACGCCACGTATATGGCGGGCCTGGGGCTCGATGCCGCGCGCCTGCTGCGCGAGCAAACGGCCCAGAACGGCGCGCTCTGGGGGTTGGCCCACGCCGAGCTCTATCGCGTCGTACGATATGAGTAGGCAGAGCGCCCAGCCGACGTGAGCCCAGCGCAGGCCACGCAGGTCGGTAGCGGGGCGGCGTCTCAGCGGCGCTCGCGGACGCGCATGGAAAGGAAGCCTGGGCATGCTAGCGAAAGCCGCCATCTCGCGCGCGCGCACCTGGCCCGAGGCGGTCGAGGAGGTGGTGTCGGCAACACGGCTCGACGCCCCGGCCGACCTCGCCCTGTTGTTCGCCAGCGCGTACTTCGCGCGCTACTACGACGAGCTGGTGGCGCGCGTGCACGCGGCGAGCGGCGCCCGCTGGCTTGCCGGGTGCAGCGGTCAGGGAGTCATCGGCCCCGAGCGGGAGATCGAGCGGGAGCCCGCGCTGGCCCTGTTGCAGCTTGCCCTCCCGGGCGCTACGGTCGGCGCTGTACACCTTACCCAGCGTACGCTGGAAGAGGAGGGCGTGGTCCGGCTCGGCGGGCTGACGCTGGAGGACGTCAACGCCTGGCTCTTGTTCGTCGATCCGTTCCAGCTCGACATCGAGCGGCTGATCCGCGAGTTGGAGGCCGCGTACCCAGGAGTGACCTTGATCGGCGGACTGGCCTCCGGGCGGCTCGACGAGCGCCGCACGCACGTCTTCCTCAACGACCGTGTCTATTCCGAGGGCGCCGTGGCGGTGGCGCTCGGGGGCAATCTCCGGGTGCATACGGTCGTCTCGCAAGGCGCAGAGCCGATCGGCCAGCCCTGGACGATCACCGGGGCGCGCGGGAATGTGCTGGAGACCATCGGGGGGCGGCCGGCCTATCAGGTCCTGGTGGAGACGATCCAGGAGCTACCCCTCGAGCGCCAGCAGCGCGCGGCGCGCAACCTGCTCGTCGGGCTTGCCATGGACGAGTACAAGGAGCGCTTCGGTCGCGGCGATTACCTGATCCGCAATCTCCTGGGTGCCGACCGCCAGAGTGGTGCCCTGGCCATCGGCGCCTACCCGCGGGTCGGGCAGACGCTCCAGTTCCAGATGCGCGACGCGCGGGCGGCTGACGAGGACCTGCGCGTCCTGCTGGCCCAGGCGCGCGCGGAACTGGGCGACCAGCGCCCGGTGGCGGCCGTGCTATGTAGCTGCAACGGGCGCGGGGAAAACCTGTTCGGGCCGATCGATCACGATGCCCGGGGCGTGGCGGCGGCCTTCGGCCGCCTGCCCCTGGTCGGCTTCTTCTGCAACGGCGAGATCGGTCCGGTCGGGGGCAAGACGTTCCTGCACGGATTCACGGCGAGCATCGCCCTGCTCGTCCCGCGCGACTAGGCGCGCATGCTCGACCCGCTGCGCGCCTACGACCCGCGGCTCAGCCATTTCGTCGATGGCTTGCCGCGCTATCGGGCCTGGCTGGAGCGCGAGCTGGATGCCGCCCGCCGCGCGGGCCCGGACACCGCGGCGCCCGTGGCGACGGCGAGTATCTACCTGGGGATCAAGCTCGCCGAGGCCGACCGCTACGCGCTGAGTGTCGTCACCGAGGCGCGCACTCTGCCACGGAAAGCCAACGCGCTGCGCGAGTATCTGCTGGGGTGGGTCCGGCTCTCCATGGCCGTCGACAGCTTCGTGTTCGCCAGCTACGGCGCGCTCGATGCGCTCGCGCAGGTGGTGGTGCAGGTGTGCGCGGTTACGCCGGATGAGGAAGTGAAGTTTCCGGCCCTGGAGCGGTTGCTGGTGGGCGCGTCGCCGGGGAGCGCGGCGGCCGCGGCGCGCGCCGTGGTACTGGACACGCTCGGTGCTGCGTGGTTCCGCGACCTGCGGCGGCTACGCAACCTGATCAACTATCGGAGCGTCTTGCCCGCCGCGCCCGGTGGCGGGCTTCCGCTCGGGCGCGCCCGCGCGGTCTGGCCGGATCCCCCGCTGCCCGCGCTTGATCGCCTCGATGCGCTGGCGCCCTACGCGCGCGACACGCTCGCGCGCGTGGCGGCGACCGTCGAGGCGGTCCTGGTCGGCCTCGACACGCCCCGCGATCTCGCGAAGGAGCCGCAGGCATGATCCGTCGCCGTCCCCGCCGCGCCCGCCGCGCGTCCACGCAGCCAAACCCGACCCTCAACCGGAATCTGAACATCGGCCGACCGATGCAGGACGAGAGTTTGCTGAGCTGGTGCGAGCCCGATCGCCGTCGCGCGGCCGAGTTCATGCACACCGACCCCTGGCGCGTGCTGCGCATCGTGAGCGAGTTCGTCGACGGCTTCGATGCACTGGCGCTGCTGGGCCCCGCGGTGTCGATCTTCGGCTCCGCGCGCGTGACCGCCAGCGATCCGTTCTACACCAAGGCGTGGGAGATCGCGCGCCTGCTGGCCGAAGCGGGGTTCGCCATCATCACCGGCGGCGGGCCGGGCATCATGGAAGCGGCCAATCGCGGTGCGGCGGAGGCGGGCGGCGTCTCGGTCGGCTGCAATATCGAGCTGCCGTTCGAGCAGCGGATCAACGCCTACGTCAACCTCCCGCTCAACTTCCGCTACTTCTTCGTCCGCAAGACGATGTTCGTCAAGTACGCGGTGGGGTTCGTGATCCTGCCGGGCGGGTTCGGGACATTGGACGAGCTGTTCGAGGCTTTGACGCTGATCCAGACCCGTAAGGTCCACAACTTCCCCGTTGTGCTGGTGGGACGGGCCTACTGGCAGGGGTTGCTGGACTGGATCCAGGCGCGGCCGTTAGCCGAAGGCAAGCTCCTTCCCGCGGATTTCGCGCTGTTGCAGGTGACCGACGACCCCGCGGAGGTCGCCCGCATCCTCAGTGAATCGTACGCCAAAGAGTGCGGGCGAGCATTGGCCGCACTGCCCAACGGCCGGGAGGGCCTCTGGGCGACAGAGACGCCTCCCGCGCGGCATCGCTCCTCGCGGCGTACTCCCCGCGCGCGTTCGTAGGGCCGTCATCCCGGTTGTTCTGGCGCGAGCGCTGTGCAATCGTTGGCGGCGAGCCGCGGAGCGCGACTTTCTGGGGCGTCCCGTGTCGGGGAAGTGTGCATGCCAGGCGTTGGCTGGTGGTGACGCTGCTCACGGGGATCCTGCTCGCCGGCTGGTGGCCCGCGTCCACCGCCTAGCAGGCGGCGGCCGGTGAGAGCGCGACGCCCGCGCTGCAGCTGCGTCCGGTGCGGATGGGGTTCATCCTCGGGATCAGCAACACGCCCTTCTACGTGGCGCGTGAGCGCGGGTACTTCGAGGCCGCGGGCATCGACATGCAGCGCGAGCCGGTCCAGGTCACGTCCGAGGCCATCGCGCACGTCGCTAAGATGGCCTGCTCCAGGCCGCGCTGGCCGCCTTGGGACAGTAGGAAGCGACTCGGACGGCCTGTGCAAGGAGTATTGTGCTGCCGTCAAGGCCATGCTACCTTACTAGCCAATCCATGCGGAGTCCGAGGGCGCGGGCGCGGCCCGGCGCGTGGTGCGGAGGTCGCCCGCGTCCTCAAGTGAGGGGAGGACGTCTGTGTCGGTATCGCGCGTGGCCCTCCTACTCCTGGCTGGCGTCCTAGCCTTCGGTGTGAGCGCGCCGCAAGCGGCGGCCGGTGCGGCACGAGCGACAGCCGCCGCACCGGCCGCCGTCGCGTCCCCCGCGCAGCAGTTGCGTCCGGTGCGCATGGGGCTGATCCCGGTGATCCCGTCGGCGACCATCTTCGTCCCGATGGACAAGGGCTACTTCGCCGAGGAAGGCATCGACTTGCAGTGGGAGAACGTGCAGGTGACCGCCGAGGCGATCGCCCAGGTCGGCGCCGGCAATCTAGAGGCCGCGGTGGCCACCATTGGTGCCGCGGTGCTCAACAGCCTCAATCGAGGGGTGGATATCCGGATCCTCTCCGGGGTCCACGGCAATCCGCCCGAGGGCAACGGTGGCGACCCGATGCTCGCCCGCAAGGACCTGTACGATAGCGGTGCCGTCCGTGATGCTAGCGGGCTGCGGGGGCGCCGGGTGGCCGGCAATGCCACGGGCGTGTACACCGAGTACGCGATCAACGGCGCGCTGCGCACCGCCGGGCTGAGCATTGCCGACGTGGAGTTTGTGCCGATCCCCTTCCCAGATATCCCCAACGCGCTGGCCAATAACGCGGTCGATGCCGCGTTCGTCCCCGAGCCCGCGGCCACGGCAGCCATAGACGCGGGCTACGCGGTGCAGATCGTGCCCGAGTTCCTGCGCGGTGCCCAAATCACGGTGCTCGTGGCGGGCCCGACGCTGACGCGCGACCGAGCGCTCACCGAGGCGTTCATGCGTGGCTTCCTACGCGGCCTGCAGGACTTGAACACCGAGGGGTGGACCTCACCGGCGAACGCCGCGATCATCGAGAAGTACACGCGCGTGCCGGCGGCAACGGTCCAGCGCATCATCCCGCAGTATGCCGATCCGGAGGGGCGCATCAACTGGGAGTCGCTGATGGACCAGCAGCGCTTCTACATGGAGCGCGGCTACCTGAACTACCGGGAGCCCCTCGACCTCACCCGCTTCGCGGACGACGGTCCGCGCCAGGCGGCCCTGGCGGCGCTCCGCTAGTCCGAGCAGCTGCCCACCAGCCCGGGGCGGCGGGGGCCCGTATTTTGTAGCGGCCCGCGCGGGGGGGGGACAAAATAGCAAAAGT
>JADGHJ010000036.1 GCA_019686175.1 Chloroflexota bacterium | reverse complement strand
CCCCGGGCCCCGGCCCCTTGCCCACTTAATTCACAGAACATAAACTATTGCCAGACCGCGAATCATGCAGTGGTAGTGAGATGATGTCCCAGGACGCCATACTTGCGAGTACGCGCGAGCGCGCGCTCGCCCAGTTCTGCCAGTTGATGCAGGCGCTGAACAGCGCGCCGCAGTCGTGGCTGGCCACCGAGCTGACCTTCGCCCAGCTCAAAGCATTGCTGTACCTCGCTGCACAGGGCCGCGCCTCGGGCCGCGAGCTGGCGCGCGCGCTGGGCGTCGGCCCGCCGGCGGTGTCCCAACTCGTCGATCGACTCGTCGCCCACGGCCACGTCCAGCGCGCGGAGGACCCTGCCGATCGCCGCATCACTTGGCTGAGCCTGACCGACCAGGGGCGCGCCACCGTGGAGCGCCTGCTGCTCGACCGGCGCGAGCGCTTTGCGGCGGTGCTCGACGCCCTCCCCCCAGAGGAACTCGAGCGGGTAGCCGAGGCGCTAGCCGTGCTGGCGGCGGTGGCCCAGGCCGTGCATGGGTGCGAGAGGAGAGACCGATGCTGAGCGAGGCACGCTCCTCTGTGACCCATCCCGAGCTGCTCTCCGGGCGCCAGCGGCTGACGATGGTAGCCGGCTGCTTGCTTGCCCTGCTCTTGGCGGCCCTCGATCAGACCATCGTGGGCACCGCCATGCCGCGCGTGATTGCCGAGCTGCACGGGTTCGAGCATTACGCCTGGGTCACTACCGCGTACCTCCTGACCAGCACCGCCGTGGTGCCGATCGTCGGCAAGCTGACCGACCTCTACGGGCGGAAGCGGTTCCTGATCGGCAGCGCCGCGGGCTTCGTGCTCGCCTCCATGCTGTGCGGCGCGGCGCAGAACATGACCCAGCTCGTTGTGTTTCGGGGCCTGCAGGGCATCGCCGGCGGCACGCTCATGGCCACGGTATTCACGGTGATCTCCGTGATCTACCCGCCGGCTCAGCGCGGGCGGATCCAGGGCGTGTTCTCGGCCGTATTCGGGTTCGCCAGCGTGGTCGGCCCGCTGCTAGGCGGCTACCTGACCGATAGCTTGAGCTGGCGATGGGTGTTCTACGTCAATCTGCCGGTCGGGATCGTGGTGATCACGCTCCTGCTGGCGGCGTTCCCGGAGCACCGCCGGCCGGTGAAGGCCCGCAGGATCGACTACGCCGGTGCGGTGGTGCTCGTGCTGGCGGTCACTCCGCTGCTGCTGGCCCTCTCCTGGGGCGGGCGCGACTACGCCTGGTCCTCACCGGTGATCCTCGGGCTGCTCGCGGCAGCCGCGGTGATGACGATACTGTTCGTCGGGGTCGAGAGCCGGACCGCTGAGCCGATCATCCCGTTGGAGCTGTTCCGGGAGTCTCTGGTCGCGCTGTCGATGTGCGCTCTCCTGCTGATGGTCATGGGCATGTTCGGCACGATCCTGTTCGTGCCACTGTTCGCCCAGGGTGTGCTGGGACAGAGTGCCACCAGCAGCGGCACCGTGCTGATGCCGATGACGCTATCGATGATGGTGACCAGCATCATCGGCGGGCAGCTCGTGAGCCGTACCGGCCGGTATCGCCTGGTGGGGCTGGCGGGGATCGCCTGCGCCACGGCGGGGATGTTCCTGCTCAGCCAGATGGGCCCGGACACGAGCTATGTGACGCTGGCGCGCAACATGCTCCTGGTGGGGCTGGGGCTCGGCCCCGTGATGCCGCTGTTCACACTCATCGCCCAGAACGCGGTCGGCCTGGGCCAGATCGGGGTGGCTACCGCGCTGGCCCAGTTCACCCGCTCGATCGGCAGCACGCTAGGGGTGGCGCTGTTCGGGTGGCTCCTCACCGCGCGCTTCGACGCCGCCTTGACCCACACGCTGCCGCCCGCGCTGCGCGCGCAACTCACGCCCGAGCAGCTCGCCCAATTGCGCAATCCGCTGGCGCTGCTCCAGCCCGAGGGGGCCGCATCCGCCGGCCTGACCGCTACCCCCGGCCTAACGGCCGGCGCCGCCGAGGCCGTGCGGCTGGCACTGGCCCAGGCGCTCCACGAGACGTTCCTCGTGGGCGCGATCCTGATGGCCGTCGCCCTGGTGGTCGTCTGCTTCCTGCGGGAGATCCCCCTGCGCCGGAGCAACCTGCCGCCAGCAGCCGAGCACCCCGTGGAGCTGGTTCCCGCCTACGAGCGCTCGGCCGCCCCCCTGCGATCGCGCGACTAGGCGAGGCGCTGGGCGTGTGCTAGATGGCCGCGCCCAGCGCCTCGGTCGCCACGGCCTGGACCGCCGCAGCCGCCGTCTCCACGTCTGCGGCGCTGATGTGTCGGTGCGTCACCATGCGGATATTCCAGCGGTCGCGGGCGCCAGCCAGCACGCCCCGCGCGCGGAGCCGGGCCACGAACTCGGGCGCCTCCAGGCCGCTGGGCCGCGTGCTGAAGCGCACCATGTTGGTCTGCACCGTCGCCAGATCGACCGCGACGCCCGGGATCGCCGCCAGCCGCTCGCCCAGCAGGCGCGCGTGGCGATGGTCCTCAGCCAGCCGATCGACCATCTGCTCGAGAGCCACTAGGCCCGCCGCGGCCAGCACGCCCGCCTGGCGCATGCCCCCGCCCAGTAGCTTGCGGGCGCGGCGCGCCCGCTCGATGAACGCCCGCGATCCCACCAGCAGGGAGCCCACCGGCGCGCTGAGTCCCTTGGAGAGCGAGACCATCACTGAGTCGGCGGGCGCCGCCAGGTCACGCGCGTCGCAGCCCAGGGCGATCGCGGCGTTGAAGATCCGCGCGCCGTCCAGGTGCAGGGGGATGCCCGCCGCATGGGCCACTTCGGCCACCGCGCGCGTCTGCTCCGCGGTGAGCACCGTGCCACCGGCGCGGTTGTGCGTGTTCTCCAAGCATACGAGGCCCGTGCGAGGGAAGTGCACGTCGTCCGGGCGAATCGCTTCGGCCACGGCGGCGGGGTCGAGCGCGCCGTGGTGGCCGGGCAGGGGCCGGGGCATCAGCCCGCCGGCCACGCTCAGCCCGCCGGCCTCGTAGTAGTAGATGTGGGCCTCGGCCTCTAGGATCACCTCGTCGCCGCGGCGAGTGTGGGCCAGTAGCGCCGCCAAGTTGGCCATCGTGCCGCTGGGGAAGAACAGGCCGGCCTCCTTGCCCAGGCGCGCCGCGGCGACCTCCTCCAGACGGCGCACCGTGGGGTCCTCGCGCATCACGTCGTCGCCCACAGGCGCGCTGGCCATGGCGGCGTACATCGCCTCGGTAGGCCGGGTGACGGTGTCGCTACGCAGGTCGATACACGGCTGGGCATCCACTGCTGGTTGCTGCGTCATCGCGCCGCTCCGCGCTAGTAGTCGGGCCACCGGGTGCCGGGCTGGTCGAGCAGGCGGAGGCCCAGCACCTCGCTCAGTTCGACCAGCAGCGCTGCTTGCTCGCCGGCGTGCGCGCCGCCACGCTCGATCACGCTCGCTAGCTCGGCGAGCAACTCCACCGCCGCCGGCGTGTCGAGATCAGCGTCTAGCGCCGCCTCGAACCGCGCTCGGTACTCGGCTGTGGGCCCGTCGTGCAACCGAGCGCGCGGCACGGGCGGGTCGTCGGCCGGTGGGTCAGCGCCCACCAGGGCAGGAGTGCGCGCCTGCTCCACGGCCGCCGCTCGCCGAAGCTGTTCGACCAGGGCTGCTGCCTCGGCCAGCTGCGCCTCGTCCCAGGTGAACGCCTGGCGGTAGTGACAGCGCGCGAGGTACAGGCGCACGGCGTCTGCCGAGTAGCGGCGCAGCAGGTCGCGCACCAGCACCAGGTTGCCGAGCGACTTGCTCATCTTGGCCCCATCGAAGTACACGGTGCCGGCGTACATCCAGAAGCGGACGAACGGCCGCACGCCCGTGAAGCTCTCGGCCTGCACCCGCTCGCTCTCATGGTGGCTGAAGATCAGGTCCTCGCCACCGCCATGGATATCGATCGTCGGGCCCAGGTGACGATACGCCATCGTCGTACACTCGATATGCCAGCCTGGGCGCCCGGGGCCCCAGGGGCTGGGCCAGGCTGGCTCGTCGGGCGCGCTCGGCTGCCACATCAGGATGTCGAGCGGGTCTTCCTTGCGTGGATCGTCGGGATCGAAGCGCTCCTCGCGCAGCCGCGCGATCATGCGCGCGCGCGACCAGCCGCACAGCGCACCGAAATCGGGCGCCGAGCGCACCCGGAAGTAGACGTGGCCCTCGCGGACGTAGGCGTGGCCGCGGGCCACCAGCGCCTGGGCGATCTCGACCATGGCCGGGATCTCCCGCGTCGCTCGCGGCCACACGGCTGGCGGCAGCAGGTTCAGCGCCTCCACATCGGCGCGGTACACCGCCAGCCAGCGGTTGCCCAGCTCGTCCCACGGGACGCCCACCTCGCGCGCCTTGCGCAGGATGTCGTCGTCGATGTCGGTGATGTTCTGGATGTAGCGCACGCGGTGGCCATAGTAACGCAGCGCCCGCTGCAAGAGGTCGAAGACGACATAGCAGCGGGCGTGTCCCAAGTGGGTGGTGTCGTAGGGAGTGACGCCGCACACATAGAGGCGCACGACCGGCCCCGCGGGCTCGAAGGGCTCGAGGCGCCGGCTGAGCGTGTTGTAGAGCTGCATGTCCCCCCCGTACACCAGACTGGCCCACCGGGCCACACTCACGAAACTATACCGTGTTCGGCCAAGCCAGGGTGCCGCTGGCTGTGGGACAACGCCCCGCCGTGCCGCGAGCCCGAGGGCGTGGCACAGCATCTGCTTGGGCTAGTACGCGCGCCCCAGCAGCTGGGCGACACCGCGCCATCTCCTTCGGAGCGAGCGGCAGGATGCCAGCCAGGAACCCGGACCTCCACGGCAATGTGCCCGACACGGCCGCCGCCGCGTTGCTGCTGATCGACCTGATCAACGACTTCGAGTACCCGGGCGGCGACGCCCTGTTCGCCCAGGCGCTGCCGCTCGCCGACCGCCTGAGGACGTTGAAGCGGCGTGCCAAGGCGGCCGGTATCCCGGTCGTTTACGTCAACGACAACTACGGGCGCTGGCGCTCCGACTTCCGCATGCTGGTCGAGCACTGTCTGCGCGACGGAGTGCGGGGCCGGCCCGTGGTCGAACGCCTGCTGCCGGAGCCAGACGACTACTTCGTGCTGAAGCCGAAGCACTCCGGCTTCTACTCGACTACGCTCGACGTGCTGCTCGCCTACCTCCGAGCCGAGACGCTGCTCCTCACCGGGGTGGCGGGCGACGTCTGCGTGCTGTTCACCGCCCACGACGCGTTCATGCGCGACTTCCGGCTGGTGGTCCCGGCCGACTGCGTGGCCTCGATCGACCCGGCCTCGAACGACTACGCGCTGGCGCGGATGCGCGACGTGCTCGCCGCGGATCTCACGCCGTCGACCGCGCTCGATCTGGTCGCGCTGGCCCGACGCACCGCCCCGGTGCAGACCGAAAACGTGCGGACGCCCTGAACCGACGCGGTCCGGCCGCGAGATCGCCGTCGCCCTCACCGCGGGAAGCGGCCTAAAGCGGCAGCTCCTCGCGCGCGCTGAACCCTCGGGCGTTGTCGAGGTACCACAGCCGCTCCGGACGCAGCCGCCACAGGCGCACGTCGAGCGCCTTGCCGGCGATCCGCACGCCCTGTAGCAGCGACTGGGGCGAGAGGAAGCTGCGCACGAACGGGTACTTGTCGAGATAGGCGTGCAGGGCACGCAGCAGCTCGGCCTTCCCCTCGACGATCGCGGCGGTCCCTTCGAGCTGGATGCCCTTGATCTGCTGCCAGTCGCGGTAGTCCTCGTTGATCGTGCCCGCCACCCGTCCCGTGGCGAGGATGTTCTGGCAGTGGCGCGTGTGCGGCTCGGACAGGAAATAGAGGTCAGTGCCGAGATTCACGTAGAACACCGTCGCCGCCCAGGGCCGCCCCTCGCGGTCTACGGTAGCGAGCGAGACGGTGTTGTGGTGCGCGAGGTAGCTGAGCACGCGTTCGCGTGCGCTGGGCTCGGGGGCGGTCGCTGGGTCGGATAGGGACGGTGCCATGCGGATGCTCCTCGCGCGCTAACGGGCGTCGGCGGCCAGCAGCTCCACGCGCAGCGGGGCGCCGGGCTGGAGGTCGAGGGCGTCGCGCACCCGCACGGCCGCCACCAGCTCCAGCTTGTCGGGCGGGTAGTCGGGCACATGGGGCACGATCACTGCGGCCGGCAGCGCGCCCAGCCGCGCGGGATAGGCCCAGCCCACGCAGTAGCCCGGCTCGGGCGGGTCGATGGCTACGCCTTCGAGCACCAGGCCGCTCGCCGGATCGACTGCGCGGCCCTCACGGAGCTGCGCGAGCAGGGCTTGCGCGGCCGGGTCCGCGACCTGGAGGTTGACCGTGCCGGGGTACAGGTCCAGGTCGAGCTTGCGCGCGAACTGCTCGCGCACCCACGGCAGGGCCGTGAACCGCTGGGCCACGCCCAGCCCCTCGCGGAGCACCCCCTCGATCGCCACGCGCGCCGCCACCTGTCGGTCGCCTCCTGCTGATTGCGCGCTCCGCCCTACTTGTACCACACGGTCCGTGTCGCTCAGGCCAGCGAGGCGCGGACGGCGGCGGCTGCGGCGACCAGCGTGCGGACCTTGGCCAGCGCCTGCTCGCGCGAGGCCATCATCAGCCCGCAGTCGGGCGCCAGCCACAGCCGCTCGGGGGCCACGTACGCGAGCACCGCCCGCGCGCGCTCTGCCACCACCGCCACGGGCTCGGGCGGGCCGGGGCTGGGATCGACACAGCCCAGCATCACGATGCGGTCGGCACAGGCACGCAGCAGCGCCGGATCGTAGCCGCTGCGCGCGAACTCCAGCGAGAAGCCCGTGATCCGCGTCTGCCGCAGCAGGGCCAGCAGCGCGGGGTACGTGTACTCGTGCTGGAGCGTCCCAGTGCCCGGGTAGCCGTAGCACAGGTGGACGATGGTGGGGACGGTCACCCCCTCCAGGCAGCGGTCGAGTGCCTCCGCGCCGTAGGCCGCGACCTTCTCGTGGTAGCGCGTCATCGCCGGCTCGTCGAGCTGGAGCACGTCGCAGCCGGCCGCCTGGAGGGCCAGCAGCTCCTGGTTGAGCGCGGCGGCCACGTCGCGCGCCAGCGCGGCCTCGTCGCCGTACGCCTCGTCGTAGGTGCTATCGACGACCGTGAGCGGGCCGGGCAGCGCCATCTTGAGCGGCCGCGCGGTGTGCTGCCGGGCGAAGCGCAGGTCGTCGACCACGAGGGGGTGCCGCCAGCGCACCGGCCCGATGACGCGCGGCACGTCCAGTGCCCCGCTCTTGCGGCGCCGGATCGCTTTCGGACGGCGGTCGGTCAGGTCGAAGCCCTCCAGGCCGGCCAGCACGTACTCGATGAAATGCGGCCGCCGCTGCTCGCCATCGGTGAGCAGGTCCAGGCCCAGCCGCTCCTGCTCGTGCAGGACGACGATGGTCGCGTCGTCGAGCCCCTCGCGGAGCGCCTCGTCCGCGAGGCGGAAGCGGACCTCGGTCCGCTGGCGCTCGGCCAGCCAGAGCGGCCGCGGGAAGCTGCCCACGGTGGTGGTCGCCAGGGGCGGGAGCGGCATTGCGCTACCTCCTATCGGAGCTGCTGCACGTAGCGGGGCTCGACGAAATCGGTCGGCCGGGCCTGCGCGGCCGCGGGCACCGTGCGTGCGAGAAAGCCCAGGATGTTGGCCAACCCCTCCTCGGATACGTGCAGATCGCGCGTGAAGCCCGCGGCACGGTAGAAGTCGTAGGTGCGCGCCAGCAGCCCCGGATCGGTTTCCCCGCTATACTTCGCCAACACTTCCCGGGCGAACGCGGGGTCGGCGGCGTAGCGATCGATGCCCTCCTGGTAGCCGCGCAGCAGCGCCGGCAGGGCGGGCCCCAGCGCGGGCAGCCGGCTACGGCGCATAGCAAGCCCGATGTTCTGGTACGGCACGTCGTACAGATCGACGAGCAGCGGATAGCCCGCCGCCTCGGCCGCGAAGCTGGCGGGCGGCGTGAGCACCGTGGCCGCGAGTTGGCCCGACAGCAGCGCGGCCAGCAGGCGATCCGACGAGCCGATGTGCAGGATCTCGACCTCTTCGGGCGACACGCCCAGGCGCGCGAGCGCCACCTCCGCGGCGTACGCCACGGGCGTGCCCGGGCGATCGCTACCGAAGAGGCGGCCCTGCAGGTCGGCACCGCTGCGCACATCCGGCGCCGCATGCACGCTGAACACCATGCGATCGAGCGCACCGGCCACGAACACTAGATCGGCGCCCTGCAGCGCCGCCGAGACCACCGCTGGCCCCGAGATCTGGAGCGCATCCACCTCCCCGGCCAGTAGCGCTGCCACCGCCGTGTTCGCCGGGATGTGCAGCATCTCGACCTGGACGCCGTGATGGGCGAATGCGCCCGCTTCCGCCGCCATCCACAGCGGCGCCATCACCGCCGACGGGGAGACGTAGGCGACGCGGAGCGACGACGCCGGAGCAGCCTGGGCGGGAGCGGCCCGGCTACCCGCGGCCGTGGTCGATGTGGCCTCCCGGGCCGGGGGGCTGGTTCGCGGCCCCGCGCAGGCCGCGATCAGCAACGTGCTGATCACCAGCGCCACTCGAGCGCTGGCGCACCACGGGCCGCGCCCGCAGCGCACCGGCGAGATCGCCATGGGGCCATCCTTTCCAGCGCCGCCCCTGCTCGCGCCATCACAGCGGGACGGCCGTCGCGCCCGCATGGTAGCACGTCCGTCGCGCACGCGCCTGTGCTATCCTGCCAGCAGGCATGCGGCGCCGACCTGGCGGGCCAGCACGCCCGTCCGGCTGGCAGGGCCCGCCCAGCGGAGGCAGAGCAATGGGCAAGCGACAGGTCATCGAGGGGGAGGGGCTTCTCCGCCACCGCAACCCGATCCCCACCGCCGTGCGTGTGGGACAGTTCGTCTTCTCGTCAGCCATCAGCGGCGAAGACCCCGCGACCGGCGCCACGGCCGCCGACCCGGCCGAGCAGGTGGCGCAAGCCTTCCGCAATCTACGCGCCATCCTCGATGCCGCGGGCGCCACACCCGCGGATGTCGCCAAGCTCACCGTCTACCTCCGCGACCTGGCGCATCGTGAGCACGTCAACCGCCACTGGCTCGAGCTGTTTCCCGATCCCCACGACCGGCCCGTTCGCCATACGCTGAAAGCCGATCTACAGGGCCCCACGCTCGTGCAGCTCGAGTTTATCGCCATCGTGTAGAGGGAGAAGTATCCGATGTCCGAGCGACCGCTTCCCCCCATGCAGATCCGGAAGATCGGGCACGTGGTGCTCAACGTGCGGGACCTTGAGGCGTCCGTGCGCTTCTACACCGAGGTCCTCGGCATGCAGGTGAGCGACCGCTACCCCGACTCGATGGTGCCCGGCGGCATGGTGTTCCTGCGCTTCAACACCGACCACCATGGCGTGGCGCTGGTGGGCGGCGCCGAACTGGGCGATCGCACGACGCTCAACCACTTCGCCTTCGAGGTGGCCACTCTCGACGAGGTGTTTCGCGCCCGCGACTGGCTACGCGAGCACGGCGTCACCATCACCTTCGAGGGTCGGCGGCGCGCCGGCTGCCAGATCGCCGTCGAGTTCCTCGATCCCGACGGCAACGTGCTGGAGATCTACTGGGGCCTCGACCAGGTGGGCACCGATGGCCACGTGCGGCCGGCCAGCGAGTGGCGCCAGGCGTTCTCGCTCGAAGAGGCGGTGGCCAACCCCGTGCCGCGCCAGCGGCTGCCCGAGCTGCACTACCGGCCGGCGGCGTCCACAGCCTCGTGAGTCCCGCGTCAGCGGGCGTGCGGGACCGAGCGGCAGGACGCCAGGCGCGTGCGACGCCTACGGCCCGCTCCCGACACAGCGGCCGTGCTGGTGGCCTCGCACGACGGAGATAGGTCGCCCACGGGAGCGCGATGGAAGCCTATCCGTCACGCTTCGGCCAGCGCCCGACATACTGCTCGAGCCAGGCGATGGTGCCGCGCGCGGCGGTGAGCCGCACGTCGTTGACCAGGTGGGCGAAGGTGTCCGGCGGGGTAGCGGCCTGGCGCGCCTCGAGCGCCGCCAGGTAGTCGCGGCAGGCGGCGATCTGGCGCCGCAGCAGGTCGTCGGTGTCGTGCTGCGGCAGGTGCGCGGAGAAGAACAGCTTCAGCAGAAAGTCGATGCGGATGTCGCGGATGCGCCGCACCGGCTGGTCGAGCCAGCGCCAGAACTCGGCCTCGCCCTCGGGGGTGATGTGGTACACGCGACGCGGGGGCCGGTTCGGCTGCGGCTCGGTGGTCCCGGCGAGGTAGCCCAGCGTCTCCAGGCGCTTGAGCTGGGCGTACAGCAGGCTCATGGGCACCTGGCACACTAGCCCCAGGTCGCCCTCGGGGCCGAAGTGCGCTGCGATCTCGTAGCCGTGCCGCGGCTCCAGTAGCACCAGCCCCAGCATGGCGTGCTCGGCTGGGGTGAGTCCGGGAGTAGCCATGACCTCAGCTCCTGGCGCTCGCCAGCGAGCCGAGCGGGACGCCTAGCCGCGCCGGGGCGACGCTGGCGAGCAGCGTGCGCACGGCCGCCGCGATCGTCGCCGCGCGCTGGCTGATCCCCGCCTCCTTCCGCTGCCAATCGCCCGGATGGATGGCAGCCAGCTTCACGCCCGCGGGCACCGGCACCGCGGTGTGCACGAGCCCCCGCAGGCAGCCGGCGACCGGGGCGCGCAACGGCTGGCCGTCGAGGGTACCGAGCAGCGTGCCAGCCGCGATCGTCTCCCCCAGCTCGCGCTCCGTCTCCCACAGCCCGTCGCGGGGCGCGTAGATGAACTGCTCGGCGCGTGCGCCGTCGTCCGGTCGCTCTCGGCTCACATGCGGCAGGGTGGCGCCCTGCCACAGCACGCGGCCAAGTAACGGCCCCGGATGCGTCTCAACGACCACGTCCGCGTTCTCCCCGGCGCAGAAGCCAGGACCCAGCCCGATCACTAGCGGCGCCTCGCCGCGCTGGTCCTCGGCCTGCACCACGCGGCGCATGCGCGCGTCCACGACCACCGCCGGTTGCAGTCGTGCCAGCGCTGGGGCGAGCGGTCCCACGTAGAGCGGTAGCGCGCGGCGGCGGACCAGCAGCGCGGCCACCTCGTCGGGCTGCACGACGCGTACCACCTGCAGCCCGCCGCGCACCACGCCACCCGTAAATGCCGCCTCAGCCACACTCAACTGGCGGCGGAGCACGGTGGGCCGCGGTAGCTCAACGACCACTACCGGCCAGCAGGCGCGCCAGAGCGCGAGCGCCACCGCCGTGCCCACCTCGCCGCCGCCTTTGACCAGCACCGGACGCGCTGCGGTGCCCACGCCCCCTCCCGATCCCCCGCGCTCGTGTTACTCATGAACGTGAGTATTCCCATACTACTCGAGGCCCGATCGCGCGCGCCAGCCCGAGATAGCGTGCGCCCCTCACCGTGCGCTACAATCTCGATACTCATGGTTCTGCAGAGCGCGGTCGGGCTTGCGCTAGTGGCCGACGCCAGAGCGTCGGCCATGCGTATTCTGAGGAGCAGACATAGGGTGACTCCCTCGGGTTGGTTGGGGCTGGCGCTACTGGCCATCGTCACAGCGGCGTGCGGCACTCCCAATCTCGCGGTGGCGCCGGCCTCGCGCCCGTTGGTGTACGTGGCACTCGGCGCCTCGGATGCCGTGGGCGTCGGCGCCAGCGACCCGGCTCGCGAGGGCTGGGTGCCGGTGCTGTACAGCCACCTGCCACCGGGCAGTCGCCTCGTGAACCTCGGCATCAGCGGAAGCCTGCTGGGCGACGCCCTGGTGCAGCAGCTCCCCGTGGCGATCGACGCCGATCCAGACCTGGTCACCGTCTGGCTAGCGGTGAACGACTTCAATGCACGCGTGCCTCTAGAGGAGTACAGTGCGCAGCTCGATCAGCTGCTCGGCCGACTGCAGGCAGAGACCGCCGCTCGGGTGGTGATCGCCAACCTGCCGGATCTCTCGCGGGTGCCGGTGTACGCTGCGGTGCCCCGCGAGCTGCTGCGCGCCGAGATCGCCCGCTGGAACACCGCGATCGCTGACGCGGCGCGGCGCCATGGGGCGATACTGGTCGATCTGTACCCGCTGGGACCGGAGCTCGCGAGCCAGCCGGAGTATGTCGGGCTCGACGGCTTCCATCCCAGCGCCGCGGGCTATCGGCGGCTAGCGGAGGCCATGTGGGCAGCGATCACGGCCAACCACCTCGTGCCCTAGGCCCGCTCTGGGCGGCAGCCTCCGCGCCGGCTGGCGGGCCGCCCGAGCCGCCGATCGTCGAGGCGCGCGGGCTGTGCAAGAGCTACCAGCGCGGCAGCGTGCGCGTGCCCGCGCTACGGGGGGTGGACCTCGTCGTGCACCGCGGCGAGATGGTAGCCATCATGGGCCCCTCGGGTTCCGGCAAGACCACGCTCCTCAATTGTCTCGCGGGCCTGGACCGCGCCGATGCGGGCGACGTGCTGATCGAGGGCCAGTCGCTCCGCCGGCTGAGCGACGATGCCCGCGCACAGTATCGCGCCCGGCGGATGGGGTTCGTGTTCCAAGCCTACAACCTGCTGCCGGTGCTCACCGCTCTGGAGAACGTCGAGCTGCCCCTGCTGCTGGCCGGCGAGAGCGAGCGCCGTGCGCGTGAGCGCGCCCGAGCGTTGCTAGCCGAGGTAGGCCTCGCCGCCCACATGGCCCACCGGCCAGCACAGCTCTCGGGCGGCCAGCAGCAGCGCGTGGCCATCGCCCGCGCGCTGGCGCCCGAGCCGGCGATCGTGTGGGCCGACGAGCCGACGGGCAACCTCGACAGCGAGACGGCCGCGGAGATCCTGGACCTGATGGAGCGCTTGAATCGCACGCGCCGGCAGACCTTCGTGATCGTGACGCACGCGCCCGAAGTCGCGCGCCGCGCCCACCGGCTGGTGACGATGCGCGACGGCCTGATCACCAGCGATCGGCTCTTGCCCGTGCCCGACGGGCAGTTGGTCGATCGACCGCCAAACGGCACGGCGCGCCCGCCAGCGCCCGCACCGCCCTGGCCTGGCCCCTGAGCGATCCATGGCACGCCTGTTTGGTATCCCCCTGGAGCTGCTAGCGACCGGCGCTGCGGCCGGGTGTGCTCTCCTGCTGGGCCTTGTGCTACTGCTCACCCTCCGGCGGCGCGTCCTGTGGCGCCTGGCCCTGCGCAACATCCCGCGCCGGCTCGGCTACGCGCTGCTGGCCGTGGCCGGCCTGGCCCTCGGCACGGCGGTAGTCAGCAGCGCCCTGTTCACCGGCGACACCATGACCTACACGGTCCGATCGCTGGTGGCCGACAGCCTGGGCCGGGTCGACGAGGTCGTGGTACCGGCGCGCATCGCGCCCAACGCGCAGAATCGTCGCTGGTTCGAGGCGCTGACGACGGGCGCCCCGCTCACGGCGGGTAGCAGCTACTTCGACGCCCAGCGCTACGAGGAGCTGGCCGCGGCCCTGCCCGCCGACAGCCCCATCGCCGCCCTCGTGCCGGCCATCGTGGGCCAGGGCACGCTGATCGACCTCAGCACGCAGCAGCTCGCGCTGAACGTGACGGTGCTCGGGCTGCCCGCCGACCTCCCCTCAGTGCTGGGGCGCCTCGTGCGCCCCGATGGCAGCCCGCTAGCGCTGACGGAGCTGGCCGCCGGGACACTGTACGTCAACACCGAGGCCGCCAGCCAGCTCAGCGCCGCCGAGGGCGATCAGCTCGAGCTGCGCCTGGACGATCACGTGCTGCCCCTGCGGCTCGCGGCGACCTATGCGGCGGGGGATCTAGGAGGCACACGGCCCACGGTCGTCCTGCCGCTGGCGCACCTCCAGGACCTGCTCGGCCGTCCAGGCCAGATCAACCAGATCCTGGTGGTCAACCGCGGCGACCGGACTGACTCGGTGACGCGCAGCACGGAGGCCGCGACCGCCCTGCGCGCCGTGCTCGTCGACGACGCCGCGGCCGCCCGCGCCCTCGCCGTGCTGCGCCGCGACCACGTGCAGCAGGCGCTGCGCTGGCTGGTCCCCAACCTACGCCCGGATGAGCGCCCGCGCTTCGAGCGGCTGCTCGGGGCGCTGGATGGAGCAGCGGAGGAGCACGCCCGGGCGCTGGTGCGCGACTTCCTCGGCGATCCGGAAGCCGCGACGCGCTTGGCCCTGCTCGCCGCGCGGCTGTCGCGCGGCGACGACCGCTCGGAGCTGTTCGGCGCGCTCAACGCCGCTGGCGGTCTGCGCGTGCTCGAGCTGAAGCGCGTGGTGCAGGAGCGTGCCGACACGTTCGCCAGCATTCTCAGCAGCATCTTCGTCGTGCTGGGGATCTTCTCCATCGCCACGGGCCTCATGCTGGTGTTCCTCGTCTTCATGCTGCTGGCCGCGGGCCGTCGGGGAGAGCTCGCGATCACGCGGGCACTGGGCGCGTACCAGCGCGATCTCGTGGCCCTACTGCTGATCGAGGGCCTGGCCTACGCGGTCGCCGCCGCCGCAGTCGGGGTCGCCGCTGGCCTGGCCATCACCTTTGGACTGGTCCATACGCTGCAGGGAGCCCTCGAGCCGCTCGGTTTCACCGTCCGCGCACATGCGGCCCCGCACAGCGTCGCCCTCGCCTTCTTCGCCGGGCTCCTGCTGGCGCTGCTCACCATCGGCCTCGCGGCCTGGTGGACGAGCCGACTGAACATCGCGGCGGCGATCCGCAACGAGGCCGAGCCCGAGGCGCGCCTCGCGGTCTGGCTGGGGCCGCTGCTGGCGCTGGGGCTGGCGCTGCTGGGCGCCGGACTCCTCGTGTCGGGCGCCACCGCCAACTGGCTGCTGCCGTTGGTGGCTGGCCTGAGCGCCCTGGTGCTCGCTGCCGAGCGCTTGCTCACGGGACTGCTGCGCGTGGTGGCCGCGCACAGTACCCAAGGGGGGGCGGCAAGCCGTGGGTCGGGCCTGGTGACCGCGCTGGCGGCCATCGTGCTGGTGATCCTGTGGTGGGAGCCGCGCGCCGTCATCGCCGCGCTCCACCTGGGTCGGCCACCGCTGAGCGCCGAGTACTTCCCCGCCGCAGGCGTGGCGATGGTGCTGGCCGCCACCTGGGGGCTGGCCACGAACCTTCACCTGCTGCTGTGGCTGCTGGGCCAGGGCTTGCGCCCGTTGCGCGGAGGTGCCGCACTGGCCAGCCGCCTCGCAGCGGCCTATCTGGCGCAGCAGCGCGGCCGCGCCGGCTTGACCATCGCCATGTTCGGGCTCGTGCTGTGTTCGTTGACCGTCTCGGCCGTGCTGCTGGCCGGGGCGCACCAGGCGTACGGGCACCCGGACGCGGAGAACGGCGGCTATGACCTGCGGCTCCAGGGCACCGATGAGGCGGGGACACTCGACTTGCGTGCGGCGCTGGCCACGGCGCGGGCCGTGCGCCCCGACGACTTCGAGGCGATCGGGGGGCAGCGCTCGCAGAACGGCGAGTTGATCCGGCTGGGCGGCGAGCGGGCGCGCTGGCACCCGGCGAGCGTGCATGTGCTGGACACGGAGTTCTTGCAGACGACCGCGGCGCACCTCAGCGGCCGCGCCCCAGGTTACGATAGCGAGGCGGCCGTCTGGCGCGCGCTGGCGGAGCAGCCCGGCGCGGCCGTGATCGGCACGCAGCTCGCCGCGGCGCTGGAGGTGGCGCCCGCTCAGCTCGGCAGCACGGTGGTATGGGTTCGCGCGCGGGGTGGGGGGCCCGCCATTCGGGTCGTCGTGATCGGCGTGCTCGGGGCCAGCAGCCCGTTGGGCGACGGGGTGTTCATCGGCGAGGCCACCGCCGCCGGGCTGCCCACCGGGCAGCAGGTGACCTACTTCCTGCGCACGCGCGACGGCCTCGCCCCAGAGCGCGCGGCGTCGGCGCTGAACCTGTCGTTCGGCGAGCGCGGCCTGCGCGCCAGCCTGGTGGACCCGGAGCTGCGCCTCAGCCGGGCGGTGCAAGCGCCGCTTAGCTACCTGTTGCGCGGCTTCATGGGGCTGGGGCTGGTGAGCGGCGTGCTGGCAGTGGGGCTGCTGGGGGCGCGGGCGGTGCTCGAGCGGCGCGCGCAGATCGGTATGCTGCGCGCCGTGGGCATGCGGGCGCGGACGGTGCAGTTCCTGCTGCTGCTGGAGGGCAGCGTGCTCGCCCTGGCCGGTTCGGCCGTGGGCGTGGGGATGGGCGTGGTGCTGGCGGGGCAGGTGGTGCGCCAGCTCCAGCGGCAGCACCCAGAGCTCCCGCTGCAGGTGCCAGTAGACCAACTGCTCGTGATGGCGGCGCTGGCCTGGGGTGCGGCGCTGCTCGCCGCCGCGATCCCCGCCTGGCGCGCCGGCCGCATCTCCCCCGTCGAGGCACTGCGCTGCGACTAGCTGGCGCCACCGCGGCGCCCGCGATCCGATCGATGCCTTCTTCCACGGCAAGGACCAGGATGCGATCATCGCCATCCTGGTGCACACCACCGCGCTGAAGGATCCCGCGGAGTATCGAAGGCGCGCCCACACCGGGTCGCTCCCATCCGACAGCCTGCTAGAATGGAACGAGTGATACGCGGCGGCTACCAGGGGAGTACTCCCGATGATCCGACAAAAGCTGTACAAGATGGGCAACAGCTATTTTGTGCCCATTCCTCGCCAGGAAGTGGCGCGCCTCGGCTTGGTGGAGGGGCAATTGCTAGAGCTGGACATCAAACCTGCCCAGCTCTCGGCACCGATCCCGCCCGAGATCCTCGAAGCGTTCGAAGAGACCTGGGCGCGCTACGAGGATGAGGGCGAGCTTCGCGACGATCGCACCCCATGATGAGGTGATCGGTCCCCAGGAATCGAGGTCATGGTATAGATGATCCGGGGGCGAATATGACGAAGGCGGAACGTCAGCCAGGCGACGCCTCGCAGCCCCCAGCTGCAGTTGGGCGCCACGAATCCCCACACAGCACGGCGACCGCGTTCAGGTGAGTGGCGAGCCGGATGACCGCCAATCACCGATCGCGCACCGTCAAGAGCGTCTTGGCTGGCACGTCAGCTAGTGCGCCGTAGCGGATCGATCTCCTTGCGGAAGTCCTCCGCAAACAGCTCCTTGGCAATCATGCCGTGCACGCCCTGGTTCGCGTTGACCACCTGCGTTACCCGGAAGCTCACGGCCACGCTGGCCAGCCCGTAGGCGTCGAGCGGCGACATCCGCGCGCTGTGCACCAGGAAGTCGACGACGTTGCGCAGGCATTGGCGGAACGCCTCGTTCAGGTCAGCATGGGTGGCCAGCGGGATCCAGTGTGTCGGCGTCTCGGCGATCGGCCAGGCAAGCGGCACCGCCTTGTGCAACAGCACCTGCACGCGCACCTCGCGCATCGCCGTCTCCACCGCGGTCAGGTTCACCTCGCCATCGCCCTGTAGCGCATGGGAGTCGCCGGTGAAGATCAGCGCGCCCGGCTTGAACACGGGGACGAAGATGCGGGTGCCCTCGACCTGCTCGCGCAGGTCGAGGTTGCCGGCGAAGGGACCGGGCGGCACCGAGCTGACCGGCTCGCTCACATCCGGCGCGACCCCGAGCGTGCCCTGGAAAGGGCCCAGTGGCAGTCGAATCGTATCGCCCCAGCGGACGATACCCTCTCGTGGATCGATGTCGAAGTAGCGCACCTGGCCCTCTGGGAACTCATCGGGCAGCGCGCCGGTGCGCAGGTCGGCCGGATTGTTGAAGTTGAAGCCGTACTCGATCGGCTCCAGGCGCAGCAGCCGCAACTCCAGAACGTCGCCCGGCGCGGCGCCGCGCACGGCAATGGGGCCGATAATGGAATGCGGCCCGCGGCCCGGGTTGTCGCGCCGCAACTGCGCGATCTCCTCGATGCTTACCCCCGGCCGGATGGCGCCCAGGAAGTGGGTGAGGGTATTGCGGTAGACGATCGTATCGCCCGGGTCGATGGTCAGGATCGGCGCCTTGGTTACGTCGAAGCGCCCTAGCTCGACCGTCTCGCCCGGGATCGAGTCCACGGTGTGAGCGCGGCCTTGAGGATTGGGATCGAACAACGGCGCGACGTGCGCGGCGCCTCCTGCTACTGGAGGAAGCCAGGGATGCGGAGCCGCCTGAGCTGCCAGAGGGAACGCAGCGGTGGTGTAGGCCAGCAGGCCGCCCACGCGCAGCACGTCCCGCCGCGTGGCACGCCGCGCCCGCAGAAACGTGTCCAGGCCTGCCGGATCTAGTTGGTCGTGGTGGGCGAGCCGATCGAGGTTGGCCGCCCGATCCACGAACTCGTCGTGCAGCCGCTCGACTCGCCCGCCGCCATGTGCGCACCCGTGCATGGCGATCCTCCTTCCGCACCGAAGTGGAGCCCGTGCCGCCGCTCAGCGTAGCACCGAGCAGCCCAGGTGACAATAGGTCGGTCGCTCCAAGGAGCATGCCGCCCGTTTGGGCGTGAGGCACAGCGCCGGCCGGGCAGCGGACTAGAGGTTCACAGGTCCCATTGCTGGCGCGCGGCAGCCAAGACCTGCTCGGCCCGAGGCGATAGCGGATGGGGCGGCGGCTGGCCATAGGGGTCGCCCACGGGCGGCTGATCGGCCAGCACCTGCGCGCTGGCCACCGCCGCGGCGGCGATGGCGTCGAGGTTGTACCCGCCCTCCAGCATCATGACCAGCCGGCCCGCGCATAACTCGGCGGCGAGCGCGCAGAGGCAGTCCACCAGCGCCGCGTAGCCCTCCACGGTCAGCCGCATATTGGCCAGCGGGTCGCGCCAGTGCGCGTCGTAGCCCGCCGACACCAGGATCAGGTCCGGGCGCCAACGTCGGGCGAGCGGGATCAGGATCTCATCGAAGGCGCGCAGGTACTCATGGTTCCCACAGCCGGGGGGCAGGGGCACGTTCGCGGTTGTGCCCGCGCCCGCGCCGCCTCCGGTCTCCGCCAGGCGGCCAGTGCCAGGGTAGAGCGGAAACTGGTGGATGGAAAAGAAGCACACGTCGGCGCGCTCGTAGAAGATGTCCTGCGTACCGTTGCCATGGTGCACGTCGAAGTCAACGATCAGCACGCGCTGAGCGCCGCCCGCCTTGACCGCCCACTGCGCGGCCACCGCCACGTTGTTGAACAGGCAGAAGCCCATGGCGCGGTCGCGCACGGCATGATGGCCCGGCGGGCGCACGAGCACGAAAGCGTTGCGCTGGCGGCCGGCCAGCACGGCGGCGGTGGCATCGACGGCGGCTCCCGCAGCGAGCACCGCGGCATCGAACGAGGCGGGCGACACGAAGGTATCGCTATCCACCCAGCCCCCGCCGTCGGCAGCCAGCGCCCGCACGGAGCGGATGTAGTGGGCGGCATGCACTTGCTCGACCACGGCCAGGTCAGCCGGGGCAGGCTGGCAGAGTGCCAAGTCCAGCAGCAGGCCGTGCTGCTCGAGCAGGGCCCAGGCAGCCGTCAGGCGCGCGGGCGCTTCGGGGTGGCCCGGCGCTTCATGGAGCAGGAACTGAGGCGAATAGTAGAGCCCGGTCGATCGCATCAGCGGCTCCAGAGACGAGATGGGCGGGGCTGTTCGCCCCGCCCATCGGGTCACAAAGCTCACACGCTCGGTGCGGGCCCCGGCAGCAACCGCGGCTGCGGCGCGGGGGCAGGCGACGGGCTGGCGGGCGGGTTCGTCGCCGCCTGCGGGGGCGGCGCCGGCGGCTCCGAGGCCGGCGGCGGCAGGTCGGCGAAGATGCGCTCCAGCTCCTCGCCCTCCAGCGTCTCGTGCTGGATCAACTGCTGCGCCATGTAGTGGAGCTTGTCCATATGCTGGCGGAGGATCGCCTCGGCCGTCTTGTAGCCCTGGTCGATGATCCGCCGCACCTCCTCGTCGATCGACTCGGCGACCTTCTCGCTGTAGTTCTTCTGCTCGCCGATCTCGCGACCGAGGAAGACCAGCTCCTCCTTGTGGCCGAGCGCCAATGGGCCGAGCTTCTCGCTCATGCCGTACTCGCACACCATCTTGCGCGCCAGGTTGGTGGCCCGCTCGATGTCGTTCTGCGGCCCGGTGCTCATCTCGCCGAACACGAGGACCTCGGCCACGTGGCCGCCGAGCGCCGCCGCGATCATGTCCTCGAACTGCGACTTGGTCCAGAAGTAGCGATCCTCGGCCGGCAGGAAGCGCGTGTAGCCGCCCATCATGCCGCGGGCGATGATCGACACCTTGTGCACTGGGTCGTGGTTCTTCAGCATGCGGCCGACCAGCGCGTGGCCCGACTCGTGATAGGCGGTGATCGCCTTCTCGCGCTCGCTCATCAGACGGCTCTTCCGCTCCGGCCCGGCGATCACACGATCGATGGCCTCCTCCAGGTCCTGGAGCGAGATCGCCTTCTTGTTGCGGCGCGCGGCCAGGATCGCTGCCTCGTTCACCAGGTTCATCAAGTCGGCGCCGGAGAAGCCGGGCGTCTGCTTGGCCAGCACCTCCAGCGAAACGTTCTTCTCCAGCGGCTTGCCCCGCGAGTGCACCTCGAGGATCTGGCGGCGGCCGTTGATGTCTGGGCGGTCGAGCACCACCTGGCGATCGAAGCGCCCCGGCCGCAGCAGCGCCGGGTCGAGCACATCCGGCCGGTTGGTAGCGGCGATCACGATCACATTGGTGTTCGTGTCGAAGCCGTCCATCTCGACCAGGATCTGGTTGAGCGTCTGCTCGCGCTCGTCATGGCTGCCGCCCAGGCCCGCCCCGCGCTGACGGCCCACCGCGTCGATCTCGTCCACGAACACGATACACGGCGCGTTGCGCTTCGCCTGGTCGAACAGGTCGCGGACGCGTGAGGCGCCCACCCCGACGAACATCTCGACGAACTCGGAGCCGCTGATGCTGAAGAATGGGACCCCGGCCTCGCCAGCGACCGCGCGCGACAGCAGCGTCTTGCCCGTGCCGGGCGGGCCGACCAGCAGGACGCCCTTGGGGATGCGGGCGCCAAGGGCAGCGAACTTCTCGGGATACTTCAGGAACTCCACGATCTCCTGGAGCTCCTGCTTCGCCTCATCGACCCCGGCGACGTCAGCGAAGGTCACTGTCGGCTTGTTGCCGAGGAACATGCGCGCGCGGCTCTTGCCGAACGACAGCGCCTGGTTGTTCGAGCCCTGGGCCTGGCGCATCATGAACAGCAGCACCGCCCCGAAGAACACCAGGGGAAGGAGGTTGACCAGCAGCCCGAGCCAGTTGGTGAACTGCGGGGGATCGACCACCTGGATGTTCACCGCCTCGAGCTGCTCAGGCGTCACCCCGTAATCGCGCAGCGCCTGGCTGACCGTCGAGTTGTGCTCCTTGCGCGCCGTGTAACGCTTGCCGTCGCTCTTCTCGAACGTCAGCTTGTCCTCTTGCACGGTGATCTTGCGGATGGTGCCCATCTTGACACCAGCCGCCACCTCGTTCATCGATACGGTGGTGCCTTCCTTTTCCTGCGTGCCCGAGGACACCGTGATGAACAGCGCGATCACGGCGACCAGGATGATCAGGTAGACCAGACTATTGCGCAGCCATTTGGTATCCATCCACCGTCCTCCAACGCGCCGGCGCACGCCGGCCGTTGCCGCGAGAAAACACGCCCGGCCCCGGGGGCGCCCCGGCCGGAGGTAGAAGCGGAGAGCAAGGCGTCCAGCATCGCCTCTTAGCCATTGGAAGAAGTATATCAGACAGCCGGGCGGCGACCAATCGCCGAGTGGTGCACCTAGGTCTGTCCCGCATACACCTCCGGCCGCAAGATCCCAATGTACGGCAGGTTCCGGTAGCGGTCGGCGTAGTCCCCGCCATACCCCACCACCCAACAGTCGGGGATCCGGAACCCCACATAATCGACCGGATAGGGAAGCTGGCCGTCGCGCTCCTTCGCTACCAACACGCAGTAGCGAACCGACCGCGCGCCCTGCTCGCGCAAGTAGCGGTCGATGGTGCGCAGCGTCAGGCCCGTGTCCAGCACCATGTCCACCACAAGGACGTCCCGGCCGGCGACCGGCTCGGCAGGCGGCTGCCGGATCTGCACGGATCCGCTGGAAATCGTCCGCGCCCCATAGCTGGCAGCACGCATACAATCCACCGAGATCGGGATCCCGATCGCGCGGACCAGATCGGCGACGAACAGCAGTGCGCCCTTCAGCACGCCGATCACCAGCGGCGGCGGCTCGTTCGCGCCGCATGACGCGAAATCGGCGGTGATCTCCGCGCCTAGCTCCGCTACCCGTTGGGCGAGCGCCTCGCGCGGCACCAGGATGGCCTCGATGTCCGGGTGATCGGAGGGCAGTAGCGGCCCGCGAATCACGACGGGCTCAGGCGCGGCCGGCCGCGGCAGGGCGGAGCTCTGGCGCTCGACCATCACGAGTTCACCTCAGTTTCCCAAGCTTGCTAGCGTCCCCGCCGGCGGTCCAGGGCTCCGCCCAGAGGTGGAGCGCGGTGGTCGTCGTCGGGCGCAGGCGCGCCCAGTGCGCGATGCGCTGTCCGACTACCCACACGATACCATTATCGGCGACGACCAAGGGGAGTCGCGAGCGCTGGTGGCGCGGGACTCGGCTGTCCACCAGGAAATCTTGCAGTCGCTTCGCCTGCTCCATCCCGAGCGGCTGGAACCGATCGCCGGGGCGGCGGAAGCGCACACGCAGGGGGCGCGGGACAGCCGCCGCATCGACCCAGGCCTCTAGCGCCGCCGGCTGCCACGCGCTCGGCGGGATAGCCGCGGCGTACTCGGCCCGCAGCCAGCCCCATTCTGGCAGCACCAGACCGCCAGGCACCGGCAGCGGCCATGCTCCAGTGCCAGGGGACAAGCTCCCTTCCCCGCGCGAGCCGAGGCGCAGCGCCTGGCCCTCGCGCTCCAGCCGGAGCCCGCCTGGGAGATCGATGCCGCGTCCCGAGACACCCCCGGCAATCGCCAACGCGGCGTCGAGCACGGGCTGGCTCAGCGCGGCCGCTGTCCCGCGCAGCGCGACCACCGCTTGCCGGATGAGCCGCCGCTGCAGCGCACGCGGTAGCTCGGTCCACTGCTGGAGGTCCAGGGTCACCACGCCGTCGGTGGAGCGGGCGCGGCGGCACCACTCCGCCTCCACGCTGCGCTCCACCACCGCGCGCTCCTCGGCCAGCGCGCGCGCCGCACGCACCAACGCCCAGCGCGCACCGGGCTGCACGCGCTCCAGGCAGGGGATCACCTCCTCCCGGATGCGGTTGCGCGTGTAGGGCCGTGCGGCCTCGAGCAGGGGCGTGAGGCCGTGCTCGGCGCAGTAGGCCAGCGTGTCGGCGCGAGCCACTGCCAGCAGCGGCCGAAGGACGCGCACGGCGGGCGGCGGCGCGCCCGGGTCCAGCGGAGGGCCGAGCGCCGCTGGCGGTAGGGTAGTGACCAGGGGCATGGCGCTGAGTCCGTCGAGCCCCGCACCCCGCAGCAAGTGGAGCAGCAGCGTCTCGGCTACGTCGTCGGCGGTGTGGCCCACGGCCACCCCGACGGCCGCAAGCTGGGCGGCCTGGCGCGCCAGGGCCTGGTAGCGCGCGTACCGCGCGGCCGCCTGCACGTTGAGGCGGTGGCGGCGCCGGTAGGCTGGCACGTCCACGCGGAGCACGGTCAGCGAGAGCCCCCACTGGGCGCACAGCGCGGCCAGCTCGGCGCCCTCCGCCGCGGCCTCGGGCCGCAGGCCGTGGTCCACGTACACCGGGTGCACTGCCCAGCCGTGCGCGGCCCGGAGGCGCCACAGCGCGTGGGTCAGCGCGAGCGAGTCCTGCCCGCCTGACAAGCCAACGACCACGCGCGCGCCGGGCAGGAGGCCCGCGGCGCGCAGGGCCGGCAGGCTGGTACGCACAGCACGATCGATGCGCGCGGTGGCCGGCGCGGCTGCGGTGGGCTCCGCAGTCCCACTC
>JADGHJ010000281.1 GCA_019686175.1 Chloroflexota bacterium | reverse complement strand
GGGTCAGAGCCACTACCAGCCGGGCCGAGGGCGGGAGGGCGACTGGCGTGGGGTCGCCCCGCCGCGCATCCGCCGGCGGGGCCGACGCCAGGGCCTCCGTCTCCTCGCTGCGTGCGACGGACTCCACTGGCAAGGGCGTCGGCGTCGGGCCCTCGGCCACCACGGCCGTGGGCAGCTCCATCGGATCCGTAGGAGCCGCCGGCCCAGCGTGCTCGCCGGGTGGCGGCAGCCGTTCCAGGATAACAGGCGCGGGCGTCAGCGTTGGGGGTGGAGGCGGCTTGGCCGGCGTGCAAGCCAGCACGAGGAGCAGGAGCGCCGTGGACAGCGCGCGCATGGTCTCCGTCGTAGCTCCCCCGGACAGACTCGGCGCTGGGGCGCGCCGCCTGGCAGTATAGCAGGGGTGGGAGCGCGGGATCAGAATCGTCGGCGCCGAGGCCGCGGCGTGCTGGGAGCGATGTCGTGCCGCTCAGCCAAAGGCCGCGCGCACCTCGACCTGTCCCTCGCGAACGCGCGTCATCAAGCAGGGGACGGGATAGGTCGCCGGACCGTTGAGCACCCGGCCGTCGGCCAGCGCGAACCGCGAGCCGTGCCAGGGGCAGACGACGCTCCCATCGACCAGCTGGCCCTGGGCCAATGGGCCGCCCAGATGCGAGCAGGTCTCCCCGAGCGCATAGATCGTCTCGCCCTGGCGCACGAGTAGCACGGGGATGCCGGCTGCCTCGGCCCGGACCAGCTTGCCGTCTTCCAACGTGTCTGCCCGCGCCACCGGCACCCACTCGGCCGGCACGTCGTCATCGCGGGCATGGTCGACGCCGATGCGGTGGCGATAGACGAGCTCCCCGCCCAGGTAGCCCGACACGAGCACCACCCCGAACCCGGCGAAGCCGAGCGCCTGGCCGAGCCCGCGTGCCTCCGCCCGTCGGGCGAACCACGACGAGCCGTACAGCAAGAGGGCCAGACTGTTGAGCAGGGCGTGGGCGACACCGACTCGCCGGGCGGTCCCGTCGGTGGCAGTCCAATCGGCCATCCCGGCGAGCGCGGCAAAGGGGGCCGTGGCCAAACCCGCTGCCAGGCTGGCATCCGCCGCCGTGTGCAGCCGTCGCCGACCCAGCGCATCGCACACCAGCGTGACGGTCCAGGCCCCCAGAGGCACCGTGACGAGCAGGGGGTGGAGCGGATGGCCCAGCCAGGTGCCGTGGAGCACGTTGCGCACGCTCTGCTGCCGGTTGCCCAGCTGACCGAGAGCGGCCTGGATGCCACGGCCCAGCGTCTCGCCCGCGGCGTCGAGCCAGCGCTGGCGATTGACCAGGGCCGTAACCGGAGTGGGAACCTCTCTGCGTCTCATGAACGTTTCTCCTCTGGCCAGCGAGGCTAAGTCCTGACCTCGGCGGCGCACCATCGCGCGCCGGCCGATCGGCCGGCGTGGGGCACGATTCGTGCCGGGCGGAGGTCGGCCGCCAGCTATCGCGTGCCCTCATCCTCGGCAACACTGGCCCCGACCAGCCACTTTCGACGTTGGAGGCGTCGCTCTCGGGAGCGACCAACGGCGGGGGAGACGTACGGCTCGTGCAGCCGCCGGGCTCGGGATGGCGCTACTCCGGCGGGGGCTACACGGTCCTGCAGGGTGCTCTCGGTTCACGGCCCTGGCGGGGGCCGGGCTGTACAGCCCGGCCCCCAGCCTAGCTCCCTCTGGCTAGGGGAGCGCACCTTGCCGCCGTGACCTGGGGACCGCACTGGCGGTCACTGCGGGTTGTAGCGCTACTCCGTGCGGAGCGCGCGGGCGATGTTGAGCTGCGCGGCGCGGAGCGCCGGGTACAGCCCGGCCACGACCGCGATCAGCCAGGCCGAACCGACCACGACCGGCACGACCCACGACGGCGTGTACAACACGGTCCGCGGCGCGTCGACAACGGTTCCCGTCTGCGCGGCGAGCATCTGCAGGACGATGAAGTTGATCGTCTGGCTGGCCAGCCAGCCGAGGCCGAGCCCGAGCACCGCGCCCAGCAGCCCGATGAAGCTGGCCTCGAGGAGGAACAGGCCGGCGATCTGGCCCTCGGTGGCGCCGAGCGCCTTGAGAATGCCCACCTCGCGCGTGCGCTCGAACATCGCCATGAGCATCGTGTTGGCGATCCCGAGGCCCGAGACGATCAGTGCCACAAGACCGATCGCCGCGAGCAGGAGCTGCAGCACACGCAGCCCCTGGTTCACCTGGTCGAGCACCCCGAGCAGCGAGGTCGCCTGCAGGTCGCGCGCGGCGAGCGCCTGTTGGACCGGACGCACCTCTTCCGTCGAGGTTGCCTGGACGCGGACCACCGAGTAGCCATCGGTCGCGGGATCCGGGCGGTGGCCCGTCACGAACTCCATCGCAGCGCGGAGGTCGTCCGGATGGAGCCAGGCGGTGTAGTCATCCTGCGTTCCCTGCGCGGCCAACACCCCGACCACCCGCAGCTCGCGCTCGAACCGCGGTGCCGACGAAGGTGCCAGGCTGGGCAGTCCCGGCAGGCCGGGAAAGCCCCCGGGCTCGCCCGGCGGAGTCCCAGGGCGGCCGACCAGGCCGGGACGTTGCGCCGTCAAGCGGAGAACCTGGCCGTAGAGGGCGGGCGCTGGCGCGCGCTGTCGGTCGGCCGTGAAGAACTGTTCGCCCACGCGCGCGCCTACAACGATCTCTCCCGGCCCTGGCGCCGCGGCGCCCTCGGCGACAGCTAGCCCATATGCCGCCAGGTATTCTGGCGGCGCCGCCACCAGGATAGGCTGTGCGGCGAGATCGTCGTACGCCAGCTCGAGCCCACCAAAGGCGGCCATGATCGGCAACACCGCGCGCACGCCGGGCAACGCCGCGATCTCGCTGACGAGGCTCTCGGTAAGGCCTCCGGGGCGCGCGAGCGGGACGCCGCCCGGCCGACTGGCCCCGACGCCCTGCACGATGATCTCGTTCAGGGCACCGGCCGAGCGGATCCCTGCCAGCACGTTGCGCTCGATGCCGCCCCCCACGGAACTCATCACCACGACCAGCGTGGCTCCGATGATCACGGCCAGCACCGTCAACAGTACGCGCAGGCGCGTGCGACGCAGGTTCCGCCACGTGTAGCCGAGGTAGTCGCTACCGCTCATCGCTGCTCTCTGCCGTCCGTGTGGAGGCCGGGCGCGCTCGTCGCCCGGGCGCGTCGCACCAGCCCCTCGTCCCCAGCCGATTCGCCGGAGCGCTCACGACGGTACCGCGGCCACCACGCGCCCATCGTGCAGGCGCACGCACTGCTGGGCGTGTTGGGCGAGCGTCTCGTTGTGGGTGGCGATGATCACCGTGCAGCCCCGCGCGCGCTGCTCGGCGAGGAGGAGGGCCACGATACGTTCGCCGGTCGCGCTGTCCAGATTGCCGGTGGGCTCGTCGGCCAGGAGCAGACGCGGCTCCCCGATCAGCGCCCGGGCGATGGCCACGCGCTGCTGCTCGCCGCCCGAGAGCTGATCCGGCCGATGGTGGGCGCGCTCGGCCAGGCCCACGCGTTCGAGTAGCGCCTGCGCCCGGCGGCGGCGCTCGGCGGGCCGCACGCCCGCCAGTACTAGGGGCACCTCGACGTTCTCCAGGGCCGTGAGCGCGGGGAGCAGGTGGAATGCCTGAAAAATGAACCCCACGTGCTGGCGACGGTAGCGCGCCAGGGCGCGCGCGTCGAGGGTGTTCAGTCGCCACTCGTCGACGATGATCTCCCCGACCTGACATCGCTCGATCCCCCCGAGCAGGTGGAGCAACGTGCTCTTGCCGGACCCGGAGGGGCCGAATAGGCACACGACCGTCCCGTCCGCCACGGTCAGGTCGATGTCGTCGATAGCCCGTACCGGCTGAGGGCCCACGCGGTACGTGTGCGACACGCCACTAACAGTAATCATGCTCTATCGTGTCCGGACCCACCTGCACGGCAGAATGCATGGGGAAAGCTGCAGGGGCTCACTAGGTGAGGATACCGCGAAGGGCCGCCCAACACCAACCGAGCCTCGCCCGCGCGGGCGAGGCTCGGTGTTGCGCGTCGTGTGCGCCGCGACGGCTTACGTGCCGCTGCCGCCGCTACCGGTGCTCACGCTGATGCTCACCACAGGACTGCCGCTGCCGACACCGCCGCTGCCGCCACTGCCGCAGACGATGATGCCGCAAGCGTCCGGGCTCGTCGCCTGGCGCGGCTCCAGCTCGACGATCTCGAAGTCCTGGTCGAGGTTCATCGTATCCAAGGCCCCCTCCTTTTCTGGAGATTACACGACCACGCGACTACCCCGGATTGCCGTCGCCTGCCCGGTTCCTAGCCCCGTTAAGCGGGGCAGGCCGATCGGTGATGGCCTCGCGACATTCCGTTGTGCCCACGGGCCGTCTTTAGCATAGCAAGACTGCCGGTTCCTGTCTAGATTTTTCGTGATTTGTGGACTCACGTCGTCGTACCCTATACGGCCCTACCCTGGAGGTTCCATGCCGCTCACGATACATTGTGGAGCCTTCCCCTGGTGGGTAAGCTTAACTGGGTGGCGACCCACCCGGTACCATCTCGAGGCGGCTCGTGACAGAGGAGGCGACCTATTTCCAGATACATCCGTGCAACCCTCGTGGCACTTGCGGCGCTGCTGCTGACGGCGCAACCCATCGCGTTCGCCCAGCAGCCGGACCCGTCCCAGTTCCCCACCATCAGTGAAGTGATCCGTCAGGCGGGCCACTCCTTGAGCGACGCGGAGGCGGCCTACCTCGACGCCGAGCAGCAGTTGCAGATCCAGTGGGTCTCGCCTCTGTATCAGGTCGTGGCGCTCGCCGGCCCGGAGGGCGGCGTCCCCGATGCCGACACGCAGGCGGCCATCCGGGCCGAGTTGGAAAAGATCCTGGCGCTCGATCCGAATGCGGGCCCGACTCCGCCCCCGCAGTACCAGCGCCTGCGCGAACTCGCGGTGGGCCAGCGTCAGGCGTTGCGACGCGCTGCCCAGGCGTGGCTGACCGCGCTGCAGGCCGGCGACCCCGACTGGCGCCAGCGCGGCACGGCGGACGCGCAGGTCGCTCAGCAGCAGCTCGAGGCCTGGGCGGCAGAGATGGTCGCGCTCTACCCGCCGCCCCAGCCCCCGGAGTCCCCC
>JADGHJ010000035.1 GCA_019686175.1 Chloroflexota bacterium | reverse complement strand
GGGTGGGGGGGGCGCCGGGGGGGGGCGGGCCCGCCCCCCCCGGCGGCGGCTCACCCAGCCTGGCAGCGGTTCTAATCCTGGAGGTAGCTCGCGGCCAGGCGGATAGCGGCCAGGTGGTCGTCCAGCACGCGGTCGCGGCGGAACAGGGGGTAGATGACCGGGTACACGCCCTGCTCGAGCAGCCAGCGCAGGTGCGCGGCGCAGTGCGCGCGCGACCCGGTCAGCGTGAACGCTTCGCACATGGCGTCGGTCACTAGCGCACTGGCGGCGTCGTAGTCGCCGCTCTGCCACACCTCGTACACACGCCGCACCTGGTCACCTAGCCCCGTGACGTCCGCGATGTGGTGGTAGTGAGGCGTGGCGCAGTAGAAGGCGACGCCTCGCCGCATGGCGGCCACGGCTGCAGGGTCGTCGGGGTCCGGGCAGGTCATCAGGAGCGTGTAGATCCGCACCGCGCCGGGGTCGCGCCCGACCTTGCCACACTCGCGCGCGATCGTGGCTTGCAGCTCTTGGATCGACTCCCGGCTCGGCCAGTTGCTCATCAGGCCGTCGGCCACCTGGCAGGCCACGCGGATCATGCCGGGGTTCAGGGCCGACAGGACGATCGGCAGGTGCCCGTCGATCGGCCCCTCGCGCAGGCCGAAATTGCGGATATGGAACCACTGGCCATCATAGGAGAAGCGCCGCTCGTGCAGCAGCCCGCGCACGATAGCGACCGTCTCGCGGGCGCGCGCGAGCGGCCGCTCGATGGCGATCCCATGGCCGCGCTCCATGAAGCCGATGCCGCCGGTGCCCAGCCCCAGCAGGAAGCGGCCGCCGCTCAGCCGCCAGATGGTGCTCGCCCCCATGGCCAGCAGCGTGGGCGTCCGCGAGTAGAAGTTGACGATCCCGGTGGCCAGCGTGATCCGCTGGGTGGCCTGGCTGAGCAGTGCCAGCAGGGCGAACGCCTCTTTGCCCGACTCCTCGGTGAGCCAGAAGCCGTGGTAGCCGAGCGCCTCCGCCTCCCGCGCGTAGCGGAGGATGTCCGGCACCGGCAGGTCGCCGGTGTGCAGCGTCGCGCCCATCTGCCCCTGCATGCGTCCTCGCTCCTCGCCCCAATCGTGGCCGGCCTATGGCCCGGACGTGCCCTATCATAGCGGCTGCCACGAGACGCGAACATGGCCAGCAGCGCCTGGCTCGCTTTTCACGCGCCCAGCAGCTCGCGCAGCCTCAGCGCGTTGCGCACAGCGTACCCTACCTCGTCGTTGTTGAAGTACACGAACACGTCCCGCCCCTCGGCCGCCCACTCCCCGATGCACGCTGCCCACCATCGCAGCGCCTCCTCGGTGTAGGAGCCCCGATACAGCCACTGGGGGTCCGGGCCGTGCAAGCGCACGTAGGCGAACGGCGCGGTCCGGCGCAGGATGCACGGCAGGCCCGCGCCGCTCATCACACAGTACGCGGCCCCATAGCGTGCTAGCAATGTGTACACCGCCTCGCAGTGCCAGCTCGGATGGCGCAGCTCCACGGCCACGGGCAGCCAGTTGGGCAGCGTCTCGAGCAGCGCGGCGAGGCGTGCGTCGTCCCGAGCAAAGCTGGGCGGGAGCTGGATGAGCAGGACGCCTAGGTGTGGGCCGAGCGCCGCCAGTCCGGCGCTCAACCGCGGCCCCCACAGCGCCGCACCGCCGAGCTGGCGGGCGTGGGTGAGCCCCCGCGGGGCCTTGACGGAGAACCGGAACCCCGCGGGGACTTGGGCGGCCCAGGCGGCGAACCGTGCCTCGCGCGGCCAATGGTAGTGGCTGGCATTCAGCTCAACCGTGCGGAAGTGGCGGGCGTAGTAGGCCAGCCGCTCGGCGGCCGGGAGCCCCGGCGGATAGAAGACGCCCCGCCAGTGCTCGTAGCTCCATCCGGAAGTGCCGACGTAGATCGCCACGAGCCCAGCTTACCATTCGAGGCCCACTCGAGTTGGGCGCTGGCGGCCTTGGACCAGCCGATGCCGCAGGCACGACGGTTAGCAGCCGGGAACTGCGAGTGACGGTGGACGCGCCCGGGGCCTGCGCTCGCTCAGGCGGCACGGGCCCCGCGGAGCACGGTCTCAATCGTGATGACGTCCAGACAGCATGCTCGTGCGCCGTGGGGGCAGGCAGTGCCTGGGGATGTCATCAAGAGGACGACAGCGCGGCGCTGCGCGCCACTCTCACGATCCGTCATCCCGCAATAGCGTGGCTTGCCGGCGTGCTGGCTGACCGCCTTGGGCGATCCGTCCCCGGGCCGCCTCGAACAGCTCGAGGGCTGCAGCACTGACTTCGGCGGCCGAGACATCCGCAACGAAAGAGGGGTGATGGTCGCAGCGCGCCCGGCTGCGGTCGATGCCGCACACGGGGCAATGGATGCGCCAGGCGATAGCCGGGCGATGGCGGGTCTGTGTCATGGGCCCAGCGTTGATGAAGTTGAAGCACCAGTAGATGCCGACCGTGTGCGCGCCGACCGCCCCGGCCAGGTGGAGCGGGCCGGAGTCGTTCGAGACGACCACCGTGCAGCGAGAAAACAGCGCGGCCAACCCTCCGAGCGACAGGCGGCCCCACAGGACTTGCGCCGGCGCCGTCATGGCAGCCGCCACCCGCTCGACGATCACCCGCTCCCCGGGCCGCGCCCCGGTGATCACCACGCGCGCCCCCGCCGCGGCCAGGGCGTCACCCACCACCGCGAACTTCTCGGCCGGCCAGCGGCGCTCAGGGTCGCCCGCACCCGGGTGCAGCGCGACCAGAGGCCGGTCGTCCTCGGGCACGACACGCTGCGACTCGGTCAGATCCGCCGCCGTAACGTCGAGCCGCGGCTCCACCCCGACGGGGGTGGCCCCGACCAAGGCGACCACTTCCAGGAAGCGGAGAACTTCCCGCTGAAAATAGACGTAAGGCACCCAGCGGTCCAAGGGAACGGCGTCGGGCGTCCGCAGGCCCACGGTGAGCCGGGCACCCAAGCGACGCACGAAGGGATTGGAGTAACGGCCACCACCGTGGAGCTGGACGGCGAGGTCGAACGCCTCCTCGGTCATGGCCGCGAAGAACTCCTCCAGCCTCGCAGGGTCCTCCACACCGCCCGGCGCATCGTTGACTCCCTGGCTGGGCGGAACCACTACCACCCGGTCGACGGGCCCGGGCCG
This sequence comes from Chloroflexota bacterium, assembly GCA_019686175.1. Taxonomy (GTDB): domain Bacteria; phylum Chloroflexota; class UBA6077; order UBA6077; family JAJPHF01; genus JADGHJ01. Next base: position 20,730 of record JADGHJ010000035.1, on the reverse strand, counting down.
GCCCGCGAGGAACTCCGCATGCCACTGCTGTCCCAGGAGCACGATCTCGGCGGTCGGATAGGCTGCACGGAGCGCGTCTAAGGCGGGCAAGGCGAAGATCAAGTCTCCGATGCCGTTGGCGCGCAAGACCGCGATCTTGTGCACATTCGGAACGACGCGCTCTATCATCGCGAGGCGGGGGCTCCTGGCCATTAAGCGAGGAACGGCCGTAGCTGAGCGGGCTAGCGGCGCGTTCCTCGCGGTTGTTGTAGTCTACTGTTTGTGGCAGAGTGCGCGCAGCTGATGCAAGGGGGTGCTAGGGCGGAGACTGCCTCCATGTCCGACTGCGTGTAGTCCTTCTCCCACTGCTTGTGGCCTGTCTCGCGAACCTTGACGCCCTCGACTTCCTTCTCAGTGCTGTGCTCCGGCATTCTGATTACCTCCACGACTTGCTCGGCCTGGTCCCAACGCCCGCACCGCAGAGACCGTCGCTCCAAGGGCTCCGAACACCTAGGAGCAAGCGCTAGGGAACAGGTGCCTCCGGCCGCTTGCTAGCGCCTGCCACGTGTGAAGACGACCGATCGTCATTGCGCTCCCTTTCACCCCGAGGGGAGCGAACGTCCATGCCCTGCTGCGCCTCGCATTCGGTTGGCTCGCTCGGCAGTCGCTGCCCTTAAGGGCAGTTGAGCATCATGTGTACCACGCTAGGCTCGCAAGCTGTAGAGGCGCACGATTTCTGCTTCGGTAGTCGCATCCTCGGGACGACGGTCGAAGCGGATACTAGCCACGCGCGGGAAGCGCAGCGCGAAGCCGGGCTGGGCGTCGACCTTGCCACAGGTGTGCAGCGGGCTACGCGTGATCTCCGCGGCGATTACCTCTACCACGTAGGTCGGCTCCACCCAGACGTCCGGTGTGATCAGCGACTCGACTCGCCCCGGCCGCGCGTCCACGCGCACGGCGTCGAGCCGATCGCGCAGCTCTACCCACTCGTCGTCGCTCAGACCCGAGCCGACGCGGCTCACGGTCCGGAAGCGGTCCTGCTCGGGATCGTAGACCGCGCACAGCAGCGAGCCGATACCCAGTCGGGCGCGCTTACCGCGGCCGCGGTCGTAGCCCACGATCACTAGGTCGAAGGTGTCCGCTAGCGCGCGCTGGTAGCCGCGCTTGAGCTTGACCCAGTTGAACTCACGAGCCCCCGCGTGGTAGGGCGCGTCGGGCCGCTTCACGACCAGGCCCTCCAACCCTCGGCCCACCGTCTCGTCGAAGAAGCGACCCAACTCGGCGGCGTCGGCGGTGACGAGCTGCGGCGCGACGTGCAGGATACCCTCTGGTTGCTCGCGGAGGATGTCACGGAGGCGCCGCGAGCGCTCCTCCTGCGGCAGGGACGTGTAGTCGGCACCGTCCAGGTACAGGAGGTCGAACGCGTAGTAGCGCAGGGGAAACAGGAGTTCCATGGCCTCCACGCCGTGCTTGCGGCGGCGCCGCACCGTCTGTTGGAACGGTAGGAAGCGCTGGCGCCGCGGGTCGTAGCCGACCGCCTCGCCGTCGAGGATCGCCTCGTCGGCGCGCACCTGCTGGCGCACGGCCCGCGCGATGTCCGGGAAGGCGTGGGTGAGATCCTCCAGCCGCCGGCTGAACAGCCAGACCTGCTCGGCGCGCTTGTGCGCCTGGAGCCGCAGGCCATCGTACTTGGGCTCGGCCAGCACGCGGCCCAATTTCTGGATCACCGCCTGGGGGGTGGGCAGCCGCTCGGCCAGCGCCGATAGGACGGGGCGCCCCGGCGTGGGGTGGATCCGAGCGAGCGCGGCGGGACCATCGGCCAGCAGGGTGCGAGCGACGAGGCCCAGGTCCGCGCTGAGCGCGTAGGCGCGCTCAATCGGAGCGCGCGGCGCGCCATCACAGGCCGCGGCCAGCGCGTCGACGATGGTGGCGTCGCCGACTTGTAGGCGAAGGCGCCCCTGGGCGATGCGCACGACGTAGCGCGCGGCCCGTGCCCCCAGGCGCCGCAGCAGGTCGCGGAACAGGGCGATCTTCCGCTCCTGCGCGCCTTTGCCGCTCGCCGCCGCGATGGCCCGTAGGTCGGCGAACACGGCGCGCACCGTGACCGGCTCTCCCGTGGTCGGCAGCAGGGCCTCGGCGACCAGCCCCAGATCGCCCAGTTCCCCGTAGCGCCGCCACACCTCCTCGACCTCGGTCCCCGTGGCCTCCGCGAGTGCCTGGGCGATGCGGCGCTCGTCCATCCCCAGGTCGGGCGTCGCGTATGGTGGTCCCAATCGCCCTTGCAACAGGTAAGGCAGGATGTCGGCGTCCTCGGGTGCACGTCGGAACAGGTCGGCCAGCAGGGCGGTGATCTCCAGCCGCCGTCGTGTAGCCTCGATGGCCTGGAACACCCGGGCCAGCTCGCTGAATTCCATCGTGCCTCCCGTCGGGCGAGCCGGGGTCGCCATCCATGTTGCGCCGCGCATTCCTCCGCTAGAATAGCCGCATCACAGAGGCCCTAGCATGTCCCGAGCCGGCGACGCGTTGAGCCGGCTCAGGGGCTACCGGAGTCGCAAGGAGAAGGACGCATGCACGGGTTGCGCTGGGCCATTAGTGTGTTCGCCGTGAGCCTGGCGGTCGCGTGCGCGTCGGGTGCACCGTCGGCCAGCGCCCCAGCGCCGCCCAGCGCTGCGCCAGCCGCCACCGCGGCCAACCCATCGCCAGCACCCGCCACCTCGACGGCGCAGCGCACCCCGCTCCAGCCTCCCGTCACGGTGCGGCTCGGGGACGTGCCGACGGTCGCCAACGCGGGCATCTACGTGGCCCACGCGCGGGGATACTTCCAAGAGGAGGGCATCGAGGTCCATTTCGAGAAGTTCGATACCGGGGAGCGCACGATCCCCGCGCTCGCGACAGGCCAGGTCGATGTGGGGGCAGGGGGCGTCAGCGCTGGGATGTTCAGCGCCATTGCCCGCGGCCTCCAACTGAAGATCGTCGCCGGGATGACCCAATCGCAGCCCGGCTTCGCCTCGTCCGCGTTCGTGGTCCGCAAGGACCTCGTGGACAGCGGCCGGGTGCGCGACTTTGCGGACCTGCGCGGCCTGCGCATCGCCACCCCCAGTCTCACCAGCGCGCTGGGGCCGTACTTCTACCGCATCCTCGACCGCGGCGGCTTGACAGAAGCCGACGTCGAGACCTCCCTGCTGGCGTTCCCGGACATGGTCGTGGCCCTGGGCAATGGGGTGATCGACGCCGCGCTGATGACCGAGCCGTTCGTCGCCTACGCGCGGCAGACAGGTGCCGGCGAGCGCTGGAAGGGTGCCGACGAGCTATATCCCAACCACCAGATCACGGTGATGCTCTACTCCCCGGAGTTCCCGCAGCGCGCGCCGGAGGCCGCTGTGCGCTGGCTCGTCGCCTATCTTCGCGGCGCGCGCGACTACTATCGCGAGGTCCTACACGGCAGCGGGGACAAGACGGCCATGTACCGTATCCTGGCCGAGTACACGCCGATCAAGGACCTGGCAATCTATCCCGCGATGGTACCCACGGGCCTGGAGCCCAACGGCGGCCTCAATATGGCCTCCCTCGAAGGAGATCAGGCGCTCTGGGTCGCCCAGGGCCACATCCCCCAGCGCGCCGACCTGGAGAGCGCCGTCGACCTGCAATACCTGCAGGCCGCCCGGCGCCTCCTAGACGGCCAGTAGTGCCTGCGGGCCCGAGCACCGGTTAGCACGGAAACACGCCAGGGCACCCGTACGGGTACCCTGGATGGAACTGATGATAGTACTGCAGCGGCGCGTACAGCGTCGTGCCGGCTGGTGTCGGAGCGAACGGCTGCGGTGCGGAGGGCGAGGCGCCGTAGCCGCCGTAGCTGTCGCCGTAGCCGTGGGCATAACCGGGCCCACCGTACGTGATGGTCCCCGTGCCGTGGATGTCGGGATACTGGGCTTCGACCGCCGAGAGCGGCGCGGCGGCCGCCGGCCCCGCGGGCAGCACGCTGCTAGCGAGGAGCGCCAGGCTCAACATCAGCCTGCGGGTGCTGCAACAGGTCGGCCAGCGCATCGTGTCCTCCTCCACCGTCGCGGGGGTGTCGTGTGCCCCACGCCCGGGGACGAGCGTAGCGCGCCGAGGTCGGCGGACGCCGTGAGCGGCGTCACTTCGCAGCCGTGAGCTTGCCCACGCGGTGGGCTTACAGCCTGTTGCAAGCGGGTTGAGCCATGGCCCTGAAAGACGGACCTGCCATGCATGGCGGCGATCGGCCCGACCACTCCGAGCCTGCTCTAGATCCCGCGGCGCTCGCCACCGTCCACGTACACCGTGCTGCCCGTGATATACGAGGCGCGCTCCGAGGCCAGAAAGGCCACGACGTCGGCCAGCTCCTCGGGGCGCCCTAGCCGCCCGATGGGGACGCTGGCGAGCCGCGCCGCGCGCACCTCTGCCTCGCTAATCCCGCGCAGCCGCGCCGTGCGGGCGACCGTCGCTTGATGTCGCTCGGTCTCGAACGGTCCCGGACAGACCGCGGTGACCAGGATGTTCTCGCGGGCGAGCGTCTGCCCCAGCGTCTTGGTGAGGTTCGCGACCGCGGCCAGACTCACGCCCTGGGCCACATTGGTCGGCGTGGGCTCATGACCGAACAGCCCGCTGATGTTGACGATCCGGCCCCAGCCGACGCGCCGCATCGCGGGTAGCACCGCGCGGATGCACCACACGAACCCGTAGAACTTGCCGTCGAGCACGGCGCGCCAAGCCGCCTCGTCCATCTCGTCCCAGGCACTGGGCATGCTGGCGCCCGCGTTGTTGACCAGGATGTGGATTCCCCCGAAGCGCGCCTCTGTACGCGCCGCGAGTTGGGTCGCTTGGCTCGGGTCGCGCACATCGGTGGGCACGGCCAGCACCGGCCCCAGGGAGGCCAGTTCGGCGGCGGCACGCTCCAGCACGTCCGCACGGCGGCCAGCGATCGTTACCTGGGCCCCCTCGCGTAGCAGCGCGGCGGCGATAGCCCGGCCCAGGCCCGTACCGCCACCCGTTACGATCGCCGTCTTGCCCGCGAGTCCGAGATCCATGGTGCGTCACCTCTCTCATCGGCCCTGCTGGGCGGAGCCACGTCTGGTGGCGGCCGATTATACGCCGGGGCGTCCGGGAACCCTCTCGGTAGGGACTGCTATACTCCTTTCTAGCGTCGGGGCCGCGCGAGCGCGGCGGCGCGCGCTTGGGATGCCGGTCCGGCGACCAGTGGGGACTAGGCCCGGCGTGAACGGCCAACATATCGTCATCAAAGAGAACGAGGCCTTCCTGGTCTGTGATCGCGAGGGCAACGTCTCCGCCGCGATGGCCGATGGCCAGGGGCTGTATTATCGCGACACACGGTTTTTGAGCCTCTACCAGCTCACGATCGATGAGTTCGCGCCGGTGTTGCTATCGGCGGCCGGCGAGCTGAACTTCATGACCACCCTCCAACTGGCCAACGCTGCCGCGGTGCTCCCCAACGGGCAGGCGCTGCCGGCGCGTTCCATCAGCATCCGGCGCAACCGCTTCCTGTTCGACGGGCTGCACGAGCGCATCGGCTTCTTCAACTACAATCCGTTCCCCGTGCGGGCCACGGTGCGGCTCTGCTTCGCGTCCGATTTCCGCGACATGTTCGACGTGCGGGGCTACGCCGTGCGGCAGCGCCATGGCACGATCGCCACCCCACTGCTGTGCGACACCGAGCTGTGGCTGGCGTATCGGGGCCTCGACGGTGTGGAGCGCCGCACGGTCGTGCGATTCGAGCCGGCGCCCACGCGTTTGGAGGTGGTGGAGCCCACCCCCGCGGTGCAACCGTCGCCCCGCGCCGTGGAGGGGATCAGCGGGCACGGCGACCCGCGCGTGGAGGTGCCGATCCAGCCGCCCGTGGCGCACGCGGTGTTCGAGCTGGAGCTGCCGCCCAAGGTGCCGATTTCGCTGACCCTGAGCATCGGGGTGCAGATCGTGCCCGCAGCGGCCGCTGCCGCACCGTTGGGCTGCAGCGCCACAAGCACACCACCGCCGCTCGATGAGGCCTACCGGGCCATCCGGGCCTCGTATCGTCAATGGGACGCCGAGTGCACCGAGATCAGTACCGACCATGAGACGCTCAACCACCTGCTCCGGCAGAGCCAGGGGGACCTGCGGCTGCTGATGAACCGGCTGCCCACCGGGCTGCTGCCCACGGCAGGGATTCCCTGGTTCAGCGTGCCGTTTGGCCGTGACAGCCTGATCACCGCGTACCAGACGCTCATGCTGAACCCCGACATCGCCCGGGGCACGCTGCTGTTCCTGGCTGAGCACCAGGGCCGCGAGGTGAACGACTGGCGCGACGAGGAGCCCGGCAAGATCCTGCACGAGATCCGCATGGGCGAGCTGGCGACCCGCGGCGAGGTGCCGTTCGGCCCCTACTACGGCAGTGTGGACGCCACGCCCCTGTTCCTGATCGTCTTGGGCGAGCTGGTGCGGTGGACCGGCGACTGGGCGTTCGCGACGCGCCTGCGGCCCCACGTCGAGGCCGCGCTGCACTGGATCGATCGCTACGGCGACCTCGACGGCGACGGCTACGTGGAGTACCGCACGCGCTCCACCCACGGCATCCGTAACCAAGGGTGGAAGGACTCGCCCGACGCCGTCTCGTACCGGGATGGCCGGCCCGTCGAGCCGCCCGTCGCGCTGTGCGAGGTGCAGGGCTACGTCTACGCGGCCAAGCAGGCGGCGGCCGCACTGTTCGAGCACTGGGGCGACCTGGACCGTGCCGCCGCGCTGCGCGCCGAGGCCGAGGAGCTGCGCGAGCGGTTCGAGCGGGATTTCTGGGTGGAGAGCGAAGGCTACTACGCTCAAGCGCTCGACGCGTCGAAGCAGCCGGTGCCGGCGGTCACCTCGAACGTGGGCCACCTGCTATGGTGCGGCCTCATCGAGCAGCAGCGCGCCGCGCGGGTGGTGCAGCGGTTGCTGGCCCCGGACATGCTCTGTGGCTGGGGGATCCGCACCCTGAGCAGCCACGAGCCGACTTTCAACCCCATGAGCTATCACAACGGCTCGGTGTGGCCGCACGACAACGCGCTGATCGTCGCGGGCCTGCGGCGTTACGGCTTCGCCGACGCGGTGGAGACGGTGGCCGCGCAGGTCATCGAGGCCGGCTTGCGCTTCCCGCAGTACCGGCTGCCGGAGCTGTACTGCGGGTTCACCCGCGACCGACACTATCACTCGCTGCCCGCCGACTACCCCGTCTCCTGTCGTCCCCAAGCGTGGGCGGCGGGGGCGGTCTTCCTGTTGCTGCAGGCGCTGCTCGGCCTCGAGCCCGACCCGGCGCACCGCCGCCTGCTGCTGCGCCCCCGCCTGCCACTGGATATCGCGCTCGTGCGCCTGCGACGGCTCGAGGTGCTGGGCGGCCGCGTTGACCTCCATATCCGAGCGCAGCAGGGGCGCATCTACATCGAGGTCGAAGGGGACAGCGCGCCGCAGGTGCTGGTCGAGCGCGGCCAGGTAGGCATCGAAGTGTAGCGCGGGGCGTGGCTCGACGCTATACGTGGCCGCAAGGTACCCTATAGTTAACATTCGCCCGGTGGGGACGCGAAAGGGTAGCGACGAAGGCCATGCTGCGGGTCACCTTGGAAACGTGGGCGATCACGTTGGTCGTGGGCGTACTCGGCGCGGCGCTGGGGTTCGGCCTCGAGCTAGTCAGCAGCACACCGGGCTGGGCGGTCGTCGGTGGGAGCATCGGCCTGTGCGCGGGCGCCATGCTGGCCGCAGCACGCGCCACCGCCGGCCGACCGGTCCATCCGAGCGGGCCGGCCGCACCTAGCACGGAGTAGGCGTATGCGGGCGCCTTCCCCTCCCGGCGCGCCTCCGCACACCGGCCGTGTGCTGCGCGGCCTGGTGCTGGCGATCATCGCCGCGTATCTGCTGGGGGTGCTCACCGGCGACCGGGTGCGGGCGCTGGTGTGGCCGCTCACCGGGGCCTCGGAGATCGAGCTAGTCAGCCAAGCCTACTCCATCATCACCCAGCATTACGTCGATAAGGCCGCGATCAAGCCGCAAGAGATGGCGTACGCGGCGATCCGCGCCATGCTGGACACGCTGGGTGATCGGGGCCACACGCAGTTCCTGACCAGTACCGAGCGGGAGCTGCAGCAGGCCAACTTGCGCGGGAGCTTCGGGGGGATCGGGGCCGAGATCAGCGTCCAGAACGATCGCCCCGTGATTGTGGCCCCGATGGATGGTACGCCCGCGCAGCGCGCCGGCATCGAGCCCGGCGACGTGCTGCTCGCGGTGGAGGACCAGGATACCGCCGCGATGCCGCTCGAAGAGGTGATCCGGCGCGTGCGCGGCCCCAAGGGCACTCCCGTACGCCTCACCATTCAGCGCGCCGGGGTCGAGACGCCCATCGAGCTGACGATCACCCGCGACGAGATCTCCTTGCGCGCGGTCACGGCGCGGTACTTCCCCGACGAGGGGGTCCTGTACATCCGCCTGGCTCAGTTCTCGGAGGGCGCCGCACGTGACATCCGGCGCCGCGTCGAGGAGGCACGGGCCCAGGGCCTGCGGGGCGTGATCATGGACGTGCGGAACAACCCGGGCGGGTTGCTCACGCAGGCTATCGCGGTGAGCAGCGAGTTCCTGGCCGAGGGCAACGTCCTGCTCGAAGAGGACCGCGACGGCAACCGCAAGCCGTACCCGGTGCTCAAGGGCGGCAGCGCGACCGACGTGCCGCTAGTCGTCCTGGTCAACCACGGGTCCGCCAGCTCCTCCGAGGTGTTCGCGGGCGCGATCCAGGACCACCACCGTGGCCCCATCGTTGGGGTGCGGACGTTCGGCACGGGCACGGTGCTCAGCTCGTGGCCGCTGCGCGACGGCTCTACGCTGCTGCTGGGCTTCGCCTACTGGCTCACCCCGGACGGCCGCAAGATCCGCGACAGCGGCATCACGCCCGATGTGGTCGTGGAGCTGCCGTCGGGTACCCAGCCGCTCACGCCCGACCGCAGCGCTGGACTGTCCGTCGCCGAGATCGCCGAGCGGGACCCGCAGCTCGGCGCGGCCTTCAGCCAGCTCGGCATGAGCCCGGCGCCGGCCGCTGCTGCCGGCTCGTGAGCGGCCTCGCTCGGCGCTAGGCCACCGGGGCGGAATCTTGGCGGTGGAGATAGTGCAGCACATCGGCGCGGGTGAGTAGCCCGACCGGGGTTCCGTCCCGCAGTACGGGCACCTGGTTCAGGTCGCGCAGCGCCAGCAAGCGCACCGCCTCGTGCAGCGGCGTGTCGGGGCCGACCGCCACCACGGACTCGACGGGGACCACCACCCGGCGCAGCGGCGTCGCGCTCCACCACAGTGGCGGGACCCGATGGAGATCGGCCAGGCTGACTAGCCCCGCGAGGCGGCCGTGGTCCACCACCAGGGCCGCCCGCGCCCCCGGGGCCGCCAGGATCCTCTCCAGCGCGTCATATACCGTAGCATCGGCGGACACGAGCACCGGGGCGCGCATCGCCTCGGCTACCGTGGGGACGCGCGCCGGCCGCTGCGCCGCCGGTAGCGTGCTCGCCGGTCCAGCGATCCGCAACGCAAGCTGTCGCTCGCTGGCCTCGGCCGCATTGAGCAGGAACCAGCCGATGAAGGCCAGCCAGATGCCGTGGGCCAGCATCTCGAGCCCGCCGCGCAGCCCCACCACGATCCCCAGCAGGATGAACACATACGCCACCCCTTGTCCCAGCCGCACAGCGAGGCGGGTAGCGCGGCGCAAGTCGCCGAAGGCGCCCCACGCGAGCGCACGCAACACGCGGCCACCATCTAACGGGAAGCCCGGGATCAGGTTGAACAGCCCGAGCAGGAGGTTGGCCTGGGCGAGGTACACCAGCAGCGCGCCGGTCGGCGTGCAGCCCCGGCCCGGCCACCCCCCGAACAACCCGCCACACGCGGCGGCGAACCGTTGGACCAGCAGCCAGGCCGTCGCGGCCAGGGCGAAGCTGGCCAGCGGCCCCACCAGCGCCATCCAGAACTCGTCTTCCGGCCGCTCCGCCTCGCTGTGGATGCTCGTGACGCCGCCGAAAACGAAGAGGGTGATGCCACCCACGCTCATGCCACGCGCGCGCGCCAGCAGCGCGTGGCTCAGCTCGTGGATCAGCACACAGGCGAACAGCAGCAAAGCGCCCACCGCCGCGGTGAGCCACAGGGTGGCGGACGACCAGCGCGGGAACAGGTCGCCGAAGCTCTGCGCCAGGAAGAAAGTGAGTACGCCAAAGGCGATCACCCAGCTCGCGTGGACCCCAATCTCGATGCCCGCGATTCGCCCGAGGCGGAAGGAGCCCTCCATCGCGACCCTCCCCGCGCCGTCCGGCGCCGCCGCAGCAGCGCACCGGCCGCGCGACAGCGCCCCCCTCCCCCACATAGTACCCACTCGTCCGTCGCCTGTCGGGGAATACGCAAGCGGGCTCCCCGCGCAGACCGTCGCCCGAGACCTGCACGATGACCATCACAACCGTGTTACACTACCGGCTGTATACGGGTGGAGTCGTACCCACAAGGGGTTGTGGTGTTCGGGCAGGCGGAGGGCGGCGTGCGACGGCGGCTGGTCACGGCGGTAGTCGGCTTGGTTCTGCTCCCCACGGCGTTGGTGGTCGGTCGCAGCGATGCCGTCGCGCAGCTCGATCAGCAGACGGCGTCAGCTCCACCCCGCGGCCCCGCGGAAGTGACGGGCACGGCAGGGCAGGGCCTCCGTGTGCGGGCCGGGGCCGACCCCATCGCCGAGGTGGACGCGGTGCTGCCCGAGGGCACCCCGGTGGAGATCGTCGGGGGCCCATTGGCCGCCGGCGGGTACACCTGGTACCAGGTGCGCTACCCGGCCGGGCAGCAGACCGGCTGGGCGGCCGCCGCCTTCCTCGTGCCGCTGGGAGCGAGTACGGTGCCAGGCGGCGGTCCGCTGCACGGGCCGGCGCTGGTGGCGGGCACCGGCGCGGCCGGGCTACGCGTGCGGCGCGCGCCGGACCTGACCGCTGACACGCGTGCCGTCTTGCCCGAGGGCGCGCGGATCGAGGTGGTCGAGGGCCCCGTCCTCGCGGGGGAGTATGCATGGTATCGCGTACGCTACGATGCCGGGGTAGCCATCGGCTGGGTCGCTGGCGACTACCTGGCCCTCAGCCCGCGGCCCGACGCCCGGCTCGCGGGCGCCTTGGCCGCCGATTCCCCCGCGGCGCGCGCGCGTGCCTCGGGCCCAGATCCGGCGTCCAGACCGATGCCGCCAGTGGCAGCCACCCCCACCCCGGCTGCGCGCCCCGTGAGCACGCCGTCTCGCGTCTCGCCTGCCCAGCTGGACGAGTTGCTTCCAGCGCCGCCCACGCCCGCCGCGGCGCCGCCACCCTACATCGGGATCCCGCCCGAGATCCAGTCGGTGGCTCCTGCCGGCGCTCCGCCCTGGCTGCCCTACGTGATCGTGCCGCCGCTGCCGCGCTGGCAGTCGATCGTGCCGTTGCCCGCCGTGAGCAGTGCGGACCCACGTTTCGGCCTGGTCGAGGCGTTCCGGCTGGGCGATCGCGAGCTGGACAGGGCGCTCGGTGCGCGGGTCCAGCGGTTGGTGTTCCCCTGGCCCGTGCTACAGCCCGATGGGCCTGAGGGACTCGACACCCGTGCCTTCCCGCTGGACTGGCTGGACCAGCAGCGCGAGCGCGGCTACCGCTTGGTGGGGCTGCTGTTGGGCACGCCCAGCTGGGCGGCGCGCGACCCGAGCGCGGGAGTGCGCGCGGTGCCCCGCAACATCGATCGGCCATGGGACGACCCCACCAATTATTGGGCGCGCTTCGCTGCCACGGTCGCCCGGACCTACGCGGGGCGGGTGGACGATTGGGTGATCTGGAGAGACCCCGATCTTCTGCCCGAGGAGGTGGATCCGGCCCGGCTCGCATGGCTCGGCAGCGTGGACGACTACTACGCGCTGCTGCGTGCCGCCTACCGCGCCATCAAGCATGCCAATCCGCAGGCCCAAGTACACCTCGCGGGCCTGACTTATTGGCACGATTTCCGCGCCGGCCGGCCGCAGTACTTCGAGCGCCTGCTCACCCGGATCGCCGCCGACCCGACCGCCGCCGAGCACGCTTACTACTTCGACGTCGCCACCTTGCACCTATACGCGGACCCGCGCGCGCTGTACCACGCGCCACGACTGTATCGCGATCTGATGCGCGCCCAGGGCTTCGCGAAGCCGATCTGGGTCGGCGAGGCGGCCATACGGCCGGCGGAAGGCGGGAGTGCCGACGGTGATGGCTCGGATCCTGGCCCGTGCGCCCTCGGCGATCAGGCTTCCTTCATCGTGCAGGCGTTCGCACTGGGCCTGGCGGGCGGCGCCGACCAGGTCTCTATCGCCAAGGCGCAGGACACGCCCCACCCCGAAGCGCTGCTGCCGCGCGAGTGGGCCGAGCGAGCTGGGCTGGCGCGGGCCGACGGCACGCTGCGACCCGCCTTCGTCGCGTATCAAACTGCCGTGCGTTACCTTCAGGATGCGGGCAGCGCCCAGTACTTCCCCGGCGCCTCGGCCGAGGCTGTCGTCGTGGCCCGGCCCCACGGCCAGCGCACCACCGTCCTGTGGAACGCCGCGCCGTTTCCGGTGGTGGCGCTGCTGCCGCAGGCGGGGGAGCATGCCGAAGTGGTGAATGCGGCGGGCGATACGCAGCCGGTCACGCCCACGCCGCGCGGCGACTACGCCCTGGTGCTGCCGCCCGCGACCTGCGCGTCGGATCCCGCGGACCCGCTGCGCTACGTGCTAGGTGGTGAGACGTACCTGCTGGTCGAGCAGGGGGTCCCGGCCGATCGCCCGATGTTCGCGCCCCGCGCGGAGCCCTGGACGCCCGCGTCGCCCGCAAGCTGATCCACACCCACCGCCCGCCGGCTGCTCCGCATCGACTGATGTCGCGCACCGATCAGAGGGCAAAGAGCGGGGATGCGCGCCAACGACCCCAGGGGGGGACGTTAGTGGAACACCGCGCCACCGTCGACCACGAGCGTCTGCCCCGTGATGAAGGCCGCGGCGTCGGAGGCGAGGAAGACCACGGCGCCGACCAGGTCCTCGGGGACCTGCACGCGCTTGAGGCAGCGCTGCGCGACGGGGCGTTCGAGTTCTTCCTGGCTCTGGACGGCCTTGCCGGTCTCGCTGGCGGTGAGGCCCGGCGCGATGGCGTTGACGGTGATGTTGAAGTCGCCCACCTCGCGGGCCATGGCCCGCGTCAGGGCGATGACAGCGCCCTTGGAGCTGACGTAGTGGAGGAACCCGGGCGTGCCCGCCATCACGGTGGCCGAGGAGATGTTGATGATGCGACCGCGGCCGCTGGCGCGCAGGTGCGGGAGCGCGGCGCGGGCGCACAGCCACAGGCCGGTGACATTGACGCGCAGCACGCGGTCCCACGCCGCTTCGTCGAGTTCCCAGAAGGGGCGCTTGGGGAGCAGCGCGGTGTACAGCGCGGCATTGTTGACGAGAATGTCGAGCCCGCCGAAGCGATCCACCGCGGCGCGGACCATCGCCTCGACGCTGGCCGCATCGGCGGTGTCGACGCGCACGGCGAGGGCGTCGGCGCCCTCGGCGCGCAGGCGAGCGACCTGGGCCTCCGCCGCGGCCTCGTCAATGTCGGCGGCCACGACGCGCGCCCCCTCGCGCGCGAGACCGGCGGTGTACACGGCGCCGATCCCCTTGCCACCGCCCGTCACGATCGCCACGCGCCCGGCCAGACGTCCGTTGGTTGCCATCCTGCCTTACCCCCCGCTCGCTGCCGCCGGCGTCCGGAGATGCCGCGCGGCGGGCTGGCCGTCTCGGGGGGGAAGGTAGCACAGCGGCCCGCGGAACGGCCAGGGCAGGCGAGGGTCGAGCACGGCGTGGGGCCGTGGGGCATCGACAGGGACGGTGTCGCTCACGCGGCCGGCGGAGGTTACGTGGACTCCGGCGGCAGCGGAAGGAGGCGCTCGAACGCGTCGCGAACGATCACGTAGTCCTCGCAGGCGACGTCCTCCAGCCCCTCGCGGTCGCGGATCGTCACCCGGCCGTGCCGGTACTGGATCAGCCCCGCCCGCGCCAGGGAACGCGCCGCCACCGTGACACTAGGCCGCCGGACGCCGAGCATGCGAGCGACGAACTCGTGGGTGAGCGGAAAGCGGTTCGCCCACACCCAGTCGTGGATATGCAGCAGCCACCGCGCCAGCCGCTCCTCTAGGTCGTGCAGGCGGTTGCAGGCCGTGTTGCGCGCCATTTGCACGAGCAGCACCTCCACGTAACGCAGGAGCACGGAGCGCAGCGTGGGATCCTCGTCCATCAACCGGCGGAACGACGCGGCAGGGATACGCAGGGCGTCACCCCCAAGCTGGACGGTCACGTCGTACGGGCTCACCTCGTCACCGAGAACCAGGGGAGCGCCTACCATGCCCTCGAAGCCGATGGTGGCCGACTCGACGCTGGAACCATCGGCCATCATGATCAGGAGCGAGATCACGGCGCTCTGCGGGAAGTACACGTAGTCAATAGGATCTCCGGCGCGGACCAGAATGGAGTGCATTTCCAAATTTACAAGCTCGCACGATGCCAGAAGCCGCTCACGCGATGCTGGCGGCAGGATGGCCAGCAGACGGTTATGGCCGGGGCCTGGGCGACCCTGTGGACCGGCCATGGGAACTCTCCACTTCAGGCTACCCAACATTAGGCGCCGCATGCAGGATCGGCAGGAGAAGTTCAGTGCGGTGATCGCCGCCGTTAAGCACAGTACGGAATTCAGCGACGTTACCGACAATATCTGCGTACTAGCAGAGCTGTAGTGAGCTCTAACCCTCTACGACCTCGCGCACATATATATCCGCAATGATAGCGTATTGCTCTCCTGGCTTTCGTAAGATGCGTCCGATCGAACACTATGTCGGATGGTTGACAAACTATCTGCAAAACGTATTCGGTCCAACTATGACATTTGGTCAGATAGCGGACAGAGTTTCCGGTGGGCCTCTGACATAATCACCCTGATGCTTCCGTCTCGTAGTTCCGTTGGGTCAGGGGGAGCAATGCACCCGCAGAGCGGTCAGTCCGAGCCGCGACGAGAACCGATCTCGGTAGGTGATGAGACGGTATCCAGAGCTGCGGCGGGCATCACTGGCAACAGCGCTAATGGCGTGTTGGGCGAGGCAGTGGACACGACCGCGCATCCTGATTCGGGCACGGCGAGCCGGCTGGTGCCCCTGGTGGAGCAGTTGCTGGCCTTGCGAGCGCCGAGTCCCGAGCGGACTATGGAGGAGGCCTGCAGTCTGGTAGCCAAAGCCATGGGGGCCGATCGGGTGTACGCGTGCCTCCTGGAGGCCGATAGGGCCGCGGACGTCGGCGCGAGCGGCCAAGGAGTAGCGGGCGCGGAGCGCTCGATCGGCATGGAGCGCGCGGGTGGAACGGCGCCCGAGGATGCGGCAAGGTCGAGGATCACCGCACCATTGGAGCTGGGGCCGGAGAGCCGAGGTGTGCTGGTGGCCGTGTCAGACGGGCCTCAGGCATTCACCGAGGCCGACCGCCGGCTGCTCGCGACCGCCGCTCGTTGGATCGGCCTGCTGGCCCAGCGTGCGGCGTGGGAGGAGCAGCAAGCGGAGGCCAATTGGGAGCACCGCGCCGAGGAACTGGTCACGGTGGCCGCGCACGATCTGCGCAATCACCTCCAGCCGCTGCTGGGGCATCTCCAGCTCCTGCGGCAGCGGGCGCTGCGCGATCAGCGGCCAGAGTATGTGCGGCACGCCGACGAGGTGGCCCGAGCGGCCCGGCGGTTGAATCGGGTGATCACGGCCGTACTGGATACGACCCGCTTGCAGCAGGGGTTGTTCACCGTCCGCCCGCGGGCGGTGGACCTGGTGGCGCTGGCACGCGAGGCCGCGGAGGAGTTCCGGACCGATGACACCGGGATCGAGGTACAGGCAGGCTCCGCGGTCGTGGTGCGGGGAGACCGGGACTTGCTGCAGCAAGTGGTGGAGAACTTGCTGGCCAATGCGGTCCGCTACTCGCCCCCGGCGGCGGTGGTTTGGCTGCGGGTGGGGATCGAGTCGCTCCCCGAGGGGCCACGGGCCCTGCTCACCATCACCGACGCCGGCCCGGGCGTTCCCGCGGAGGTCGCGCCGCGCCTGTTCGAGCCGTTCGCCAGCGGCCCAAACTCGACCAGCTTGGGCCTCGGACTGTATCTCGCGCGGCAGATCGCCCGTGCCCATGGGGGCGATGTGTGGACGGAGGCCCCTGGCGCAGGCCGGGGCAGCACGTTCGTGCTAGTGCTGCCGCTGGATGGCGGCGGCGCGACCGGCTGAGTCGTGGCGGTCCCGGGGCCGGCGCGGGATCGAAGGCGCTCCCGTGCTGGCCGCCTCCGCGTGGGGGCCGACCTGTTTGCCAGCCATGGCTCGGTCGTGCCCCTCGCCTTCACGATCTGGCTCCGTACGACCGTGCTATTTCGTGTACACTGGCAGGTGCGACGCGTCGGAGCATCGGGCCTCCACGGCGAGGGCCGCTGCGCTCGCGTAGCAACCACCCCTGACGACGCCAGCTAACGCGGAGGTGCGGCTGTGGCCCAGCTGCGACTCCAGGGGAGAAGGGGTTCTTTTGTGCCGGCCGCCCGGGGCTGCGGCAGCAGGTGGACGCAGGGGGCCTCAACAGCGTCGTACACAGCTGGCGGGAGCTGAAGGCGATCTCGGCTCGGGGATCTCGGGAAAGATCACGTCCCGTTCTCGGACGCGCTGTTGGAGGGAGGTCGAGGAGAGCATGGCAGCGCCGGAAGTCGACGCGTCGCAGCGGGCCCAGCACTACGCCCGCCGGGCCAACCTGGAGATCGCGGTGGCGGTTCTGCGCGCGCGGCGCGACGAGATTCTCGATCGCTGGCTGGACGCGGCGGCGCGGCAGCCGTTTCACCAGGGGCGCCGCGAGCATGCGGTCGCCGATCACATCCCCACGCTGTACGACGCGATCGTCGATGCGCTGGCGGGGCTGGCCGAGGGCCGCGCGATGGAGCCTCCGCAGGAGTATCCGGCCGTGGTCGACGCCGCGCGCCAACACGCGGGGGCGCGTACGCAGCAGGGGTTGCAGCCCCGCGAGGTGGTGATCGAGTTTCGCCTGTTGCGCCAGGAGATCTCGCGCGCGTTCTGCGACGCGCTGCCCGAGAGCATTCCGCTGGACGACGTGCTGGCCGCGCAGCTGCTGCTCAACGACACGATCGACAGCGCGATGATGGTAGGGCTGGAGTCCTTGGTCCTGGCCGTGGAGACCCTGAAGGACGAGTTCCTCCTGACCCTGACGCACGACCTGCGAAATCCACTTACCAGCCTCAAGGGGACCGCACAATTGCTGGCTCGGTATCTCGATGCCTCGCCGCCGGACATCGAGCGCGTGCGGCGCGGGCTGGAGCAGATCGACGCGCAGGCGAGCCGCCTGGCCGACCTTACGGCCGAGATGCTTGATGTGTCGCGCATTCGGCTGGGCCGCTTCGAGATCGTCCGTGCGCCCACTACCTTCGACGCGGTGCTAACGCGCGTGCTGGAACGCCAGGAGCCCCGCGTGCGCGCCCGGCTGCGCGTGCAGCGCGGGCCGGAGAGCGGCCGCACGGGGGTTTGGGATGCCGGCCGTCTGGAGGCGGTGCTGGAGAATCTGCTGTCCAACGCGGTGAAGTTCTCACCCGCGGGCACGCCGATCAGGATCACGGTGACCGGCGACGAGCGTGAGCTACGCGTGAGCGTGGCCGATGAAGGTCGTGGCGCGGATCCCAGCGAGTTGAGCCGACTGTTCGAGTGCTTCTACCGGGCGCCGGAGGTGGCCGAGGCCGAAACGGAGGGGACGGGGATCGGCCTGTACGTGGCGCGCGGGATCATCGAGGCGCACGGGGGGCGTATCTGGGCCACTTCGCCCGGCCGCGGCCATGGCTGCACGGTGCACTTCACGCTGCCCTGGGACGTGCCTCGTCCACCGGAGGCCCCGGAGGGGCGCGGCGTCACGAATCGAGGTTAAGCGGCTCGATCATCACCGCGTCGCGGCCAAAGCTGTGGACGCTGGCGGCGGGCACCTCATAGGTCTCGGCACCGAGGCCGAGCACCCCGCCATGGCGGACGCATAGCGCGACGAACGAACCGTCGCGCGGGTCGAGTTCGACGTCCTCCACCTCGCCGACGAGCTTGCCGGAGGCGTCGACCACTTTGACGCCATGGAGGGTATCGAGACTAGCCAGGTCTTCTAGCTGCGTGGCCTCCTGGTCGCGCAGCACCGCCTCGCTGCTGCCGACCGTCACGGCGTCGCCGATGCTCTGGACGGCACCGTACAGCACGTACTGGCGCGGCGCGCGGCCGAAGAGGCGGTGGCCATCGGCGGGCTCCAGGACGAAGGCCGCCACCCGCCGTGCCCTCGGATCGTACAGCACGTCGCCCACACGCCCCAAGCGCACGCCCTCGTTGATGCTCAGCACGGCTAGGCCCTTGAGTGCGCTGGCTCTCATCGCGTCTCCTCCCAACTCGCAGGTCTGGGAACGGCCGTTGCCCGCAGTACGTCCCGGTGCATGCTTGCTTCGGCGCTGGCGGTGGCAGCGCGGGGTGGGGGGGGGGGGGGGGGGGGGCCCCCCCCCCCCCCCCCGCGGGGGGGGGGGGGCGCGGGCGGGGCGGGGGCGCGGGGGGCCCGGCGCCCGCACCTACTGCTGGGCGTGTGCGACTACTCGTGCACGCGGCCCGTGGCGCGGTCGAGTTCGAGCTCGCGGCGGGTGCCGAGGTAGCCGCCGAGCGCCCCGGCGATGAGGCCGAGGAGCGAGACGCCGAGGACGGTCCAGGCGGCGTTGCGCACGCTCTCGGCCGTGCGCGCGACCTCAGTCGGTGGAACTTGCTGCGCCGCTTGCTGCGCCTGATTCATGGCGGCGCCGACGTCGGGTGCGCCCAGGTTCACGCTCTGGGCAAAAGCGCCGAGCACGAAGCCCAGGCCCTGCGCGGCCAGCCACAGCATGAGCGGCAGGCCGAGCAGGAACACGAGCGCGCCGTTAAGGGCCCCCCAGCCGCGATCGAACACGGCCGCCACGCGGCCCGCGACGAAGCCGCCAATCAGGAACGAGATCAGCGCGGCCACCGCCCCCCACAGGCCGAGATTGCGCCCGAGGTCGGGCGGCGGGGCGCCCTGGGCGGCAGCGGTGCCGGCGTTGACGGTGGTGAGCCCGAGCGCGATGCCCAGCAGGCTCAGTAGCAGGAGCGAGGTCAGCGCGGTGACTACTCCCGCGAGCACAGCGCCCCACCGCACGCGATCGCGGCCTAAATTGAGGGTCGGCGGAATCTCGACGCGCGCCTCGCGGTCAACGGCGCGACGGTCCACAGCGCGCGCGGGCGGCTGCGTAACGACCTCCTGCGTGCGAGCGGCTTGTGGATCGGTAGCCATGAGTCCAGTCTCCCTTAGCTGCACTTCGCGACGATCCGATGGATGCGGCAGTCACAGGCTGCCCGGGCGGCCGCCCCAGCGAGCATGATGCAGAGGACATGCCAGGCCGCGCTTAGCGAGGGTAGGAAGCGACATGCTAGAATGCGTCTAAATGGTAATTCGGGGTCGCATTACGGGAATGGAGTGAGGATGTACGAGCGGACCACGCTGTCAAACGGGCTCCGCATCGTGACCGCCACGCTGCCACACACGCGCTCGGTGAGCATCAATTTTTTTGTCGGGGCCGGCTCGCGCTACGAGCGTGATGAGGAGGCGGGGATCTCGCACTTCCTGGAGCACATGCTGTTCAAAGGCACGGAGCGCCGGCCCACGCCCCGGGAGATCGCCGAGGCCATCGAGGGCGTGGGCGGGGTGATGAATGCCGCCACGGACAAAGAGCTGACGGTGTATTGGTGCAAGGTGCCCAGTGCTCACTTCGAACAGGCCCTGGATGTCCTGGCGGACAACCTTCGCTACTCGGTGCTGCAGCCGGAGGAGATCGAGAAGGAGCGGGCGGTCATCATCGAGGAGCTGCACATGGTGCAGGACACGCCCAGCGACCTCGTGGGCGTGTTGATCGATGAGCTGATGTGGCCGGCGCAACCGCTCGGTCGCGACATTGCGGGCAGCGACCAGACCGTGCGCGGGATCGAGCGCGAGCAGCTACGCGACTACCTGGCGCGCCAGTACGTGCCCGCCAACACGGTGCTCGCGGTGGCCGGGCAGGTGATGCACGCCCAGGTGGTGGCGGCGGCGGAGCGCCTGCTGGGGGATTGGCCACCGGCGGGCTTCGGTGGCTGGTTCCCCGCTCGTGACGGTCAGACGGCACCGCGCGTGGGGCTGAAGACCAAGCGGACGGAGCAAGTGCATCTATGCCTCGGGCTGCCCGGCCTCTCGGCTAACCATCCGGACCGCTACGCGTTGGATGTGCTCAACTCGATCCTGGGGGAGGGGATGAGCTCGCGGTTGTTCCTGGAGGTGCGCGAGCGCCGCGGCCTGGCCTACGACGTGCACTCGTACGTGGCCCATTTCCAGGACACCGGCGCGGTGGTGGTCTCGGCGGGCGTCGATCCCAAGAAGCTCGCTCCGACGGTGGCGGCCGTGCTGGACGAGCTGGAGCGGTTGAAGTGCGGCGTGCCCGAGGAGGAGTTGCGCAAGGCGCGCGAGTTCATCAAGGGCCGGCTGCAGCTGCGGATGGAGGACACGCGGGCAGTGGCCTCGTGGCTAGGCGGCCAGGAACTGCTGCGGAACGAGATCCTCACGGTCGACGAGGTGATCCAGATCCTGGATCAGATCACGGTCGAGGATCTGCAGCGGGTGGCCAGCACCGTCATCCGTCGCGACCGGTTGAATCTCGC
>JADGHJ010000280.1 GCA_019686175.1 Chloroflexota bacterium | reverse complement strand
CACAGCCCGAGCCGCAGCACCACCTGGCGCGGGCCGGGGCGCGCAGGGTCGAGTAGCGGCGCCAACCTGGGGGGCAAGCGCTTGCCCAGCCCAGGGGGTAGCGTCACCAGACTCAGCGCCGCGGCCCACAGCACGATATCGAGGATCGCGGCCAGCGACCCCACACCACCCTGGACCAGACTGACCGCCGTCAGCAGCGCCAGGGCGCCGGCCGCCAGCGGCACTAGGCGCGAGGCCATGAGGAGCGCCCCGCTCAGTAGCAGAGCAGCGCCCAGCGGGATGGCAGCCGGCGCGCCGACCGGCACCGCGCCCAGGCCGCCGGCCCAATCAGCCAGCGGCTCGACCAGCCCCAACGCCCGGGCGAGCGCCATGGCCCCCAGCCCCAGGCTGGCGCCGCCTAGCCCTAGCTGTAGCGCGCGCGTGCCGAAACGCTCCAGCGCTCCACCGTCCGCCATGCCGCACCTCTGGACCAGTATACGCCTGCCCCAGCGTGGATAGGCTACCGTGCGGCCGGCCCACTAGCCGGAACGAACGTCCCTGCAGGTGCCCTGCAGGGACGTTGCGCAACCGGGGAGCTACTGAGCGTTGGCTACTGTCCGGTACCCGAGGCAAACGGGCTGGCGTTCTCCGAGTCGAAGAAGCTGGTCCCGCCGAACTTGGTCACGCGGGCATCGACACCCAGCGCCTCCAGCCGGTCGGCGTCGCCACTGATCAGGGCCGCGCGCTCCTCGGTCGTGAGATCGTACCCCTGCAAGGCGGTAGTCGGGTCGCGCTGCACGGCGGCACGGAACGCCTCGTCGGTGCTCAAGCGCTCGATCACCTGGGCCAGGCTCTGCTGCGACATCCCTGTCTCCAATCTCCGCTGGCGCGCGACATCCTCGCGCACCGCTACGTCCCTGGTTGCACTGTACCCCCTGGCCCGGGATCTGTCTGTTAACCAGCTCACAGTGGCGAAAGGCGAGGGCCGTGCATCGGGCCAACTACGCGCGCAGGGCCTGGAGCCGCTCGCGCAGCAGCTCGGTGACGACGCTCGGGTTGGCCTTGCCGCGCGTGGCCTTCATCACCTGGCCCATGAGGAAGCTCAGTGCCGTCTCCTTGCCCCCGAGGTAGTCGGCAACGGGCTTGGGGTTGTTAGCCAGCACATCAGCCACGACGCGCTCCAGCTCGGCCGTATCGGAGATCTGTGTGAGCCCGCGGCGCTCGACGATCGCCGCCGGGCGCTCGCCGGTCTGGAAGGTCTCCTCGAGTACCTGCTTGCCGAGCGCCTGGCTCAGCGTGCCCCGCTCGACCAGCTCGAGGATCTCGGCCAGGTGCTCCGGCCGCAGCGGCGTGGCATCGAGCGTGCCGTCCGGCGGCAGCAGCCGGAACACCTCGCCCTGGATCCAGTTGGCTACGACCTTCGGCTTCGGATAGCGGGCGACGACGGCCTCGAAGAACCGCGCCACGGCGGCCGAGCCGGCCAGCTGCGCTGCGTCGTAGGCGTTGAGCCCGTACTCGCGCATGTACCGGTCGCGCCGGGCGTCGGGCAGCTCGGGCAGCCGCGCGCGCAGCTCGGCGACCCACTCGCGCGAGACGAACACCGGCGGCAGGTCGGGCTCGGGGAAGTAGCGGTAGTCGTGGGCGAATTCCTTGCTGCGCTGGCTCACCGTCACGCCGCGATCGTCGACCCAGCCGCGCGTCTCCTGGACGATCGCCTCACCGGCCTCAAGCAGCGCCGCCTGGCGGCCGATCTCGTACTCCAGCGCGCGGTAGACGGCGCGGAAGGAGTTCATGTTCTTGATCTCGACCTTGGTGCCGAAGTCGGGGCTCCCCGCGGGGCGCAGCGAGATATTCGCATCGCAGCGGAACGCGCCCTCCTCTAGATGGCCGCTGCTGATGCCCAGCGCCTGCAGGATGGCGTGCAGCTTCTGCAAGTAGGCACGTGCCTCAGCGGCGGAGCGCAAGTCGGGCTTGCTGACGATCTCCATCAGCGGCACGCCCGAGCGGTTGAAGTCCACCAGGCTGTAGGCGTGCCCGTGCGCGTCGGTGCGGTGCAGGAGCCGCCCGGTGTCCTCCTCCAGGTGCACGCGCTGGATGCCCACGCGCTTGGTCGTGCCGTCCACCTCGATGGTGAGCCAGCCCTCGCGACAGAACGGCAGGTCATACTGCGAGATCTGATACCCCTTGGGCAGGTCGGGGTAGAAGTAGTTCTTGCGGTCGAACTTGGTGGCCTCGGGCAGCTCGCAGTGGAGCGCCAGCCCGGTCATCAGGGTGGCCTCGACCGCCGCGCGGTTGATCACGGGCAGCACCCCGGGCATGCCGAGGCACACGGGGCAGACGTGCGAGTTCGGCGGCGCGTCGAAGTAGGCGGCGCTGCAGCCGCAGAACATCTTGCTGGCCGTCTGGATCTGCGCGTGGACCTCTAGCCCGATCACCGGTTCCCACTTGCCGAGCTGGGCCGTTTCCCGCGACGCACTCAGTTGCGTGCTCATCCCGTCTCGCTCCGTCGAGTGCCCATCTGCTCGCCCGTTGCCTCGCGGGCGCTCAATACTCCGCGTTGAGATAAGGATAGCGCCGGTGCCAGTCGGTGGCGTCCTGGTAGCGCTGGGCCACCCGCAGCAGTCGGCCCTCGCTCAGCGGCGGCCCGATGAGTTGCAGCCCTACCGGCAAGCCGTCCACGAACCCGCAGGGCACGCTCAGCCCTGGCAGCCCCGCCAGGTTCACCGGGATGGTGCACACGTCCGAGAGGTACATCGCCAGCGGGTCGGTCAGCCGCTCGCCCAGGCGGAACGCCACCGTGGGCGAGGTGGGCGTGGCCAGCACGTCGAACCGCTCGAAGGCACGGTCGAAGTCGCCCTTGATCAGCGTGCGCACCTTCTGGGCCTTGAGATAGTAGGCGTCGTAGTAGCCGGCGCTGAGCGCGTAGGTACCGAGCATGATGCGGCGCTTCACCTCCGCCCCGAACCCCTCGGCGCGCGTGCGGAAGTAGCCGTCCAGCAGCGTGGGCGCGGGCACTGCGTAGCCGTACTTGACCCCGTCGTAGCGGGCGAGGTTCGCGCTCGCCTCGGCCGGCGCAATCAAGTAGTACACCGCCACGCCGTACTCGGTGTGCGGCAGCGACACCTCGTCCACGGTAGCGCCCAGCTCCTCCAGTTGGGTGAGCGCGGCGCGCACCGCCGCCTCGACCCCGGGCTCCAGCCCGCTGCCGAAGTACTCGCGCGGCACGCCCACCCGCAACCCACGCAGGTCGCCCGCTAGCTCCGCCAGGTAGTCGGGCACCGGATCGGGCAGCGCAGTGGCGTCGCACGGATCGGCGCCGGCCAGCACCGCCAGCAGCAGCGCGCAGTCGGCCGCCGTGCGGGCGAACGGCCCGATCTGGTCGAGCGACGAGGCAAACGCCACCAGACCGTAGCGGCTGACGCGGCCGTAGGTCGGCTTGAGCCCCACCACGCCGCACAGCGCCGCGGGCTGGCGGATCGAGCCGCCCGTGTCGGTGCCCAACGCGGCCGGCGCCTCGAGCGCCGCCACGGCCGCGGCCGAGCCACCGCTCGACCCGCCCGGCACACGGTCGATGTCCCAGGGGTTGCGCGTGGGAAAGAACGCCGAGTTCTCGGTCGACGAGCCCATCGCGAACTCGTCCATATTCGTCTTGCCGAGGAACACCGCGCCCGCCGCCGCCAGCCGCGCCACCGCCGTCGCATCGTACGGGGGCACGAACTGCTCCAGCATGCGCGAGCCACAGGTGGTGCGCACCCCGGCCGTGCACAGGACGTCCTTCAGCGCCAGCGGCAGGCCTAGCAGCGGCGCATCCTCGCCGGCCGCCCGGCGCGCGTCGGCGTCCCGTGCCTGGGCCCGCGCCTCGTCGGCCGTGATGGTCAGAAAGGCGCGCACTGCGGGCTCGACCCGCTCGATGCGCGCCAGGTACGCCTCGGTCAGCTCGACAGCGGACACCTCACGCGCCCGCAGGCGCTCGCGCGCCTCGAGCAAGGTCCACTGCGTCAGCTCGCTATCGCTCCCGGCCATGCGTCCTCAGCTCGCGCCGCGTCCCCGCGGTAGGGAGAGGAGCCAGGCGGCGCCATAGTGATGGGCAACAGAGCCGCGCCCCGGCTACTCCAGGACGGGTGCCACGCGGAAGTAGTCCTCCTCGCGAGCCGGCGCGCCGCGCAGCACCTCGGCCACGGGCAGCGAGGGGCGCTCCACGTCGTCGCGCATGACGTTGCGCAACGGGATCACCTGCGCGGTCGGGGGGATCGCGGCGGTGTCCAGCCGCTCCAGTACCCGCATGTACTCGAGGATGCTGCCCAACTCGGCGCGCAGCCGCTCGCGCTCCTCGTCGCTGAGGCCCAGGCGCGCTAGAAACGCGACGTGGTCCACCTCTTCGCGCGTCAGCACAGCGTTGCCCCCTCTGCAAGCTCCCGCAGGGAGTATAGCAGGGCGCGTCACCCGCCCCCGCTCTAGCGCGGCCGCTTCAGCTCGTAGAACTGCGGCTGGCGGCTCAGCCACAGCACATGGTCCCACAACTCGCCGGCCGCGTCGTCCTCGGGCACATTGCCGATCACCGGCCCGTACAGCGGCGCCGCACCGTCGATCAACAGCGTCGGTACGCCGAACGCGCCGCGCGCCGCCACCTCGGCGTGCTCGCGCTGCCACTCCTGCTCCGTGGTCGGGTCGGCCAGCGCGGCGGCGATGAGGTCCTTGCTCAAGCCGGCCTCCTCCAGCACGCGCTCCATCACCTGCACCTCGTTGATCGTCTCCTTGCGCTCGTGGCGAGCGCGTCCGAAGCCGAGGTACAGGCGGTCGAGGACCTCCGGCCCGTGCTGGCGGCGCGCGAGCACCATCACCCGAAACGGGATCAAGCTCTGCTGGTGCACCTCACGCGGCGGGTTGCCGGCGGCGCGATTGGCCGTGTCGAGCGCGAACAGGCGCCACTCGATGTGGATGGGCCGCACCTTGGCCGCCTCGCGGATCCACAGCGAGGTCCGCCAGGCCCAGGGGCAGACCGGGTCGAAGTAGAACTTCACGTCGTGCGCGCCGTTGGTCGTCGCCATCGCTTCCCCTCTCCGCTGCCGTAGTACAAAGCTTACGTTAGTATAGTGTCATCCGACGTGCAACCGGCCGGCCCCCGCGCTTGTCACCCCCGTGACCTGCCCCGGTGGGGTATAGACAACTG
>JADGHJ010000279.1 GCA_019686175.1 Chloroflexota bacterium | reverse complement strand
GTGTGGGGGGGGCCCCGGCCCGCCCTGGGAGGTAACGTCCCCAGCACCGTACTGCTCCACTCGGTGTTGCGGCGCACGCGCCGCTCCCCTATGCTGTGGCTGCCCCTGCGTGCGCTGCCAACCGGCCAGCGTCGGGGCGTGGAGGGGGTCTACCGCATGGCGAGTACGGAGTTGGCCTATGCCCTGATCGCGGGCATCGGGGCCTTTGCCGTTGGTATCCTGCTCGGGCAGCCGATCATCCGGTTGCTCACGCGGCTCGGCGTGGGCAAAGAGATCAACGCCTGGGGCCCGCACACCCATCTGGTCAAGCGCGGCACGCCGACGATGGGAGGGCTGATCATCATCAGCAGCGTGGTCCTGGTCACGTTGGCCATCAATCTCACCATCGGCGGGTTGTCGATCCTCTTGCCCCTCGGTACCCTCGGCGCCGCTGCCCTACTCGGCGCCTATGACGACTACCGCACGCTGGTCGGCCGCAAGAGCGAGGGATTGACCCCGGCCCAAAAGATGCTGGGCCTCCTGCTCATCGCCGGCATCGCCGCCTGGATCCTGTACCACAACCTCGGGGCGAATGGCGTCTACGTCCCCGGCTCGCGGGCGCTACTGTCCCTCCCGCCCTGGCTGTACCTGCCCCTCGCGGTGTTCGCCATCACGGGTACGGCCAACGCGGTGAACATCACCGACGGCGTGGACGGCCTGGCCGGCAGCCTGCTCGTGCTGGCGTTCCTGGCGTACGCCATCATCGCGTTCCTCCAGGGCCAGATCTACCTGACGATCTTCGCCTTCACCGTCATGGGCGCCACCCTGGCCTTCTTGTGGTTCAACGCCCATCCCGCCGAGGTGTTCATGGGCGACACCGGCTCGCTGGCCCTCGGCACGGCGCTGGCGGTGGTGGCGCTGATGACGCAGCAGTGGCTGCTGCTGCCGGTGGTGGGCGTGGTGTTCGTGGTAGAGACGCTGTCGGTGATCATCCAGAAGATCTACCGCAAGCTGAACAACGACAAGCGCCTGTTCCGGATGGCGCCCATCCACCACCACTTCGAGCTGTCGGGCTGGGCGGAGACGCAGGTGAGCGTCCGCTTCTGGGCGCTGGGCATGCTGGCCGCGATGTTCGGCATCGCCCTCGCCCTGCTGTAGCGCCGCACTACCGACGGCGTGCGGCCGCGGCACTCAGGCCCTGCGGCGCGCGCCGCAGCAGATCGGTGTCGTGCGAGTAGGTGGTGCGCTGCTTGTCGCGGTGCCGCTCCAAGGCCAGCTCGACTAGCCGATCGACCAGTGCGGGGAATGTCAGCTCGGTCGGCGGCTTGTCCCACAGGTAGAACGACAGCGAGCCGGGCATAGTGTTGATCTCGTTCACGAACACCTGCTGCTCGTCCGGGCTGACCAGGAAATCGACCCGCGCGATGCCCGCGCCGTCGATGGCACGGAACGCCGCGATAGCAAGCTGCTGCAGGCGCGCGCTGAGCGCCTCGCTGATGGGAGCGGGGATGATCCGCTGCATGCTCGCCATGCCACCTTTGGTGCCGCCCGCCGCCTGCTCCGCCGTTGGCCCCTTGGCCGCCCCGACCGCCTTCAGGCCGCGCTCGTATTTGTCGGCGAAGCTCAGCACGGCCCCGCTAGCCACCGGCTGCTCGCACACCGAGGCGATCGGGGTGTCGTTGCCCAGCACCGCGCAGTTGATCTCCATGAGCGGCTCGACAGCGCGCTCCACCAGCAGACGGCGCCCGTAGCTGCACGCCACCTCGAGGGCGAACCGCAGGTCGTCGCGGCCCGTGACGCGCGCCACACCGATACTGGAGCCTAGCACCGCCGGCTTGACGAAGCAGGGATATCCGAGATGGGCCTCGATGTCGGCCACCACGTCGTCGGGGGACGCTTGGTACTGGCTCCGCGTGTACCAACGTCCCTCGACCACGGGCAGACCCGCGGCCTGGAAAGCCGCCTTGGCGAGGATCTTGTCCATCCCCACCGCCGCCGCAGCCACCCCGGCACCCACGTACGGCAGGTCGGCCAGCTCCAACAGCCCTTGCAACGTACCATCCTCGCCATGCGTACCGTGGACCGTGGGGAACACGACATCGATGGCGGGGAGCTGCTCGCGCCGCAGCAGGCTCAGCGCTCCGCCGTCGAGCCGCACCAGCGCCCGCTGGCCAGGCACCGGGGCCAGGCAGGCGCGGGTGAGGCCATCGAGGCGCCCGGGCGTGCGGAAGGTCTCCAGGTCGAGCAGCGCCGGGCCGGTCACCCAGTCGCCGCGCTTGGTGATGTAGATCGGAACCAGCTCGTAGCGCGCCGGGTCGGCGGCGGCCATCACCTGCTGCGCGGTAAGGACCGAGACCTCGTGCTCGACCGACCGGCTACCGAAGATCACCGCGAGGCGCGTCTTGCTCATGCCTCACCACTTCGCCAAGAGATGGGTGTGACCGCCTGGAGGGTACCACGGGGCCAGCGGCGCTCCACAAGCCCGTGGCCGTCGGGCGCGGGGTCGGCACCGCACGCCACGCTTACTCGCTGTATTGGTCGGGCAGGTCGTTCTCGAACAGCACCACGTCGCCCGGCCGCACGAGCTGACCCAGCTTCGCCGTGGCCTCCTCCAGGGAGCCCACTACGTGCAGCCGGTCGGCCGAAAAGCCCGCCTGGCGCGCTCCCTCGGCGATGGCAGCTGTGCGCCGCCCCACCAGGATGATGTAGTCGCATACTTGGGCGGCCGCCGCGCCCAGCTCGCGGTGGCGCTGCTCCAGCATCGCGCCCAGCTCCACCAGGCCCGGGGTCACCAGCACCTTGCGGCCTGGAAACTCGGCGAGAACGGCCAGTGCCGCCCGCGCGCCGTCCGGGTTGGAATTGTAGGCGTCGTCGATCACCGTCACGCCGCCAGCGCCCGGGAGGAGCTGAAGGCGGTGCTCCACCGGCGCGAGGCGCTCGGCCGCGGCGGCGATCTCCGCGGCGCTGAGCCCCAGTTCCTGGGCCACCGCCGCTGCCGCCAACACGTTGGCCACGTTGTGCCGGCCCAGTAGCGCCATACGCACCGTTACGGGCTGTTGGTCCGGCAGGTGCAGGGTGAAGCGCGTGCCGTCGGGCCCCGTCTGGATGGCGCTGGCCGTGACGTCCGGCGCGTGCGCGGCGTCGAGTCCGTAAGTGCGGACTCGCACGTGCCGCGTCCGCGCCGCCAGCTCGCGGCAGCGCGGGTTGTCGGCGTTGAACACGGCCAGCCCGTCTGGCGGCAGGGCCTCGATCAGCTCGTACTTCGTGCGCGCGATGTTCTCGACCGAGCCGAACCGCTCCAGGTGGTTCTCGCCGACGGCCGTGAGGATCCCGATGCGCGGGCGTACGAAGTGCGCCAGGGTGCGGATGTTGCCCGGCACGTAGGCGCCCATCTCCACCACGAACACCTGATGCTCGGGCCGCAGCCCCCGCTCGACGGTGGAAGCGACGCCCACCGGCGTGTTGATGCTCGCCTCGGTCTTGCACACTGCGTAGCGCGCGCCGAGCAGCGTAGCCAAGTAGTTCTTGACGCTGGTCTTCCCGTAGCTGCCCGTCACGCCGACGACCAGCAGGTCCGGCCGTGCGCGCAGCCGGGCCGCGGCGCGCACGACCAGCGCCCGCTTGGCCAGCGCCTGCGCCGGCCACCAGACCAGCGTGGCGAGCGTGAGCAGCAGCGCGGGGGCTACGCCGACGAGCGCGAGCGCGACGAAGAAGCCGGCGGCCTGCAGCGGGCGGTTGAGCCCCAGCGCCCAGTGCAGCAAGCCGGCGGCCAGTAGCAGTGCGCCCAGTGCCGCCGCCGTGCCGGCGAGTAGCAACGCCTTCACCGTCCAGCGCAGCGGCTTCTTCACCGGCAGGTACGGCCGGCGCCAGAGCCCGAGCAGCCCCAGCGGGAGCGTCACCAGGCCGGAGAGCAGCGGCGCGCTGACGTTGTCGCCCAGCACCACGGCCATGAGCCCGAGGGCCACCGCGCCCCACGCCTGCCAGGCGCTCACCGTTCGCGACGGATGCGTGCGCACCCAGGCCCAGAAGCGCCCCAGCTCGTACTCTTCGAGTTGGAGGATGTGCAGTAGGCGGCGGCCCGTGTGCGCGGCCAACGCCAACCAGGCCAGCAGCCCCAGGGTGCTCGTGACGGCCAGCAGGACATCGAGCGGCGTGGCGCTCATGTGGCTCGCTCCGCCGCGGCCAGGAACTCGTCGATCGCCGCGCAGGTCTCGGCCGGTCGCTCGAGGTACGCGTAGTGGCCGGCGCCCACCAACACGCGCAAGCGCGCATCCGGGATCAGCCGTGCCATGGTCTCTCCATCGCTCAGCGGCGTATCGGTGTCGGCACTGCCCCAGATTAGCAACGTGGGCGCCTGGACGCGGGGCAGCAGGGGCCGCAGGTCCTGCTGGACCACTTTCACGAAGGTGCCGCGCAACGGCCCGGCGTTGGCGTAATCCTCGGCGCCGAGTGCGCGCTGCCAGCGCGCCCGCCAGCGCTCGACCAGCGCGCCCGCGCCGGGCAGCGCCGCGGCCGTGCGCCCCAGCTTGCTGAGCCGCGCCACGGCCGCACGCCGTACCGAGGGTGGCGGTCGCAGCCCCGCAGCGTCGATCAGGATGAGGCGGTCCACCAGCGCCGGCCGCTCCACCGCTAGCCAGAGGCCCAGGCGCCCGCCGAACGAGTGGCCGAGCAGGATCGTGCGGGCCAGCCCAAGGCGCGCCAGCAGGCGCTCGACCCACTCGGCGTAGTCGGGCACGCCCCAATCGCTCGGAGGCAGCGCAGAGGCGCCGAACCCCGGCAGGTCGGGAACGATCGTGCGGTAGCGCGCGGCCAGGTGAGCGGTGAGTGGCTGCAGGCTGGCCCCATCGGCGCCCCAGCCGTGCAGTAAGAGCACGGGCGGCCCGCTGCCCTGCACGCGACAGAAGGCCCGGACCCCGTCGATGTCGAGCGGACCGCTCAGCAACCGTTGTTCCTCCCAGGCTCGCTCGTACGCGTGGATGCACTAAGCTAAGATGATACTCCACCTGGGCGCGTCGGCCGCGTGGCCGGGGCGCGCCGTGAGGAGGCCCAAGGCGTGTACCAGCCCGTCCTGCGCAGCGCCGCCTGCCTGCTCGTCCACACCCCGCACCTGGTGCGCCACGGCTCGAAGCCCAGCCGCACACTCCCCGAGCCTCCCGCCGCCCTGCCCGCCGCCTACACGGCCGCCCTCCGCG
>JADGHJ010000278.1 GCA_019686175.1 Chloroflexota bacterium | reverse complement strand
CATCACCCACCCGGTCCCACCCGTCGAGGTCTCCCAGAGCGAGGCGCCCTGCCAGGAGCACGTCATCACCGACGACCTGGAGGTGAACAAGTGGATCCTCGCCATCCGCCACACGCCGCCCGAGACCGAGTTCACTATCGGCAGCGGCAACAGCGTGGTGGTGGGCGAGTACTTCCATGGCGGCAGCCACATCGGCTACAACCGCATGGCCTTCCGCTGGGGCAACGTCGGCACTTTCCAGGCGGCGCCCGGCTCGCACATGTGGCAGGTCATCACCGAGCACTACCGCGACGACAAGCCGATCCCGCTGACCATGTGCTTCGGGCTACCGCCCGCCTGCACCCTCATCGCCGGCAGTGGCTTCGATTACGTCGTGCTCCCGCGCGGCGCCGACGAGCTGGGGGCCGCAGGCGCCGTGCAGGGGTCGCCCATCCGCATCGTCAAGGCGCGCACGGTCGATGCCTACGCCGTGGCCGATTGCGAGCTGGTCCTCGAGGGCTACCTCTACCCGCGCGACAAGCGCTACGAGACCAAGGCCGCCGAGGAGGCCGGCCTGCAGGGCAAGCTACCGTTCCATCCCGAGTGGGCGGGCTACATGGGCAAGGCGTACAAGGCGCCCACCTTCCATGTCACCGCCATCACCATGCGCCACCCCTCCAAGCGCCCCTTCATCTTCCCGCTCGGCGTGCACACGGCCGACGACAGCAACATCGACACCACCGTCCGCGAGGCCGCCATCTTCGAGCTGTGCGAGCGCCTGCAGCCGGGCATCATCCAGGACGTGCACATCCCCTACTGCATGACCGACTGGGGCGGTGCCATCCTGCAGGTGAAGAAGCGCAACAAGATCGAGGAGGGCTGGCAGCGCAACTTCCTCGCCGCGACGCTCGCCTGCAGCCAGGGCATGCGCCTGTGCATCGCGGTGGACACCGACATCGACATTTACAGCATGGACGACATCATCTGGGCGCTGACCACCCGCGTGAATCCTCACACCGACATCATCAACCCGGTGCCGGGCGGCATCGGCCAGACGTTCCAGCCCGCCGAGCGCATGACGGCGGGTGAGAAGGAGTGGACGGCGTCCAACACCCGCTTCGAGGGCGGCATGGGTATTGACGCCACCATGCCGTTCGGCTACGAGGCCGACTTCGCGCGCCCGGTGTATGCCGTGGACCGCGTGGACCTCAAGAAGTGGTTCCGCGAGAGCGACATCAACCGGGCCAAGTCGCTCATGCAGGGCTGGGTCCTCAGTCTGGCTCGCACCGGGCGCTAACGCGCTGCGACGGGATGAGCGCTTGAGTGATGAGTGAATGAGTGATGAGTAACGACGAGCGGTATTCCTCTCACCACTCATCGCTCAGCACTCATCCCGCGCCGGGCGTGCTCGCCCCCTACCGTGTGCTCGACCTCAGCGGGAGCTGGGGCTGGCTCTGTGGCAAGATCCTCGGCGACCTGGGCGCCGATGTGCTCAAGATCGAGCACCCGGGGGGCGATCCGGAGCGTGGGCTCGGGCCCTTCTACGGCGACGTGCCCCATCCTGAGCGCAGCCTGTTCTGGGCCGCCTACAACACCAGCAAGCGCGGCATCACCCTCGACATCACCTGCGCCACCGGCCGCGAGCTGTTCCTGCGCCTGGTGCGCGGCGCCGACTTCCTGCTCGAATCGTTCATGCCCGGCCACCTGGACGCGCTGGGGCTGGGCTACGCGGCGCTCCGCGCGGTCAACCCGCGCCTCATCTATATCTCGGTAACGCCGTTCGGCGCCCGGGGGCCATACGCCGCCTACCGTGCGACCGATCTCGAGGCGATGGCGCTCGGCGGCTTCCTGGCCGTCACGGGCGAGCCGGGCCGACCACCGCTGCGCGTGTCGGCGGTGCCGCAATCCCCCATGTGGGCCAGCATGCACGCCGCGATGGGGGCGCTGGTCGCCCACTGGGCGCGCGAGCAGCGCGGCACGGGCCAGTTCGTCGATGTCTCGGCCCAGGCCAGCGTTATCTCCAGTCTCGCCCACGCCCCGACGTTCTGGGACGTCCTCCGCGAGAATCCGGTGCGCAGCGGCGCGCGCATGGCCGGCCGCACCATCACGGGCGCGGTGATGCGCGCCATCTGGCCCTGCAAGGACGGCTACATCAACTACATCATCTACGGTGGGCCGGCGGGCGTGCGCTCGCTGCAGGGCCTCGTGGCTTGGATGGAGGAGCGGGGCGTCGCCACCGAGCGCCTCAAGACCTGGGACTGGTCGCAGTTCAACGTGGCCACGCTGACCCAGGAGGAGGTCGACGCCATCGAGGGGCCGGCCGCCCAATTGTTCCAGCAGCTCACCAAGGCCGAGTTCTACCGAGGCATCGTCGAGCGGCGCATCCTCGCCTATCCGGTAGCCACCGCCGCCGATCACCTGGCCGACCCGCAGCTCGCCGCGCGCAGCTTCTGGCAGGCCGTGACCCACCCCGAGTGGGGCGCCACATTGCGCTACCCGGGCCCCTTCGCCCGCTTCGGCGCGGGCGCCTGCACTATCCGGCGGCCGGCGCCGCGCATCGGCGAGCACAACCTCGAGGTGTACACGGGGGAGCTGGGCCTGCGCCCGGACGAGCTGGCCAGCCTGAAAGGCGCCGGGGTCGTCTAAGCACAGTGGCCGCGCAGGGCTTGCTAGCCACCAGCTAGCGGTCCACGCCACCCCTCAGGTAGAAGAGGCGTGGTCCCGCTCTCCGAGGAGCCAGCATGAGCACTGAGCCCCGATCGTTGGAGCGTCGTAGCAGCGCAGCGCTCGCCGGCCTGCGTGTGGTTGAGTTCGCCGTGTTCGCCGCTGGCCCCGTGGTCGGCAAGATCATGGCCAACTACGGCGCCGAGGTGATCCGCGTCGAGTCGCACGCCAATCCCGACGGCTTCCGCACGCACTACCCGCCGTTCGCCGGCAACACGCCCGGCCTCGACCGCTCGGGCTGCTTCGCGCTGTTCAACGACGGCAAGCTGGGCGTGACCCTCAACCTCAAGGTGCCCGAGGGGGTCGCGCTGGCCAAGCGCCTGGTCGCCCGCGCCGACGTGGTGGTGGAGAACTTCACCCCGGGCACCATCGAGCGGCTCGGGCTGGGCTACGAGGCGCTCCGCGCCGTCAAGCCCGACCTGGTGATGCTCAGCTCCTGCAACATGGGCCAGACGGGGCCGTACGCCCGGCACCCGGGCTTCGGCTCGATGCTCTCCTCGCTCGGCGGTTTCACCCACCTCACCGGCTACCCGGGTGAGACGCCGCTGCTCAACTACGGCCCGTACATCGACTTCATCGGCGCGGGCTACGGCCTGATCGCCGTCATGGCCGCGCTCGACCACCGCCGGCGCACGGGCCAGGGCCAGCACATCGACCTGTCGCAGTACGAGTGCGGCCTGCAGTTCGTCATCCCCGCGCTGCTCGATTACGTCGCCAACGGCCATCTCGCCGAGCGCGCCGGCAACCGCTCCGCCCACTGCGCGCCCCAGGGCGCGTTTCCCTGTCGTGGCGACGACGCCTGGTGCACGATCAGCGTCACCAGTGACGCGGAGTGGGAGGCGCTGCGCCGTGCGATGGGCGACCCGGAGTGGGCGCGCGACCCAGCCTACGCCACGCTCCTCGGCCGCAAGGCGCACGAGGACGTCATCGAGGCGCGCCTGGCCGAGTGGACACGCCAATACACGCCGCGCGAGCTGATGGCCCTGCTCCAGGCGGCCGGCGTACCCGCGGCCGCCGTCAACACCATGGCCGACCTGTACAGCGACCCACAGCTCGCGGCCCGCGACTTCTGGCAGGCGCTGTCACACCCTGCCTTCGGCACGTTCCACTACGAGTCGAGCGGCTTTACGCTCTCCGACACCCCCCAGCAACCGGGGCTTCCCAGCCCGTGCCTGGGCGAGCACAACGAGTACGTCTTCCGCAAGCTACTGGGGTTGTCGGCCGAGGAGTTCGCGGATCTACTGGAGCGCAAGGTCATCTACTAGCGCAGCGCTCCCCAGGGATGGGCCGGTCGGCGCCGCGCGCGGGGGCACGCTGTTCGCCGGCTCCACCAGCCCGTCAAGAGCTGTAGGCGCCTGCAGGCTGCTGCGTCGGTTACGCGCGGCCTGCTAGCTCCCGACGGACCAGTAGCGCCACGCCCACTACCGCGCCGACCACCACGCCGATCCCGCGAACGACGTAGCTCGCCGCGCCCGTCCGGGGCTCGCCAGCGCTCGCACTAGGACTGCCTGCGGGCACGTGGGTGCCAGGTGCGGCCGCCTCCGCCTCGGCCCCGCTACCCACCTGCGGCGCGAACTTCGGGGTGGGCTGCTCGCCCGGCGGTGCCTTCACGGGCAACTCCTCCTCCGGCTCGACGTGCCGTCGCTCCTTGGCGATGGCATACGCCAGCTCGGCCCCCCCCAGGATGATGATGCCCACGACGTACAGCCAGAACAGCAGCGCCATCGCCGCACCGATCGGCCCGTAGCCACTGATCATGTCCGTGCGTTCCAAGTACAGCGCCAGCAGGCGGCGCGTGATCTCCCATACGGCCGCAGTGAGCAGGGCAGCCGGCCAGATATCGGCGAAGTACACCCGACGTCGCGGCGTGTAGCGGTACAGCACGAACAACACGCTGGCGATGGCGAGAAAGCTCACCACCGATACCAGCGCCTGCCAGAGAGCGGCGCTACCGGGAATGGCCTGGGTAAACTGCTCCAGCAGGTTGATCGCCGCCGTGGCCAGGAAGCTGAGGCCTGCTACCCCGCCGATCGCCACCACCATCGCGAGCGCGAACAGCTTGCTCTTGATGAAGGAGCGATCGGTGCTGATGCCCCAGATCACGTTGATGTTGTCATCGATCACCTGGAACCAGCCCAGCGCGGCCCAGAGCAAGCTCAGCAGCCCCACGAGGCTCGCGGTACCCTTCGCCTCGATCACGCTCTGGATGACCTTGCGCAGCTCCTGCTGGCCCTCGGGCAGTAGCCCAACGATGAGGCTCATGATCTGCTCGCGCGCCGCCTCGTTGCTCTGCAGCGCGAACCCGGCCATCGCCATGAGCACCAGCAGCAGCGGGAACAGCGAGAAGATGCCGAAGTAGGTCATCGCCGCCGCGCGCGTGGTGACCCCGTCCTTCTGAAAACCCTTGGCCGTGCTGAGCAGGATCCGCCCCAACGCATGGCGCTCCAGGCGCGCCTGGACCTGCGCCAGCTTGCCCTTGATCC
>JADGHJ010000034.1 GCA_019686175.1 Chloroflexota bacterium | reverse complement strand
CACCCCCACTGGCACGCTCACGCCCAGCGCCACAGCTACGAATACCCCCACGCCGTCCCCCTCCGCGACGGCTACCAGCACGGCGACCCCCTCGCCCAGCGTCACGCCGAGCCTCACCCCATCTCCGTCCGCGACGCCCACGAGCTCGCCTACGTCCTCGCCTAGCCCGACGCCACCCCCCTCGGCCACGACCATTGCCACACCGACGAGCACCCCTACCGTCGGCCCGCTCGACACGTTCCACGCGTTCCTGCTGCGCACGGGCGAACCGACCGGCGTGATTGCCGAGGGGGTGGTGGAGCCGGGGATTTGCCCGCGCCCCCTGGAGAACTGCCTGACCTTCCGGGTCAGTAGTGACATCACAATGGTCGGGACCGTACGCGGCCTGGCACCCAGCCTGAGCCCGCAGGTGCGGTTCCCGGTGGTCGATAGCCGCGGGCAGCCAGCGGGGACCCGCTCGGCGGAGTGTCCACCAGCGGACGACACTGGCCGCTCGACGTGCGACGCCAGCCTGCCGGCCCAGGGGCAGCGACCGCAGCTCGACGGGCTCGTCCAACTCCTCGGGCAAACCGCGACGCCCACCCCGACTGCAACGCTAGCGCCTGGGGGTAGCGCGCTCCCCATTGCGCCACTGCTACCGCCCGTGGGGCCCGCGCCGCTGCCTCCTGTCCCACCCCCGCCGCTGCTGGCGCCGCCCGTGCCAGGGCCGTCGGCGCCAGTGAGTGAAGTGCCGGTCATTCCCGAGGCCACCAGCGCGGGCCTGCTCGCTGCCGGGTTGCTGGCGCTGGCCGCGCTCGCCGCGTCGTGGTATCGTGGGCCGCGTCTCTAGATGCCCCGTTCAGCGCACAAGGCGCAGCACGTACAAGCCGCTGTTGATGTCGCTGGCCACGATCAGGTCGCCTTCAACCGCCACACCCCATACCTGCGGCGCGTCGCCCAGATAGGTGCGGATGGCCCGGGGCTGCGCTCGCGCGGGCGGCGTCCAACTCGCGATCTCGCGCGGCGCCGCGGGGTCCTCGATGTCCAGCACGCGCACGCCGTCCGTGTACCAGGACACGAACAGGAGGTTACCTCGCACCACCGGGTTGTGCGCCGAGAAGCGGCCCTCCTCGGCCGGCCCCTCTACGGGGTCGACATGGGAGCGCGGGGTCTGGTAGGTGGCCAGCGGTTGCGGATTGCTCGGGTCGGCGAGGCTCCATAGGCGAAGGCCGCCGAAGTCGTGATACTCCCGCAGGTCTTCGGCGAGGGTGACCTCCACGCGCTCGTCGCGCAGCGCGGCCTTCAGGCGCTCGCCGTCGCTCTTGGCGATGCCGAACGCTCCCACCGGCCCGCCCGCGGATTGGGGCGTGAGCGGCGCGTCGACGGTGTTGATCAGAACGGCGCCGAGCGCGCCGGCGTCCTTGGCGCGCTCGACCTTGTCGCGGAATGGGCAGCCGCCACGCTCGAGTAGCGCGATTCGGCCCTGCGGGTCGGCCGGGTACGGATCGGGGGTGTCGATCCGCGCTCCGCGGCCCGCTAGCGCAGTCGTCCAGTCACCGGCCGGACAGCCCCGACCGAGATACGCCAGCTCGCCCGTCACCTGCGTGGTATCGGGCCAGGGCGGCGCGGGCAAAGAGCCCCCCGCGGCGATCAGCCCGGCCAGGCTGGGCGGGCTCTCGACGCGGATGGCGTGTCCCACGACGTCGAGCACCTCGTCCGCCTCGATCAGGACCTGCTCGCCGTCCGCCAGATCCACCGAGTGGGCGTTGCCCTCGGCCCCCGGGGGGAACCGCGTGCGTCCGAGGAGCCGGGGCGCCTCGGGATCCGCCAGATCGAAGAGCAGCACGCCCGCGTCCCAGTACGAGACATACGCGCGCAGGCCGTCGGCGCTGGCCCGCACGCTGTGCGCGTAGACGACCGGGTCCAAGCCGAGGCCGCTGTCGTCGTCGAGCCCCAGCTCGCGCTTGGCGCCCCAGTCGGCCAGGGGCCGCGGCGCGCGCGGGTCCGTGACCTCGACGACCCGGAAGTCCCCGAGCCGCTGGGGATGGCTCGTCTCCGAGTACGGCACCGCCAGCAATGTCAGCACGCGGCCATCGGGCCGCTGCACCAGGTCCAGCTCATGCACCCCGCCCACGTCGGTGGCGTGGAAGCCGAGCGGCCGCGGCTCTCGAGGATTGGTCACATCCCAGAGATCGACGCCGCGTAGGGCGTCGCCACCGCAGGCCTGCAAGCCCACGGCCAGCAGGTCGCCCTGGAAGTACGGCGTGGCGACCGAGCGCACCCGCATGACCTCGGCCGTAGTGCCTGGGTGCTGGGCCAGGTGCGCTACCGGGGTGGGCCGCGTGGGGTCCGCCAGATCGACGACCACGACGCCACGCCCCGGGCAGCCGCGGCCCCGCGTGGTCCCGGCAGACCAGGTACCGACGTAGGCGTAGCCGCGATGGAGCCACACATCGGCGTGCAGACCGTCCGGGTCCAGCTCGTGATAGCCGATCTGCTCCAGCCGCGCGCTCCCCGCCGTCCCCTCGTCGACGGCCGGGCGCGCCGCCACGCGCTCACGCGGCCGGGCCAGCTCGTCCGCCCCTATCAGCGTGCCCGGCAAGAGCGCCAGCCCCAGCGCCAGCGCGCCCAACCACGCGACCCACTGCCGTCCGCCTCGCATGCCGACCTCCCGCACGCTCTGGGATTATCGACCGGCCGCGGGAATCGCGGCCAATCTCGCCTCAGCCGCGGGGGCCGCCGGCCACGTAGAGCACCTGGCCGGACACGTAGCTCGCCTCGTCGCTCGCTAGGAAGGCGATCACCTGGGCCACCTCCTCGGGCTGCCCGATTCGCCGCAGGGGGATGGTCTTAACCGCCTGCGCCGTAAACTCCGCGAAGCTGAGCCCCAGGCGCTCTGCCGTGGCTCGCGTCATCCGCGTGTCGATGAAGCCGGGCGCCACCGCGTTGACCGTGATGCCGAACGGCCCCAGTTCGATGGCCAGCGTGCGCGTGAGCCCTTGCAGGCCCGCCTTCGCCGCCGAGTAGTTCGCCTGCCCTCGGTTGCCGAGCGCCGAGGTGGAGGAGAGGAACACCATGCGGCCATAGCGCTGCGGGACCATATAGCGCTGGGCGGCCCGCGCGGCCAGGAAGCTGCCCTTCAGATGCGTGGCCAGCACGCTGTCCCAGTCGTCCTCGCTCATCCGGAACAGCAGGTTGTCGCGGAGGATGCCGGCCAGCGCCACCAGGATGTCCAGCCGGCCGAAGGTGCCTACCGTCCGTTGCACGGCCGCTTCTACCTGGCTAGCGTCGGTCACGTCGACCGGCAGGGCCAGCGCTCGGCCGCCGGCGGTGGCGATCGTCTCTGCCACCTCCTGCGCGGGCTCCGGATCGCGGTCGGTGACCGCCACCGCAGCCCCCTGTGCCGCTAGCAGCCGGGCAGTGGCCGCACCGATGCCGCGGCCGGCGCCCGTCAGGAACGCCACGCGCCCCTCGAAGCGGGCCATGACCATCGCCTCCCCTCGCCCTACACCACGGGGCAGCGCCCGCCATCGAAATTGATCGCTACGCCCGTGATATAGGCCGCGCGCTCGGACACCAGGAACGCCGCGAGGTCGGCCAGCTCCTCGGCCTCGCCGACACGCCCTAAGGGGATGCCCGCCCGGGCGGCCATCTGGGCGTAGAACTCTTCGGGCGGGGGCGGTGGCGACTGGGCTAGGCGCTGGCGCTCCCACTGCATCGACTTGACGACGCCGATGCAGATCGCGTTCACCAGGATACGATCGCGCGCGTACTCGTGCGCCAGCGCCTTGGTCAGCGCGAGGCCGGCCGCGCGCGAGGCCGCCGTAGGTAGCGACTCGGGCCGGGGCGCCTTGGCCGCCGTGTTCACGATATTGAGGATCCGGCCGCCGCCCTGACGCCGCATGTGCGGCACGGCCAGTCGGATGCAGCGCGCGGCGGCGAACACCTTCAGCGCGAAGTCACCCTCCCAGTAGGCGTCGTCCTGGGCATCGAACCGTCCGCCGGCCGACGTCCCGGCGTTGTTGATCAGGATGTCCAGGCGGCCGAACCGCTCGACGGCTGCTTCCACGAACCGCGCGGCCGCCTCGGGGGCTGTGATGTCCAGGGGCATCGCGAGCACTGGCGTGCCGGTCGCCGCCTCGATCTCGGCAGCCGCACGGCGGAGGACCACCTCGCGGCGGGCGCAGATCGCCACCCGCGCGCCCTCGGCACTGAGACGCTGGGCCATGGCACGCCCCAGGCCTTCGCTCCCGCCGGTGATCAAGGCGACCTTGCCCGTCAGCCCCAGTTCCAGTGCCATCGCCGTCGCCCTCCTCCTCGACTGCCCTCGCGCGGGCCGTTCGTCGCCCAGCAACGCCCCGGGTAGGTTGGCGCCGGCAGTATGCGCTAGCCCCAGGCCTCTGTCAACGCGCCACCACAGCGTAGCGGGACTGTGCAGGGCCGAACCTCCGTACTACAATGGCCCCAGCGCGGTCATCCTGATGTGGGCTGGAGGACGCATGCTGCGACGTCTGGCGTTGACCACGGTCGTCCTCACCTCGCTGGCTCCGCTGCTTCTGGCGATGGCGCCCGCGGCGCAGAAAGGGCCCACCCTGCTGCGAGTGATCACCTTCGTGCCCTACCCGGCGCTGGTGGCCGCGGACGAGCGCGGCTTCTTCGCCGCCGAGAACCTCACCGTATCGTGGGAGATCACCCCGTCGTCGACTGTCCAGATGCAGGGCCTCACCGCTGGCCGCTGGGACATCGCGATCACCTCCTTCGACAATCTCTTGGCGTCGCACGTGCGCGAGGGTGTGCCGTCGGTCGCCTTCGGCGTCGTCGATCGCATCGATCTGCCGCTATACGTGCGCCCGGAGATCGCCACCTACGAGGACCTGCGCGGCCGCCCGTTGGCCGTCGACGCCGTGGACACGGCCTTCGCACTCGTGCTGCGGCGCATGCTGCTGGCGCACGGCCTGGACCTCAATCGCGGCGACTTCACGCTCGTCGGCGCCGGGGCGCCCCAGCAGCGGCTGGACTCGATCACCAGCGGCGAGACCTACGGGGGCATCCTGAACCCGCCCTGGAACATCCTTGGCGAGCAGGCAGGCCTGCACCAACTCGGCCACCACAGCGAGGTGCTGCCCGACTACCCGGGCAGCGTGCTCGCTTCCACACGCGAGTGGCTCGCCCAGCCCGACAACCGCGCGGCCGTGGTGCGCTTCCTCCGGGCGTGGCAGCGCGGCGCCGAGTGGGCCGTGAACAACCGGGCAGCCACGCGCGAGCTGCTGGCCCGCGTGCGGAACGTGCCGCCCGCCGCGGCCGACAACCTGCTCGACGCCACGCTCACCGACCTGTCGCTGAACCCCAGCGGCCTCGCCACGGTGCGCGACCTGCGCGTCGACCTGGGCCTCGTCCCGCCGCCGGGACCGAATGTCGCGGACTACTACGACCTCACGCTGTACGAGGAAGCGCGCCGCTGATACGCGCTGCCCCTGACGTCCGCGCGCCATGGGCTAACATGGTGTCAGGAGGCGCGCGGCATGGAAGAGTACGACTACCCGCTGCAGCCCGTCGAGGTCGAGGTCCATGTCGACAGGGGCGAGATGCGGGTGCTGTGGAGCGACGGCCACCAGGCGGTCTATCGGTTCGAGACCCTGCGCTGGCGCTGCCCCTGCGCTGAGTGCGCAGGCGAGGGGGGCGCGCCGGGAAAGCTCGCGTTCACCACCGCCCTCACGCCCCAGCAGACCGAGATGATCGACTTGCAGGTCGTCGGTCGCTACGGCTTCACCCCGGTCTGGGCCGACGGCCACGCTACGGGCATCTACACGTTCCGCGCGCTACGGGCGATGTGCGAGTGCCCCGAGTGCGCGCGTGGGCGGCAGGGCAGCATCGTGTGTTGAGCGGCGGGAGGAGCGGGTCGTGCAACTAAGCGTAGGCATGGGCGGCGGGTTGACCTACTTGGAGGCCGCGCCGCCGGACGCGCCGGGCGATCTGCCCCTGGTAGTGGCGCTCCACGGCCGGGGCGCCTCGGCCGAGGACCTCGCCCCACTTGCGCTGGAGAGCGGCGCGCCCTGGCGTTGGGTCTTTCCCAACGCCCGGCTCCAGCTCGACCTCGGGGGCTGGGAAGGGTACGCTTGGTACGACCTCGACGCTCCGGATCGCGACATCCCGGCGAGCCGTCGTGCGATCGAGGGCTTGCTCGGTGATCTGTGGGCGCGGCTGGGCATCGGCCCCGGGCGCACCGCCCTACTGGGCTTCTCGCAGGGCGGCGTCATGACGCTCGATGTCGGCCTCCGTGCCGCGGTCCGCTTCGCAGGCCTCGTGGTCCTCAGCGGCTACCTGGCGACGGTCGATGGGGTGGAGGCCGCCCTGCCGCGCGCCGCGCACCAGCGCCTCCTTATCGTCCACGGCGAGGACGACCCGCTCGTAGCGGTGAGTCGGGCGCGCGCTACCCGGCAGCAGCTCGTGGCCGCCGGCCTGCGGCCGGAGTACCACGAGCTGCCGATCGGCCACGAGATCACGGGCGAGGTGCTCGCGCTCGTGGTCCGCTTCCTTGAGGGAGGGTTCGCCGCCGGCTAACTGGCCACGCTCAGCAAGAGCCCCAGCGCCTCCAGCAGATCGTAGCCGCAATCGTGGCAGCGAACGACGCGATAGCGCTGGCTGGTGCGCGCATCGAGCACTACCTCGCCAGCCGCGGTGAGTTGTGCCGACCCACACACCGAGCAGCGGCGGGGGCCGCTGGTCCCGTGGCTGCCCCGTACATGGTGCCAGCGCTCCGCCCTTACGACACGCATACGACCTCCTCGTCGGGGGAGCGAGCGCTCCGTCGCCGCTCGCTCCAGCGCGTGATCATCTGCAGTATACGTGCCGGAACGCTGCGCGCTAGGGATTCCGCGTCGAAAGTGTATAAGGCCCGCGCGCGGGCGGGGCCGGCGAGGCCAGCGGGCCCTCGATGAACGCCGCGTGCCATTCCTCGAGCACCAGCAGCGCCCAGAGCAGCGCCGCATGATCCGCCCGGCCGGCCACGTGCTCGTCGACCAGCCGGCGCACGACCGCCGGCCGGAAGTAGCCGCGCCGCAGGCTCTGCGGCGCCAGCAGCGTCTCCCGCAGGCGCCGAGCCAGCGGTCCGCGCAGCCAGGCGGCCAGCGGCACCCCGAAGCCCATCTTGCGCCGTCTGAGGATCTCCTCGGGCAGGAAATCGGCCATGGCCCGCTTGAGCAGATACT
This sequence comes from Chloroflexota bacterium, assembly GCA_019686175.1. GTDB lineage: Bacteria > Chloroflexota > UBA6077 > UBA6077 > JAJPHF01 > JADGHJ01. Next base: position 16,885 of record JADGHJ010000034.1, on the reverse strand, counting down.
TGCCGCTGGCGCCGCGCCGCTGGAGGCGAGCGGGCAGCCGCGCGGCGAACTCCAGCACCCGGTGGTCCAAGAACGGTGCCCGCGCCTCGAGGCTGTGGGCCATGGTCGCGATGTCCACCTTCACTAACAGGTCGTTGGGGAGGTACAGCTCGCGATCGGCGGCCAGCAGCGCATCGAGCGGCTGGCCGCCGGCGGTTAGCCCCCACGCCTCGGCCAGCAGGGCCGCCGGCCGCTCGGCCGCGACCTGGTGGGCGAACGCTGGTGCCAGCAGCGCCGCCCGCACCTCCTCGGCGCACAGCCCCACCCAGCGCAGGTAGCGCTCGGCGGGCGCCAGCGGCAGCGCCGTGAGCCAGCGCTGCGCCCGCCGCCAGGGGCTCCATCGCCCGCCCCACTGTGGCAGCAGGTGGCCGCCGCGCCCGGCCAGGCGCCGCGCCGGAGCGGGCAGACGATCGAGCCGCGCCGCCACGAGGGCCGCCTGATAGCGATCGTACCCGGCGAACGCCTCGTCGCCGCCGTCGCCCGTCAGGGCCACGGTCACATGTTGACGGGTGAGCTGCGCCACGTACCAGGTGGGCACCGCCGACGAGTCGGCAAACGGCTCACCGTAGTGGCGCACCAGAGCTGGCAGGACCGCGGTCGCCGAGGGCTCGACCACCAGCTCGTGATGGCTGGTCCCAAAGCGCTGCGCCACCAGGCGGGCGTACGCCAGCTCGTCGTAGTCGCGGTGGCTAAAGCCGATGCTGAACGTGGGCACGGGCACACTAGTCGCCTCGGCCATGAGGGCTACCACGGTGCTGGAGTCCACCCCGCCGCTCAGCAGCGCGCCCAGCGGCACCTCGCTCATCAGCCGCAGGCGCACCGCGTCGCGCAGCAGCGCGCGCAGGCGCTCCGCCGCCTCCTCTTCGGGCCATGAGACCTTCGGCGCGTACGCTACCTGCCAGTAGCGCTGCTGGCGTTGGGCGCCAGCTTCCCACACGAGGAGGCGCGCGGGGGGCAGCTTGTACACGCCGGCGAATGCCGACAGCGGCGCGGGCACGTAGCCGAAGTGGAGGTAGTGGTAGATCGCTCGCGGCTCGACCGCGCGCGGCACCGCTGGATGGGCGAGCAGCGCAGCGAACTCGGAGGCGAACACCAGCCCGCCCGGCACGGGTGCGTACAGCAGGGGCTTCTCCCCCACGCGGTCGCGCGCCAGCAGCAGCCGCTGCCGCCGGCTGTCCCAGATCGCCAGGGCGAACATACCCCAGAGGTGTTCGACAAACGCCTCGCCGTGCTCCTCGTAGGCGTGGACGACCACCTCGATGTCGCTACCCGTGCGGAAACGGTGGCCGCGAGCGGTGAGCGCGGCGCGCAGGGCCCGGTGGTTGTAGATCTCGCCGTTGCCGACGACCCAGATGGTGCCGTCCTCGTTGGCGAGCGGCTGATGGCCGCCGGCGACGTCGATGATACTCAGCCGCCGCACCCCTAGCCCGACGCCCGGGGCGGTGTGGTAGCCTTCGTCGTCGGGGCCGCGGTGATGCAACGCGGCGGCCATGCGGCGCAGGATGGCAGGGTCCGGCGGCGGGCCGCCCACCTGGACCGCGCCCACAATGCCGCACATCTCAGCGGGGACCGCAGCGCATCACTCGGTGAGCACCGTGCGCATCTTCCAGAGGTCGGGGAACGCGCGCTTGCCGAGCGTGCCGATGAGGTAAGCGACGCCCGAGCTGCCTCCGGTGCCGCGCTTGAACCCGATCTGGCGCTCCACGACCTGGACGTGGTTGAGCCGCCACAGGGCAAGGTATTGGTCGAACTCGATCAGCTGCTCGGCCAGCTCGCGCAGCTCGTAGTGGTGCTCGTCGTCGCTGAACAGTTGCGTGAGCGATTGGAGGCGGCGCTGCTCCGCGGCGGCCACCGCCTCCGTGTCCGCTCCGTCCGGTGGCTGCGGTAGATCGTAGCCCCAGGCGCGCAGTACCGCGTAGAAGCGCTCCCCGAGCGAGGGTTCGGCTAGCCGCCGCTCCAGGATGGCGCGCACCTCCGGCTCGTCGGTGAAGTGCTCCAGGATCTCGGGCGAGCGTAGCCCGGCCAGGATCTCGATCTCGCGGAACTGACCCGACTGGAAGCCGCTGGCGGGGTTCAAACGGTTGCGGAAGCCCAGGAAGTCGCGGGGCGACATGGTGGACAGGATATTGATCTGTTCGACCAGCAGCCGCTGCACGGTGGTCACCCGTCGCAGGTAGAAGGTCGCGCGGCGCAGGCAGCGGCGCCCCTCAGCCCCAGGCCCGACGCGGGCCGCCTCGTCCAGTAGGCGCGCGACGGTGTCCAACTCGTGTAGGATCAGCTTGAACCACAGCTCATACGCCTGGTGGATGATGATGAACAGGGTCTCGTCGTGGTGCGGCGGGTCGGAGCGGGGCTGCTGGAGCTGGATCAACTCGCGCACTTTCAAGTAGCGGTTGTAGGAGAGCGGGGGCAGGGACACGCTCTCGTCCGCCATGCCGTACCCGGAAATGACTCGCTCCGCCACGAGGCTCCTCCTTTGCGCACAGGCAGTCCCCTGCCTGGCCGGCGCCCCCACGCACCCGCCCGCTGGCTACCGTTCAGCTCGTCGAGACCGCGGCGGGCGGCGCCGCCTCCGGCCGCACCCCGCCCATCGGCACGTCCCGGTTGCGCTCCACCACCCGCTGGATCGTTGCCCACAGCTCCTCGTCAGGCGCGTCGAGGTCGATCGGGTCGGCGCTGGGCACCCAGCAGGGGAGGCCGGTGACCCAGAACACCTCGGTGCGGTTGCCCTCGGGGTCGAAGAAATAGCAGCCCAGGGCGCTGCCGTGGCACACGGTCTCGTCGATCTGCAACCCCTCGGCCTGCACGCGGTGGTACAGGGCCCGCAGGTCGGCGAGCGTCGGCACCCGGAGCGAGATTTGGTGGATGACGCGCCGGGAGTCGGCGGGCTCGCCTCGCACGAGGGCGATCTCGTGGTCCACGGCCTCGGGATCGGCGCTCAGGAACACGATGCCCCACTTCCAGTCCTGCTTGGTCACCGTCATGCCGAGCACGTCGCGGTAGAACGCGACCATCCTCGGCAGGTCGCGCACGAAGATCCCCACGTGGCCCAACCCCGTCACCCGCGCCATGGCGCCTCCCTTCGTTGCGGTCTCCACCTGCACGTGCACGCCCGGTTGCAGTATCTTATCGAGAATCTGCCGCCCACGTCAGCCAGGAGGACGCTCATGGTCGTCATCGACGCCGACGCCCACGTCGAAGAATGGGCCGCGACCTTCAGCGACAAGTATCTGGATCCAGCTTGGCGCGAGCGCCGCCCGGAGATCGTGGTCACCGAGCGACGCGTCCACTGGACCATCGACGGGCAGCTGTTCCCCCGCTTCGCGGGTCCCGGGGCACATAGCCTGGGCACCCCGACCGGCGCCGGCCTCGGCCGCGAGACCTATACCAACCTGAAGCCCGAGTCCTTGGAGAGCCTCGAGCTGCGGGACCCGGCCGCCCGGCTAGTGGACATGGACCGCGAGGGCCTCGACATCCAGGTGATCTACCCCACGCTGTTCCTGGCCCGGCTCACCGAGGACCCGGACTTCGCCGCCGCGCTGTGCGCGTCGTACAATCGCTGGCTTGGCGACGTGCTCGCGGGGCAGGAGCGCTTGAAGTGGGTGGGTGTGGTGGCGCTCGACGCGCCGGAGGCCGCCGCTCGCGAAGTGCGGCGCATCAAGGAGCTGGGCGCGGTGGGCGTGATGATCGGCGGGACCGCCGGCACGCGGATGCTCGACCACCCCAGCCTGCTACCGTTCTGGGAGGAGTGCGCCGCCGCCGACCTGCCGGTGGCCATCCACGTGGCTTGGAGCTGCCCGCCGCTGAACAACATGTTCGATACCCTCTACTATGCCACACAGATCCCGTTCGTGTTCCCGGTGCTGATGGGCTACATCGCCGTGCTGGGCGGCGGCCTGCTGGATCGCCTCCCCACTCTGCGCGTCGGCTTCTTCGAGGCGAGCTGCCAGTGGGTCCACTTCCTGACCGACCGGCTCGACCACCGCTACGCCTTCATGCAGAAGGTCGCGCGGGTCACCAACGCCGCCCCGCCACGCGCCCAGCGCCGGCCCAGCGAGTACCTGCGCTCGGGGCAGCTCTATATCAGTGGCGAGGTCGAGGACGCCCTGTTGCCGCAGGCCATCGAGCTAGTCGGCGAGGACCAGTTCCTGTACGCCTCCGACATGCCGCACGTCGACCGGGAGCCGTTTTCCGCGCGCGAGCTGCAGGAGCGCGCGGACCTGAGCGCGAGCGCCAAGCGCAAGATCCTGGAGGACAACCCGCGCCGCTTCTACAAGCTGTGAGTGTCCGTGGCAGTTGCGCGGCACATAGGAGCCGAGCGACAAGCAGGGGGCGGGGGCGTGCGAGCGTCCCGCCCCCTGCCTCGCCTCTAGTTCAAGCAGATCTCGCCGAGGGGATGGCGTGGCATGCGTCCCCAGTGGGGCGGGGCGTGCAGGGCCGCGCCCTCAGCCGATGCCCATAGCAGATAGTACAGGCGCGCGCTGACCTGCTCGTAGGAGTGCAGTGCCAGCGCGCGCAATAGTGCCTCATGCGCCCGCAGTGCGGGCACGGCGGTGATCAGCAACTGGGGCCAGCGGTACATCCAGTCGCTGAGCACCTGGCGCAACACTTTCCGAAACTGGCGCTGCGTGACGACTTTCGGCGGCTTCGATGACGGCATCGCCCCTCCTCATCCTGTTCAGTCAATACGCGCGGCCTCTGCGACGGGCAGCACGAGCGACCGTCTCGGGAGTGGGCGCTCACTCCGCGCCCGTTCCCAAGCGTTTTCCGTCGCCCCGCGCTCGCTGCGACAGAGTGACGGCGGGTTCGCCTCTCCCTGCGAGCAACGACGAGGGGAAAGAGTGCGCCTGGCCCTTAGGTCGAGCGGACGAGGAGGAGACGATCCACCCTAGGAGCAGGGGCAACGCCAGGTGATCCCAGCGCCACCGGGGGGCCAGCAGCATGGCCAGGTCCCCCACACCATGTCGGCCAGCGGGCTGGGCGATTAGGAGACCAGGTATAGTGGGCCAGCGCTGTCAGCGCGCGGCCAGCGCGGGTGCCGCGGCCAGCAGGCCGGCTTGTCGCAGCGCCTCGGCGATGCGCGCCCGCTCGGCGTCGGCGATGCGCACCAGCGGTGGCCGCACTACCGCGCGCTCCAGCCGGCCGAGCAGTACCAGCGCCTCCTTCATACGGTTGTGCATATCCACGAACGGCGGCGCGTAGAACGCGCTGGCCAGCGGGTACAGCCGGTCGTTCAGTGCCCGCGCGGTGTTCACGTCGCGCGCCTGCACCGCGGCGAACAGCTGCGCCTGCAAGTCGGCGACCACGCTGCCCATGCCCGAGATCAGCCCGTCGGCGCCCAGCTCGAGGCTGGCGTACAGCGAGGCGCTGAAGCTGCTCAGGATGGCCACGTCGGGTCGCTGCGCGCGCACGCTGCGCAGGTTGCGCTCGAACACCACGATGTCCTGGCTCCACTCCTTGATGCCGACCACCGTGGGGATCTCGATCAGGCGCAGCAGCACCTCGGTGCTGTAGCCCCAGCCATTGGCCACGGGATACTGGAACACGATCATCGGGATGCCCACGCGCTCGGCGATGGTGCCGAAATGGGCCAGCGCCATCTCCGGGCGCAGGTTGGCGCCCCACTGGAAGCAGGCGGGCGGCAGCACCAGTACCCCGGCCATGCCCTCGTCGCGGGCGTCGCGCGCCAGCTCGGCCGCCTCGAGGCTGCCGTCGGTGAAGATGCCGGCCACGAGCTGGACGCGATCGCCCACCTCGTCAGCGGCGATGGCCAGGGCCCGGCGGCGCTCGTCGCGGGTCAGGGAGGACACCTCGGCCGCGTGCCCGTTGACGACGATCGTCTCTACGCCGTCCACGTCCGCCAGCCAGCGCAGGTGCCGGCGGTAGGCCACCTCGTCGATGCTGTAGTCGGGGTGGAACGGTAGCAGGTTGGCGGGGATCGCCCCGCGCAGCGTGAGCCCGCCCATGCGCCCTCTCCTCGATCGGCCGCACGCCCGCGGCGCGCGCCCACTGCTTGGCTGTCGGCCGGAGTGTAGCACCGCCGGGGGCACGGGGCAACGGCGGGCGGCTTGACAAGCCGCCGAGCCGTGCCCTAGACCCAACCCCGACAGAGCAGCGCGCAGGCGCCGCGCAGGAGCCGGACGCGCGGCGGCGATCGCTACCTCCGCTGTGTGCGAGGAGGCTTCATGCGGTACCGAGTGAGCGGTCCGTGGCGGCCGCCCGGGCTGCCAGTGATGGTCGGCGCCTTCCTGCTGCTAGCAACGGCCTGCGGCGGCGCGCGCGGTACGACGCCATCCAACCCTGGCGCGGCGCCCCCGCCGGCACAGGGCGCGGCCGGCCCGACTCAGCCGACGAGTCCCCCGCCCAGCGCACCCCAGCCGGTGCGCATCGCTTTCGCCGGGCCCTCGCCCAGCGTCGTGCCCCTCTGGCTGGCCCAGGCAGAGGGCCTGTTCCAGCAGCACGGCCTCACCGCCGAGGTGTTCACGACCCAGGGCGGCTCCCGCGGGCTGCAGGTGCTCGTCTCGGGCGAGATCGATGCCATGCACGTGGGCCTGTTCCCCACGGTCCAGGCCGTGGCCGGCGGCGCGGGCGTCCGTATGATGGTCGCCGATGCCAACCGCATCCCCTTCGTCCTGTTCGCCGCGCCGGACATCTCGTCGCCGTCCGAACTGCGCGGCAAGCGGATCGGCATCTCCAGCTTCGCCTCGGAGAGCGACAGCGCCGTCACGCTGGCGCTGCGCGAGCTAGGCTTGTCGCGCGAGGACGTGACGGTGCTGCAAATCGGCGGCGCGGGCGAGCGGCTGGCCGCGGTGCAGAGCGGCAACGTCCAGGCGGTCCCGTTGCCTGCTCCCGTCACCGTGCAGGCCGAGAAGCTCGGGCTGCGGCCGCTGCTGAACCTGGCGGAGCACGATGTGCCCTGGATCTTCGATGGCCTCGTCGTCTCCCAGGCCGCGCTCCAGCACGACCGGGACAAGCTGAAGCGGCTGCTCCAGGCGTACCTCGAGGGCGGCCACCTGGGCCTCCGTAGCCCGGACAAGGCGCGCGCGGTCATCGGCCAGCAGTTCAAGACCGAGGATGCGGAGGCGATCGCGGCGGCGTACCGCGACTTCGCCCGGCTGTTCATCCCCGACGGTCGGCCCGACCCGGAGGGCATCCGCAACGTGCTGCACGAGGTGGCGGCCAGCGATCCCAATGCCCAGGCCGTGCGGCCCGAGGACGTGGTGGACACTTCCCTCCTGGAGGAACTGACTCGCGACGGCTTCTTCCAGCGCCTCGGCGCCGCCGCTGGCCCGGCGGGACGGTGAGAGGCATGGGCAGGTACCGGCTCGCTGTCGATACCGGCGGCACCTTCTGCGACTTCGTGCTCTATGACGAGGACAGCGGCGCGCTCTGGACCTGGAAGCGGCCGTCTACTCCCCGCCAGCCCGCACGCGCCGTGCTTGCCGGCCTCCGGCGCCTCGCCGACCTCGGCATCCCGCTGGCCGACGTGACGTTCTGGGCGCACGGGACCACCGTGGCCACCAACGCCCTGCTCGAACGGCGCGGCGCGCGCACCGGCCTGCTGATCACGGAGGGCTTCCGCGGCATCTACGAGACGATGGACCAGACGCGCGGCTACGGCGGCTCGGTGTACGACCTCGCCTTCCAGAAACCGCCGCTGCTGGCGCCGCAGCAGTGGACGCAGGAGATCCCCGAGCGGCTCGATGCCCAGGGCGCGGTCCTGCGCCCGCTCGATGAAGCCGCGGCGCGCGACGCCATCCGCCGGCTGCGCGCGGCGGGCGTGGAGAGCGTGGCGGTGTGCCTCCTGTTCGCCTTCCTGAACCCGGCGCACGAGCGGCGCCTGGCGGCCCTGCTAGCTGAGGAGCTGCCGGAGGCCAACTGCTCGCTGTCCAGCGAGGTGCTGCCCCAGATCCGCGAGTACCCGCGGCTGTCCACGACGGTAGTCGACGCCTACGTGGCGCCCGTCATGCGGCGCTATCTGGAGGAGCTGGACGGCGAGGCCCGGCACCGCGGCCTCGCCACACCCCAGCGCTTCGTGATGCAGTCCAGCGGCGGCCTGGCGCCGTTCGCCCGCGTGGCCCGCCACGCCGTGCAGACCCTTCTCTCCGGGCCCGCGGCCGGCGTGCTGGCGGGCAGCCAGCTCGCGGCGCTGTCGGGCTATCCGGACGTCATCACCTTCGACATGGGCGGCACGAGCTGCGACATCGCGCTGGTGCGCCAGGGCCGGCCGATGGAGGCGCCCGGCGGGATGATCGCCGGCCACGAGGTGGGTTTGCCCATGCTGGACATCCATACCATCGGTGCGGGCGGCGGGACTATCGCCTGGGTAGACAGCGGCGGCGCGCTCCACGTCGGCCCGCGCAGCGCCGGCGCCGATCCCGGGCCTGCCTGCTACGGGCGCGGCGGCGAGGAACCCACGGTGACCGATGCCAATCTCGTGCTCGGCTACCTCGACCCCTGCGGCCGGCTGGGAGGCGAGCTGACGCTGCAACCGGAGCGGGCGGCGCGCGTCATCGCCGAGCGGGTGGCGCGGCCGCTAGGGCTCTCCGTCGAGCGCGCGGCCCTCGGCATCCTGGAGCTGGTGGACGCCCACATGCAGGAGGGCATCCGCGTGGTCTCGACGATGCGCGGCTACGACGCCCGCGAGTTCGCGCTGGTGGCCTTCGGCGGCGCGGGCCCCCTGCACGCCACCCGTGTGGCCGCGGCGGCCGGCATTCCCATCGTGCTCGTCCCGGCGCGGCCAGGCGTCACCTCAGCGCTCGGGCTGCTCACCTGCGACGTGCGCCGCGACCTTCTCCGCTCTCGGCTGGTACCGCTGACCAGCCTGACGCCGGAGGAGCTGGAGCGGCCGTTCACCGAGCTAGCGGCGGAGGCCCGGGAGCGGCTGCTGGCCGAGCGATTCCCGGCCGAGGACATCTACCTGGAGCGCGCGCTCGACCTGCGCTATCGTGGCCAGGGCTACGAGCTGACCACGCCGTTGGACACGCCAATCCACGACGCGGCCGGCATCGCGGCGCTGCGGCAGCGTTTCGACCAGCTCCACGCCCAGCGCTTCGGCCACTGCGCGCCCGACGTGCCGGTGGACGTGGTCTCCTGGCGGGTACGCGCCTTCGCCCGCGTGCCGCGCCCGAGCCTGCGACCGGCCGCCGTGCAGTCCCCGGCCCCGGCGGAGCCCACGGCCCGCCGCGCGATCTACGTCGACGGGCAGTGGCGCGAGGCGGCGATCTACTGGCGCGACCACCTCCGGCCAGGCCAGTGGCTCGCCGGGCCGGCGATCGTCGAGCAGGACGACTCCACCACGCTGATCTTGCCCGGCCAGGTGGCCCGCGTCGATCCGTATGGGCACCTGATAGTGCGGCTGGCGGGAGACGAGGCATGAGCGACGCGATCACGCTGCAGGTGATCCAGAGCTATCTGGCGGCCGTGGCGCGGGAGATGCAGACCAACGTCTTCCGCACCGGGTACTCCACGGCGGTGCGCGAGTCGCAGGACGCCAGCTGCGCTCTGCTCGATCCCGAGGGCAATGTGGTCGGCGAGCATGTGGTGCTGCCGCTGCACATGGGCACCTTCCCGGTTGTCGCCCGGCGCCTCCTGGAGGCGTACTCCCCGGCCGAGCTGCGCGAGGGCGACGCGTTCATCACCAACCACCCGTACCTGTGCGGGCTGCCGCACACCTCGGACATGGCGGTAGTGACGCCGATCTTCTACGCTGGCCATCTGTTGGGCTTCGCGGCCACCATCGCCCACAAGACCGACCTCGGCGGGCTGGCCCCCGGCGGCGGCTCGGCCCAGGCGCGCGAGCTGTTCCACGAGGGCACACTGTTCCCGCCGGTGCGCTGGGCCCGGGCCGGGGAGGAGGTACCGGAGGTGCGCACGGTGCTGGCGGCCAACTCGCGCACGCCCGACCAGGTCGTTGGCGACGTGCGCGGCCAGGTCGGCACCTGCCGACTAGGCGAGCAGCGCGTCCAGGAGCTGTGCGCCAAGTACGGGCCGGAGCTGGTGCAGGCCGCGTGCGCCGCGGCCCAGCGCCAGACCGAGCAGCGGCTCCGCGCCGAGCTGCGCCGCTGGCCGGACGGCGTGTACGAGGCCGAGCGCGCCATGGACCACGACGGCTGCGACCTGGATCAACCCGTGCGCATCCGCGTGCGGATCGAGAAGCAGGGCGACCGCATCCGGTTCGACTTCCGCGGCTGCCACCCGCAGACCCGTGGGCCGGCCAACCTCCGCCCGCCGCTCGTGCGCGCCTGCTGCGGCTACGTGCTGCTCGCCCTGATCGATCCCACGCTGCCCAACAACGGGGGCGTGGCGCGCGTGGTGGAGACGGTCTTCGCCGAGGGCACGCTGCTCGATCCCGTGTACCCGGCGCCGGTCAACAACTACATTCCGGCCGCCAGCCTGGTCATCGAGACCTGTCTCGCGGCGCTGGCGCCAGTGGCGCCCGACCGGGCGATCGCGGCGCCGGGTGGCGACGGAGGCATCTACCTGCGCGGGACCGACGCCGCCGGCCAGCCGTTCGTCCTGTACGAGATCCAGGGCTCGGCCTACGGTGGCCGCGCCGGGGCGGATGGCGTGTCGTGCGTCTGTACCTACGTCTCGAACTGCCGCATCACGCCGATCGAGATCATCGAGTCGGAGTTCCCGTTGCGCGTCACGCGCTTCGAGCCGATTGTGGACTCGGGCGGACCGGGGCGCTACCGCGGTGGCCTGGCGTACCGGCGAGAGCTCGAGGTCTTGGCGACCGAGGCGCGCTTCTCGCTGCGGGGCGGCCGCCATGTGGTGCCCGCGGCGGGGGTGTTCGGCGGCGGGCCGGGCCGGCTCGGCCGCTGTGTCGTCCGGCGTGCCAGCGGCGAGGAGGTGAGCCTGCCCTCGCGCGTCGGGGAGTTCCCGCTGTGCCGCGGCGACCGCGTGCTGATCGAGAAGGCCGGCGCGGGCGGCTACGGCGACGCCCGCACGCGCCCGCCCGAGGCGGTGCGGGAGGACGTGCGGAACGGCTACGTGAGCCCCGAGGCCGCTCGCGCGGTGTATGGGCTGGTGGACGATGGCCCAGCCGTCGGCACGTGCGACCGGCACGCTGCCCACTAGCGACCTTTGCGGCCAGTCGAGCCGCGGCCCTGCAGGGCGGGCCCGTCGTGCACGGCGGCGATCGGCCCCGCCACTCTGAAAGTAGCGCTAGGGGGGCTCGCCCAGGCAACGGTTGCCCGGCAGGTCGGCGCGGGACGCGAGCAAAGTATTGCCCGGAGCCGGCCGCAGCGGACCCTGGCACGGGGGGCCGACGCCAGGCGCGGGAGCGGTGGAGCCAGGGAGGGCGAGCCGGCTGGGTGGGGGCAAAGGAGACGCCGCTGGCGGCCCGAGCGCGCGGGTGGCGGCGCGCGAGACCAGCGTCCCGTAGATCCCGATACCCAGCACCAACGTCCCCACCGCCAGCAGCCAGGGCCCAACCAGTGCCTGGACCAGGAAGCGGCCCGGCAGGGCGCGCAGGGCCGCTTGCCACTCGGCGATCTGCCCGCCGACCAGCGGCAGGCGCGTCCAGCCATCGAGTTCGGCGGCGAGCGCGTCGAGCGGCGCGCCGATCACCTGCCACCAGAGCGCATTGAACGCCAGCGGGACGAGCAGCGCCGCAACCGCCAGGCCCAGCAGTAGCCCGCCCGCCAGCAGCAGGAGCGGGCGCAGCCAGCGCAGCCAGCCGGCGAGCGGTTGCAGGAGGAGCGGCAGCGCGAGCGCCGCGCAGCCCAGCGGGGGCGCCCAGCCCCACGGCAGCTCGACGGGGCGCAGCACCTGCGCGCCCATCCGGTACCAGGGAAGGTACCAGGCTGCTACCAGCAGCGCGCAGCCGACCAGCGCCAGGTAGTCCGCCACAGGCCGCACGAGCCATATGCGCCAGCTGGATACCCCCTGGCGCCGCGCGCCGCCGCCCACGGGGCTAGCCCGGGCGTGGAACACCGAAGAGCTGCTGGCCGAGACTCACGGGGCGCTCGCCTGTGCGCCCTGCGCCGCCGCGCGCTCGGCCGCCACCTGCGCCGCGATGCGCGCCGCCAGGTCCTTCTTCGACACTTTGCCGAACGCCGACATCGGGAACTCGTCGACCAGCTCCAGCCGCTCGGGCAACTTGAACTTGGCCAGGCCCCGCTCCACCAAGAAGCGCGTGAGGTCTTCGAGCGTGAGCGTGGCCTCGGCGGCTCTCGCGCCCCGCGGGATCACGTAGGCACACATGCGCTCGCCGAGCACCGGGTCGGGCATCGGCACGCAGGCCACATTCAGCACGGCCTCGTGCTGGAGGATGAGGTTCTCCACCTCCTCGGCGCTGATCTTCTCCCCACCGCGGTTGATCAGGTCCTTCTTGCGCCCCTCGACGATCAGGTTGCCCGACGGGTGCAGCCGCACGAGATCGCCGGTCTTGTAGAAGCCGTCGGGGGTAAACGCACGGGCGTTATGCTCCGGCGCGCGGAAGTAGCCGCGCAACGTGTACGGCCCGCGCGTCCATAGCTCGCCGATCTCGCCTGGGGGTACGTCGGCGCCGTCGTCGTCGACGATACGGATCTCGTCGTCCGGCGAGACGGGCCGGCCCACGGTGGTGTAGCGCACCTCGTCGGGATCGTCGAGCCGCACGAAGTTCAAGAGGCCCTCGGCCATGCCGAGTACTTCCTGCACCTTGGCGTGCGGCAGCAGCGCCTCCGTGCGCCGCTTGACCTCCTCCTGCAGCTTCTGCCCGCCGGTGTTGATGATACGGACCGAGGAGAGGTCGTGCTCGCGCAGCAGCGGGTCGTTGATCCAGCGCACCAGCAGCGCCGGCACCAGCTCCAGATGCGTCACCCGCTCGCGGGCGATCAGCGGCAGGGCGTCGGCGGCGCGCGTGGAGGTACTCAGCACTACCCGCGCCCCGGCCAGCAGGAACGCCTGCACGCCCGGCGAGGCCAGCGGGAAGTTGTGGGCGATCGGCAGCACCACCAGCAGCGCGTCGCCGGGGCGGATGTCGTTGACGGCGCCGGCGGCGCGCGAGTTGTACACGTAGTCGTTGTGCGTGCGCGGGATGATCTTGGGGATGCCCGTGGTGCCGCCGGACAGCAGGAACACGGCGGGGTCCTCAGGATCGATAGTCACCTCGCGTAGCACCGCCTCGGGCACCCCAGGCTCGGTGTGAAGCAGCTCTTGCAGGGAATGATGACCGGGCTGGCGCGCGCGGCCGTGAACCAGCACGTGACGTAGCGACGGGTACTCGGCCTGGAGCCGCGCGGCCAGCGCCGTGAGATCGTCGTCGCCCAGCCGCTCGGGCACCGCGTAGCCCGTCGCCTCCGTGAGCTGCACGAAGTAGCTGATCTCGTGGTAGCGATGCGGCGGCAGGGCCATCAACCCGATGGCCCCGATCTTCTGGAGCGCGAAGTAGAGGTACAGGAACTCCGGCACGTTGGGAAGCTGCACGACCACGGTCTGCAGCGGCCGGATGCCGAGCTGCCACAGGTGCAGGGCCAGGCGCGTGGCCCGCTCGTCGAGCTGGCGATAGGTGATACGCTCGTCGCCCGCCACGACGGCGATCCGGTCCCCGTGGCGCGCGCAGGCCTCGGCGAACACCGCGGCCATCGAGCGGCCTTCCCAGTAGCCGCGCGCGTAGTAGCGTTGCTTGAACTCCTCGGGCCAGGGTACGAAGCCTTCCAGCATGACGCCTCTCCCCGCGCTGCATGGCCGAGCGGCCAGCTGAGGAGCGAGCACTGCTGCACCGGGCGGCGAGGGCGGCTAGCCGGCCGCCAGGCCGCGCTGCACGGTGGCGACCAGGTCGCCCAGCTCGAATGGCTTGTGGAAGTAGGCGAACGCGCCCACTCCCGCGGCCTTCGTCGCCGCGCGCCCGTCGGCGGTGATCACCACGATCGGCACATTCGGCCCATGGGCAGCGCGCAGCGAGTCCGCGACCTGGTAGCCATCAGCGCCCGGCAGCCCCATGTCGAGCACCACGAGCGCCGGACGCCGCCGAGCGATGTAGGAGAGCGCCTGCCAGCCATCGGCGGCCGTCTCGACCGCGATCCCCTCGTCCTCCAGGGCCCAGCGCAGCAACTGGCGAATGGTCGGGTCGTCGTCCACCACCAGTACCGGCGCGTCCGCGGGTGCTACCGTGTCATCAGGCGCTTGCCGCTCGCTCACTCGGCTTCGCTCCTCACTATCCTAGGTCGTTTCCCCGCCTACTGTACATGAATCCGGTCATAGTTCTGTATGCTACCCCGCCGCCTCCGCTAACCCGCTTCCACTTCCGCTGGGCTGCGAGAGCGGCAGTCGGACAGTGAAACAGCTTCCGCGGCCCACCTCGCTCCGCACGGACACCGTACCCCCGTGCGCCTCCACCACCTGGCGCACCGAGGCGAGACCGATTCCCGTGCCGGCGATACGACCCACCACGTTGCTGCCGCGATGGAACCGCTCGAAGATGTGAGGCAGGTCCTCGGGGGGAATGCCCACGCCTTCGTCCTGCACGCTCACCACCGCCCACGCCGGGCCCTCGCGCTCGACGGTTATGCTCACGGTGCCGCCGCCGGGGCTGTACTTGACGGCATTGCTGAGCAGATTGGCAAGTGCTCGCCCAAGGCGTGCCCGGTCGTAGCTGCCGACGAGCGTCGGGAGAGAGCTGTGGACCTGGATGACATGGCTCTCTGTGCCTGCCTGCTGCTCCTCCGCCACGGCCCGGCTGAGAGCGATCAAGTCGGTGGGCTGGCGATCGAGATCGAGCGTGCCCAGCATGTGCAAGCGTGTGACATCGAGGAGGTCGTCGAGCAGTGCGGCCATGCGCGTGGCAGAGACATCGATGCCGGCCAGCGCTTGCGACAACCGCTCGGGCGGAAGCATCGCTCCGCGAGCGATGCGTCGTTGGAGGAGCTGCGCGGCTCCCTTGATGGCGGCCAGGGGGTTCTTGAGGTCGTGTGCCGCCGCGGCCAGGAACTCCTCGCGGGTGCGCAGTGCCTGCTCGAGCTCGCGGCGGGTGTGGTCGAGCACCTCGGCCAGCGCCGCCGCACGCGCCGCCGACTCACGGGCCACGGAGATCTGCGCCTCGGCCACCGTCGCCAGGCGCTCGCCCTGGAAGGCGGCCGCCAGCAGCGGCAGCAGGGTGCGCAGGGACACCAGCGCGTCCCGGCGGGGCGCGCCACCCAGCAGGACCAGCACGGCCTCGTCGGTCGCGATCCCGAACGCGGGCATACGGCTGGTAGCATCGGGAAAGGGAACTGTCCCCTCATGCTCACCAGCCACGGTGCAAGCGCGGAGAAACGCTTGCCACTGACGGCCACGCGGCAGCGTCTGCGCAAATCCGGGCGCTGGCAGCAGCGCGGCGACCTCGCGATCGACCAGGAAGATGAGCAGGTCAGCGGCGCCTACCTCCCGGGCCAGCGCCTGGGCCGCCCCACAGCGCTCCTCGGGGCGTGCAAGCTGCGCCACGAGTGCCAGCACCCGGTCGATTCCGGCCATCGTCTTAGTCAGGGATCACGCACACGACAGCGGTGCAGTTGTGGAAACCGCTGAACTGCCCAGGAGCACGGGCGATCTGTCCGTAGGTGTTGCAGCCGGCGAAGCTCACATCGCCGAGAACCTGGTGCACCGCGTCGAGCTCGTCACCGAACGCGTGGCCCATACGGAGGCGCGTGGCCGCACAGTCGAACAGCAGCGCGGCTTTCGGGCGCGCGCCGTGAAGCTGCGCCAGGGCGGCCTGGGCGGCACGAGCGGCAGCCCCGGCGGTGGCGTGCACAGTCGTGCCCATGATATAGGTGGTCGCCCCGGCGGGCACCTCCGCAGCGCAGGCGATCCCACCATCGGGTAGCACACCCAGAGGCACCCGCAGCTTGTATCCGTCGCCGGTGCTCACGCCAATCACGTTGTGGAGGAAGAACGGCAGCGGGTCCGCGACATGGAACGGCTGCCCCGTGGTGGCTGCGTGCTCCTCGAACACCTCCACCGCAGGGGCCGCGTTCAGGCTGCGCAGGTGCATCCCCTCGGCCTCGGTGACCCGTAGCGGCAGGCTGGCCGGTTGCCAGCCGTGGCCCACGCCCACGCCCAGCGGCTTGTTCGACAGGATCTCCAGGGCTACCACCGCGTCGGACACCGCCTCCGTACCACAGAACACGTGCGTCCGCTGGAACTGCGCGTCGTCGCCCGCACCGCCCCCGACGAACTGGTAGGTGCCGCCCGTGAGCACGGTGAGCCGCTCCACGAGGTCGTCGGCGTAGCCAGCCAGGGCATCGGTGAGCAGCAGCGCCGTACGGTACAGGTAACGGTGCGTGCGCAGGCCCCGGAAGCCGGCCGCCACCTCCGCGGCAACCGCCGCCCGGTCGGTGCGCAGGCCGCGCCTTAGAACGGCGCTGAACTGCATGTCCGGTGCGCGTAGCGCCAGGGCGCAAGCGGAGGCCTCGCCGTGCCCATCGGCGGTGAACTCGCCGGCCGACGAGCAGCCGACCAGCACCGCCGGCTGGCAGACGGCGTGAAGCGCGCGCAGCAGAGCCGTGTAGTCGTAATAGCGAGACGAGGCGAAAACGATCACTACCTGTGGGGAACTGTGAGCGAATGCAGCGATGAGCCGCTCGCCCAGGGTCCGGCCCGCCAGGACGGGTTCGGTCTGGGTGGTGCGCGCGACCGCAACGTCGGTCACCGCATCTCCTTATCCTTGGGGGGCGCCCGCGCAATGCTCGGAGCCGATCGGAATATCTCGCGACTCTCTCATTGTAACAAGGGCGAGCTAATGCCCGCGATGCGACGCTACTGCCCCGCTTCCCGCGCCTAGAGCTGCAGTCGGAATGGTGGGATCGGTCGCGGCCCTGGGGGGGGGGGGCGCCCCGCCCCGGCGGGGCGCCCCCCCCCCGGGGGGGGGGGGTAATAAAAT
>JADGHJ010000277.1 GCA_019686175.1 Chloroflexota bacterium | reverse complement strand
CCCCCGCAGCAGCCCGCGGCCCCGCCGCACCGGCTCGGCGTAGTGCGCTGGGAGTTCCCGCTCAACGAGGCGGCCGAGGGGGCCATTACCGCCCAGGCCCCACACCAGCAGCGCAGCGACAGCCCCGACCACCGCCAGCGGGGCCAGGAACGCCGGATGGTGTGCGCCTGCGACCAGTCCCAGCGCTACTACCCCCGTGAAATCGGTGAGCGAGGCCGCGGCGCCCACGGCCACGACCATGCCGAGCGACACGCCGTAGCGCACCGCCAGCACGATCCGCGACAGGTCGGCGCTGCGCGCCACGGCGAACCACTGGCCAGCCAGGTAGATCACGGTCGCCATGTTCCACGGCAGCGGCTGCCCGATGCAGCCCAGATACCACCACCACCGCACGGCCTTGAGCAGGTACATCACGATCGCGCAGCCGGTGGCCCCGACGATCCACCAGGCGTCGAGCTGCTCCAGGCTCTCCAGCGTCCGCGCCCCATCCAGGAAGCGTCCGACGGCGAAGTAAAACGCGACCAGGATCGCGGCGAGGCAGAGGAGCGACAAGTAGCGGTGCAAGCGACGGAGGACCGACACGATGGCTCCCGGAAGCGCAGGATCTGTCGCGCGCGGGGCGGCGACGGCCAGGGGGCGCACGCAGGGGCGCGCCCGCCCCATGATGACCGAAGCGGGGCCCCCGGAACCAGTAACGCGGTTGTAACCACGCTCGCTTGTGACGGAGTGGGGTGGCCGCCTAGACTGGCAGTGGTAGAACAAATGCTCTAGCCAAGTGGCCCTGGGCGCCCGGCACGGGCTGGAGCGCACGCCTGTTCTGCCGAGCCGACTGACCAGAAAGGAGAGCGATCATGGCTGAGGCGACCCACCAGGCCCCCTGGACCATGCCTGCTGTCGTGCCGAGCCTCGCGGTCCGCGATCCCGAGGCCACCCTCGAGTGGTTCGGCCACCTGGGGTTCCAGCCCGGCACCGTCGTCCGGTCGCCGGACGGCACGATCATGCATGCCGACCTCGTGCGGGGCGACGCTTGCGTGATGATCGGGCCGGTGATGGACTGCGAGCCGGGCTCTTCGGGCATGGGGGTGTACGTCAACCTCCGCGGCGAGAGCGTGGACGCGTTCTACGAGCAGATCAAGGATCGGGTCGAGGTCGTGCAGCCGCCAGAGACGATGTTCTGGGGCGACCGCTTGCTGCAGGTGCGCCATCCCGATGGCTACAAGTTCTGGTTCTCGGAGCACGTCCGCGACGTGCCGGAGGCTGAACTCGCGCAGATCGTTGCCCAGTGGGCGGCCCAGCAGCCCGCCTAGGCCGCCGGGTGGGGCGCGGGGAGATACACCTCCTCGCGCCCCCTTACCTCAGCGGGGTGCTGCAGATCCCTCGCGCGGCGGCAGCCATTCCGTATGGTAGATGCCCGGGCGGTCGACGCGCTGGTAGGTGTGCGCACCGAAGGCGTCGCGGAGCGCTTGCACCAGGTTGGCTGGCAGGCGGGCGGTGCGCAAGGTGTCGTAGTAGTCGAGCGAGGCGCTGAAGGCTGGACAGGCCACGCCGAGCTGGTGGCCGGTGGCCACCACCTGTCGCCAGGCCTCGTGGCGGCTGCTAACCGCCTCGGCGAACTCCGGGGCCAATAGCAGGTTCTCTAGCGCCGGGTCGTGGCGGTACGCCTGCTGGATTAGGTTCAACAGGCGCGCGCGGATGATGCACCCGCCCTTCCAGATGCGCGCGATCTCGGCGTAGTCGATTCCGTAGCCGAACTCCTGCGAGGCCGCGCGCAGCAGCGCCATCCCCTGGGCGTAGCTGCTGATTTTCGCGGCGTACAGAGCGGGCCGCAGTGCGGACAGCAGCGCGCCGGGGTCCGCCGGCACACCGCTGGCCGGTCCGGCCAGTCGGTGCGAGGCGGTCACCCGCAGGTCCTTGTCGGAGGAGAGCGTGCGGGTCCACACCGCGGCGAAGATGGTCGGCACGGGGACACCCAGCTCGAGGGCGCTCTGCACCGTCCAGCGGCCAGTGCCCTTCTGCTCCGCGGTGTCCACGATCAGCTCGACCAGCGGCTCGCCGGTGTCGGGATCCACATGGGCCAACACGATGGCCGCCAGCTCGATGAGGAAGGAGTTCAGCTCGCTCTGGTTCCAGGCGGCGAAGATCTCGCTCATCTGCCGTGGGCCGAGCCCCAGCGCGTGCTTCATCAGGGCGTAGGTCTCGGCGATGAGCTGCATGTCGCCGTACTCGATGCCGTTGTGGACCATCTTGACGTAGTGGCCGGCGCCGCCCGGGCCCACGTAAGTAACACAGGGCCCGTCCTCGACCTGCGCGGCGATGCGGGTCAGCATCGGCGCCAGCTCGTCGTAGGCGTCGCGCGGCCCACCGGGCATCAAGCTGGGGCCCCAGCGCGCGCCCTCCTCGCCGCCGCTGACCCCCATGCCCACGTAGCGCAGCCCATCCGCTGCCAGCTCGCGCGCGCGCCGCTCTGTGTCCGTGTACAGCGAGTTGCCTGCGTCCACCACGATGTCGCCCGCGGTAAGGTGCAGCCGCAGCTCCTGTAGCACGGCGTCGACCGCCTTGCCGGCCGAGACCATGACGATGATGCGGCGCGGCCGCTCCAGCGCCGCGACCAGCTCGGGGATCGAGTACGTGGCGCTGATGGCGCGCCCGCGGGCCGCGCCCTCCAGGAACGCGCGGGTCTTCTCCGCTGTGCGGTTGTACACTGCCAGCGAGAACCCGTGGTCCGCGATGTTCAGCGCCAGATTCTCGCCCATGACGCCCAGGCCGATCAGGCCATACTGCGCGGCCATGCTCCCCTGCTCCTCCGAACTCGGCGTGGTCTCGGCTGCGCGCGTCATCCGTCTAACTATACCGCTGCGCGGCGTTCCCTCGAGCGGCGCGCCGGCAGGCGGGTATACTCGCAGCCGAGAGATGCGGCAGCGGCGATGGGAGGTGCCGGGGATGCGCGACAGCAGCGCCACCGCGGTGGTGGCAGTGCGTGCGCGGTTGGCCGGTACGCGTGCCGCGCTCGCGGAGCTGGAGCAAGCGCTGCGCGAAACATCCGGCGATGCCGACGTAGGCGTGGCGCTCGAGGCCGCCGTGGCCGCTCGGTTGGGGCTGTCGCGGGTTGAGGCGTGGCTCGCCGGCCCCGGCGCCTCCGCTGAGCAGTCCCCGCTCGCCGCGACGACCGGCGGCTCGGCAACGAGGCCGCGAGACGCGAGCGCGAGCATTGCCCGATTGGTCGCGCTGCTCGCGGCCAGCAGCGAGACCCTCAGCGCCGAGGGCGAGCGACTCGAAGACGCCGACCCTATCGCGCACTTCGATGCGGTGCAGGGAGTGGGGTTGGCCGTGGCGGTGCTGGAGGCCAGCTTCCAACGCCTGCTCCGTGCCGGCCTGGCCTCACCGCGTCCGATGCGCTGGGCCGACTGCTGAGCCTCGGACGACCGGCCGCGCCGGGTCGGCACCCAAGCGTCGCGAGATGGCGGCGGCGGTGCGCAACAGGGCTGCGGCTAGGGCCGCCTCCCGCTCGGGCGGTACTTGCTGCGAGGGCGCGCTGACGATGATCGCCGCCACCAGCCCATGGCGATGGTCCCAGATAGGTGCGCTCACCGCCATCACGCCGGGATACACCTCGTCGCGGGTCACCGCGTAGCCGCGCTCGCGCGTCCGCACCAGCTCTGCGCGGTACACGGCCGGATCGACGATGCTGTAGTCGGTGTAGCGCCGCAGCGGTTGGGCGGCCAACAGTCGCTCCACCTCGGCCTCCGGCAAGTGGGCGAGGTAGACCTTCCCCGCCACGCCGAAGGTGATCGGATAGCGGGCGCCCGCGCGGCGCGCCACCAGCAGCGGCACCTCGGGCTCGTACTTCAGCAGATCCAACAGTTCGTCGCCCACCCGCTGCACGAGCCACACGCTGGCCTCCGTCTCCTCGGACAGCGCTTTGAGCGGCGCCGCGGCGTCGCGCAGCAGGTTCATGTTCTCGGCGACCACCTGACCCAGCTCGAACAGCTTGAGGCCCAGACGCAGCTTGCCGCGCTCGTCGCGCTGCAGGAAGTCGCGCGAGATCAGCGTGGCCACGGCCCGGTGGACGCGGCTGCGATAGACGCCGAGCGCCTGGGCCAGCTCCGCGACGGTCCATTCGGGCCGCTCCAGCGAGAAGGCGCCTAGAATGGCCAGCGCCAGGTCGGTAGCGGCCACAGCGTGGGGGTGCGCGAGCGTGGGCCGCCCGCGCGTACTTGCTTTGGGCACGGGTCGTTCGCTCCCCTCGAGCGCGCGCTACTCGTACAGCCGGCGGATGTACCCCGAGGCTTCTAGCTCCTGGAGATAGCTGTTGTCCATGAACTGCTCCGGGCGCACCTCGCGGGCCCGCGGGTTCTCGATCAGATCCAAGACGGCCTGGAGCCCCTCGGCACTGACATAGGGGACGGGCTGCACGACGCTATGCACATAGATGCGGTACGTCTCCTCCAGCTCCTGGGGGTCGTCGGTGCGGGCGTACTGGCTGAGCACTTGCTTGGCCAGCGCCTCGTCCTTCTTCGTCAGCGCGATGGCCTCCACGATCGCTCGCAGGAAGCCGCGCACCACCTCGGGGTTCTCCTGCAGGTAGCGCCGGGTAGTTCCGAGCGGCCCCTGCTCGAACGGCTCGCGCTCCGCCGCGAGATTCACCAGCTCGCGCAAGCCGGCCGCCCGGGCGCGCAGCGTCTGGGGCGGCGGGAACACGCCCGCCTGCGCGCCGCCCGACTGGACCGCGGCCAGCGTCTCGGCGATGCCGCCCGTCTGGATGATCGTGGCGTCGCGCAGCGGGTCCATGCCGGCGCGGCGCAGCACGGCTTGCGCGGCGAAGTCGGTCGTGGCGCCGCGCGCCGTCACGCCGATCGTGCGGCCGCGGAGGTCGGCCACCGAGCTGATCTCCGGTCGGGCGAATAGCGACTGCACGAACACCGAGGCGACCGAGCCGACCATCACGATGTCGGCGCCGCCCAGCGCGGCGTTCAGACCCGACGAGCCGCCGATCTGCCCCAAGCGCAGCTCGCCGGCCATGATCGCCTCGACCACCCGCGTGCTGCCACCGAGATAGGTCAACTCGGCCTCGATCCCGTGGCGCGCGAACAACCCGGCCTCTTTGGCGACCCAGATGGGTAGGGGATCGCCGCTTAGCACGGAGTAGCCGATGGGCACCCGCACGAGCTGAGGCGGCGTGGTCGCGCTCGCACCGGGCCCAGACGAGACCGTTGGGGCGGGCGCGTTGGGGGCGGTGGGCGC
>JADGHJ010000033.1 GCA_019686175.1 Chloroflexota bacterium | reverse complement strand
CCCCGGGCAAACACCCCCCCCACCTGGGGGGGGGTGGCCGCGCCCCCCCCCCGCGGGGGGCGCGCGGGGGGGGGCCGCGGGTGAGTTTCCGCGGAAGGGTAACGAGCGATGGCGAGCAAGGACCCCATGGTCGCGCCGCGCGTCTGCGACACGACGCTGCGCGACGGTAGCCACGCGATGGCGCATCAGTTCACCCCGGAGCAGGTGCGCGCCGTAGTCAGCGGCCTGGTCGAGGCCGGCGTTCCCGTGATCGAGGTGTCGCATGGCGACGGCCTCGGCGGCTCGTCGTTCCAGTACGGGTTCTCGAAGGTGCCCGAGGAGCAGTTGCTCGCCGCCGCGGCCGACTGTATCAAGGACAAGAAGCTCGCCGTCCTCCACATCCCGGGCATCGGGACCAAGGACGAGCTGCGCATGGCCGCCTCGTATGGCGTGAAGGTGGCGCGCATCTGCACGCACGTGACCGAGGCCGATATCTGCGAGCAGCACATCGGCCTGGCCAAGCAGCTCGGCATGGAGGTCGTGGGCTTCCTGATGCTCGCGCACATGGTGCCGCCCGAGAAGATCGTCGAGCAGGGCAAGCTGATGGAGAGCTACGGCGCCGACTGCGTGTACGTCACCGACTCGGCCGGCGCCATGACCATGCGCGACATGCGCGAGCGCGTGCAGGCGCTGCGCGAGGCGCTGAGCATCGAGGTGGGCGTGCATGCCCACCACAATCTGGCGCTCGGCGTGGCGAACACACTGGAGGCGATCGCCAGCGGCGCCACCCAGGTCGACGGGACCCTGTGCGGGCTCGGCGCGGGCGCCGGCAACACGCCGACGGAGATCCTGGTCGCGGTCCTCGACAAGATGGGGATCCAGACGGGCATCGACGTCGAGAAGACGATGGACGTGGCCGAGGACATCGTGCGGCCGATCATGCCGCGCCCCCAGATCATCGACCGCGCCGGCCTGTCGCTCGGCTACTACGGCGTGTACTCCAGCTTCCTGCTGCACACCTTCCGCGCCTCCGAGAAGTACGGCGTGGCCGTGCGCGACATCCTCAAGGAGCTGGGGCGGCTGCGCGTGGTGGGCGGCCAGGAGGATATGATCGTCGACGTGGCGGTCGAGCTGGCCAAGAAGCAGGGCAAGTGGCCGCCGCGCGGCCAGCAATACGCCCAGCTCTAGGAGGCCCCGGATGGAGCTTACCGCTGACCAGGTCCAGGCGCTGGCGCGGCGGCTACTCGATGCCTACGACCGGCGCATCGAGATCCCGGCGCTCACCGACGAGCAGCCCGACATCAGCGAGGCCGACGCCTACCGCATCCAGCGCGCGTTGCTGGGCCTGTTCCGCCAGCGCGGCGCGCGGATCGTCGGCAAGAAGACGGGGCTCACCAGCCGCGCCAAGCAGCAGGCGATGGGCGTGCCCGAGGCGATCTACGGCTATCTCGTCGACACCTATCTGCTGCGCGACCCGGGCCCGGTCCGCATGGCCGAGCTGATCCACCCGCGCCTGGAGCCCGAGCTGGCGTTCCTCATCGGCGAGCGCCTGCAGGGCCCGGGCGTCACCACTGCGCAAGTCCTGGCCGCCACCCGCGCGGTGGTGCCCGCCCTTGAGGTGATCGACAGCCGCTACCGTAACTTCAAGTTCCGGCTGGCCGACGTGGTAGCCGACAACTGCTCGGCGAGCCGCGTGGTCCTGGGCCGCGAGGAGGTCTCTCCGGACGGACTCGACCTGCGCCTGCAGGGTATGGTGCTGGAGAAGAACGGCGAGGTGGTGGACACTGGCGCGGGCGCGGCGGTACTGGGCCACCCGGCCAGCGCGGTGGCCTGGCTGGCCAACAAGCTGGCCGCCACGGGCGAGGCGCTGGAGCCCGGCGATATCGTCCTGCCCGGCGCCCCCTGCGAGGCGGTGTTCGTCCAGGCCGGCGACGAGGTGCGCGTCACCTTCGATCGGGTGGGTAGCGTGACGGCGCGTGTGGAGTGAGCGGTCGGTCAGCGGTGGGCTTCGCGGAGGCTGGCCGCTTTGACCGTCCGGAAGCGATGTGGGATACTCAGGAGAGGCGTGAGGAGCGGAGTAAGCATGGCGCTTGAGATCCCCGTCGGCACCCCAGAGGGGTACCAGCGCAGCGGCAACTTGCTGACGGTGAACATGGGGCCGCAGCATCCCAGCACGCATGGGGTGTTTCGCCTCATCCTGACGCTGGACGGCGAGACGGTGGTGGCGGCGCAGCCGGTGATGGGCTACCTGCACCGCTCGGTGGAGAAGCTGGCCGAGACGCGCACGTACCTCCAGAATGTGATCTTCACCGACCGGCTCGACTACGTGGCGTCGATGTCCACCAACCTGCCATACGCGCTGGCGCTGGAGAAGCTGGCCGGGATCGAGGTGCCCGAGCGGGCGCAGTACATCCGCGTGATCATGTGCGAGCTGATGCGCATCGCCTCGCACTGCATCGCTATCGGGACGTTCGCCGCCGACGCGGGCACCTTCTTCACACCGCTGCTGTACACGTTCCGCGAACGCGAGCGCATCTACGACATCTTCGAGATGTGCTGCGGCGCGCGCTTGACCGTCAGCTACATCCGCTACGGCGGGGTGAGCCGCGACATGCCCGACGACGCGGTCGAGGCGGTCAAGAAGTTCGTCGAGATCATGCCGGCGCGGATCGACGAGTATGAGAAGCTACTGACCACCAACGAGATCTTCGTAGCGCGCACCCGCAACGTGGGCATCCTGCCAGCCGAGCAGGCCATCGCCTACAGCGTGACGGGGCCTGTCCTGCGCGCCAGTGGCATCCCCTACGACGTGCGCCGCGCCGAGCCGTACGGCATCTACGACCGCTTCGAGTTCGACATCCCGGTGCGCTACAACGGCGACGCCTACGACCGCTACCTGATCCGCGTGGCGGAGATGCGCGAGAGCGTGAAGATCCTGAAGCAGGCGATCCGCGACCTGCCGCGCGGCGAGATCAAGGCCAAGCTGCCGCGCTTGTTCCGCCCCGCGCGCGGCTCGGCGTACGCCCGCACCGAGAGTCCCAAGGGTGAGCTGGGCTTCTACATCCAGGCGGATGGCAAGACCGAGCCGTATCGCTTCCATATCCGGCCGCCGAGCTTCATCAACCTGACCGCCCTGGCACCGCTGCTGATCGGACACAAGGTCGCCGATGTGGTTATCATCCTAGGGAGCATTGACATCGTAATGGGCGAGGTCGACCGCTAGGCGGCACAGACCTTGCGACTCAGCCGGCGAGCAGGTGTCGGCAGGACGAGGGAAGAGGGAATGTCGGGTATCGCACAGGGCATGTGGACGACGCTGAAGCACTTCTTCACGAGCCTGAGCAAGCCCGTGACGGTGCAGTATCCGGAAGAGCGTCTGCCCCTGTCCGTCGGCTTCCGCGGCTTGCCCCGGCTCGTATACGACCTCAAGTCGGGCGACGCGCGCTGCGTGGCCTGCGCCATCTGCGCCAACGCCTGCCCGGTCGGCGTGATCCACATCGACGCGCATCGCGGCCCCGACGGCCGTAAGCTGCTCGACCGCTTCGATATCGAGGCTGGCGGCTGCGTCTACTGCGGCCTGTGCGTCGAGGCCTGCCCCTTCGACGCGCTGACTATGACCCCGGGCTTCGAGCTGGCGGCGTACAACCGTGTGGACCTGCTGTGGCCCAAGGAGCGCCTGCTGGTGCCTGGCACGGCCGAGAACGACGCCAACATGCACTGGATCATGAGCGGCGTCGAGAAGCAGGGCAAGACGCCGCCCTCGGCTTGGCCGCACGCCGCGCAGGAAGCCGGCCTGCTGCCCCAGGACTGGGCCGCCTCCACCGACTCCGCCGAGGCGGCGGGCGAGACCGCGGCCGAGGAGGAGCGCGAGGAGGAGGTGGCCGCCACCGCCAGCTGAGACCCTCCTGTGGGAGGATCTCAGCGAGCGACGCGCGCGTCCAACTGGCTCCTTGACGGTCGCCGGCATCCGGCTGTCGTCGTGCAGCCCCGGGTTGCCTTCCGCCGCGCGCGCGTTTGAGGCACTGCACCGCCACCTGGCGGTCCACGTCTCCCCGACCCGGGTGGCTACGCCGGACCACTCTCTTACCCCCAGAGGTATACATCAGCCCGAGCCAGGCGGTGGCCGCGCGATGCCCCGGTTGGCTGCTGGCTCTGGTCGAGAGTACACTGCCTCGTGATGGCATGGTCCGGAGAGCGGGAGACGGAGCGCATGGAGCGGGATGCCTTCTTGGCGGCACTCGACGAGGGGATGGCGGCCCTCGCGCGCTGGGAGGCCCACTGGCCGAGTTTCACGCCCGACCCCACTACTCAGGTGCCCCCCGCGCAGATCCGCGCGGTGCTGGCCGAACTGGCCGAGCGGCTGCACGACAACTACCCGTTCTTCCACCCCCAGTACGCCGGCCAGATGCTCAAGCCGCCCCACCCTATCGCCCAGCTCGCCTATCTGCTCGCCATGCGCATCAATCCCAACAACCACGCCCTCGATGGCGGCCCCGCCACCGCCGCATTGGAGCGCGAGGCCGTGGCCGCGCTGGCGCAGATGTTCGGCTATCCCCCGACCTTTCTCGGGCACCTGACCAGCAGCGGCACCATCGCCAATCTCGAGGCGTTGTGGGTGGCGCGCGAGATGCGCCCGGGGCGCGCCATCGCGTACAGCAGCCAGGCGCACTATGTCCACGCCCGCGCCTGCAACATCCTCGGCGTACAGGGCGTCAAAGTGCCCTGCGACAGCGCGGGGCGACTCGACCTGGCCGCGCTGGAGCGCCACCTGGCCGAGGACGCCGTCGGAGTGGTCGTGGCGACGATCGGCACCACCGGGCTCGGCGCGCTCGACCCGCTGCCCGAGATCCTGGCCCTGGCGCGGCGCCACGGGGCGTGGGTCCATGCCGACGCGGCCTACGGCGGCTTCTTCGCGCTGCTCGCCCAGCAGGAGCCGAGCCCGGTGCCCGCCGGCCCGCTGCGCGCGCTGGCCGACTGCGACAGCATTGTGGTAGACCCCCACAAGCACGGGCTGCAGCCATACGGCTGCGGCGCCGTGCTGTTCCGCGACCCGGCCGTGGCCCGCGTATACCGCCACGACTCGCCAGCGACCTACTTCACCGCCGCCGACCTGCACCTGGGCGAGATCAGCCTGGAGTGCTCGCGTGCCGGCGCGGCGGCCGCCGCGCTGTGGGCCACGCTGCGCTGCTTTCCGCTGCAGCCCGACGCTGGCCTGGGGCCGATCCTGGCGCGCACGCGGGCGGCCGCGCTGGCCTGGGCAGCGCGGCTCCAGGGGAGCGACCGGTTCCGCCTGGTCGTCGGCCCCGAGCTGGACATCGTGACGTTCTACCCCCGGGTGACGCCCGCCCGCGCCTCGGCGATCAGCAAGGCCACCGAGGTGCTGTTCCAGGCCCTGATGACCGACCCGGCCCACCCCATCTACCTGGCCAAGCTGGCCGTGGATCGCGAGCTACTAGCGGCGCGCGATCCCACGATCGTATGGGACCAGCCGCGTGTAACCGTGCTGCGCAGCGTGCTGATGAAGCCGGAGCACCTGGCGCTGGTGGAGACCCTGCACGAGACCGTGGAACGCAAGGCACGCGCGGTGCTCGCCGAGCCGGCGTCCGACGCCGCGCTCGCCTGACCCCGCGGCCCGAAGGGAGGCGACGCTGTGGACGACCGCTCCCAGCTCCTGGTGACCACCGTCGGTAAGGCGGAGCGCGACCGGGTGATCCTGCGGGGCTACGACCTGACCAAAGAGCTGGTCGGGCATGTCTCGTTCGCCCAGATGACCTATCTCATGCTCATGGGACGCCTGCCCACGGAGGGCCAGGCGCGCGTGGTGGACGCGCTGCTCACGGTGCTCGTCGAGCATGGGATGACCGGCAGCGCGATCGCCGCCCGCCTGACCTACGCCTCCGCGCCCGAGGCGCTGCAAGGCGCCGTGGCCGCAGCCCTGCTCAGTGCCGGCTCGGTGCACCTTGGCACCGCCACCGACTGCGCGCGGCTGCTGACCGAGACGCTCGCCAACGCCCCCGCCGACGCCGACCTGGACGCGCTGGCGGCGCAGGTGGCCGCCAGCTATCTCAGCACCCGGCGGATCATCCCCGGGCTGGGGCACGCCCAGCATACGACGGGCGACCCGCGGGCCGAGCGGCTGTTCGCGGTAGCGCGCGAAAACGGCGTGTACGGCCGCTACTGCGCGCTGTTGGAGCGCATCGCCACACGGGCGAGCGAACAGCGTGGCCGG
This sequence comes from Chloroflexota bacterium, assembly GCA_019686175.1. Taxonomy (GTDB): domain Bacteria; phylum Chloroflexota; class UBA6077; order UBA6077; family JAJPHF01; genus JADGHJ01. Next base: position 17,987 of record JADGHJ010000033.1, on the reverse strand, counting down.
CTGCTGCCCGTCAATGTGACGGGCGCGATGGGCGCCATCGCCTGCGAGTTGGGCGTGCCGTGGCAGGTGGCCAAGGGATTCGCCCTTATCGGTCGCACGCTGGGCGCGCTGGCCCATTTGGCCGACGAAGTGCGCGACCCTCTAGCACGGCGGATGGTGGGGCTGATCGAGAGCCACCTGGTGTATCAAGACCCGACCGAGCGGTAGCGGCAGGTGCAGGCCAGGGTGGCAGTGAGTTGCGATCGAGTGAAGGCGCCGAGCCGGCAGGCCCTGCAGGCTACAATGAGAGGGCTGATGAGCCGCCAATGAAGATAACGAGCCACTACGCGTGGGTGCGAGCGCACCGGCGTGCAGCGCCGGGCACGTTCGCACGCTGACGCGCCGCGGCGCGAGGGGGCAAGGGGGGTCTGTTGCCAGAACAGCTCAAGTACGAGGAGATGCTGCGGACGGTAGGGGCCGTGCTGGACCAGACTGGCGACGACCTCGCGGTGCTGGACGTCTGGCCGCACGGGGTGATGTTCCAGAGCGTGGGCCGCAGCGGGCGGCACGAGATGGCCCTGCCGGAGATCCAGCGGGTGTCGCAGGAGCGCCAGGCGCTGCGGGGCACCGGGACTAGCAGTACGCCCGAGGGCCTGCCGCGATTCGAATGGGTGCTACGAGTGGTCGGCGCGGAGCTGGACCGGGTCCAGCAGTCCCGTTTCGGGCTGACCGTCAGCCGCTCGCGGGTGATCGTCGAGGGAGCCGAAGGGTATCAGCGCACCTTCGAGGCGGACGAGCTGACGGTACTGATGCGCGAGGCGGTGGCACGGCGGCGCGCCCAGACGTCCGTCGAGTAGCGGCGCACCGCGGGTGCGCGTTCCGGCCGACGCGGCGCAGCCAGCGGGAGGGGCTGGCTGCGTTTTGACACGCGCGCGCCGGGGCCGATATAATTTTGCCACTTGCGACATTAGCTAAGGGGAACCAGCGGTGCCCAAGCGGACCTGGCAGCCCAAGCGTATTCCTCGCAAGCGTGAGCACGGCTTCTTGAAGCGAATGAGCACGCCGGGGGGCCGCAACGTGTTGCGCCGGCGCCGGTTGCGAGGTCGCAAGCGGCTCACGGTCGTGTAGGGGAATGCTGAGGGCGCGCGTCCGCTCGGCCCGTGATCGCGGGCGATGAAGCGAGCGCAGCGCCTTCGTTCCGCAGCGGACTTCCAGCGGGTGCGTGCGCGGCGACGGTCGTGGGCGCACCCGCTTCTGGTGTTGTACGTGGCCGACAGCCCCGTGGGCGTGAGCCGGGTCGGTTTCATCGTGGGCCGCCGCGTAGGCAAGGCGACGGTGCGCAACGCGGTCAAGCGCCGCCTGCGCGAGGCGATGCGCGCCCGTTACCCGCTGCTGGTACGCCCGGTAGACTTGGTATGGGTGGCGCGCCCCGGCAGCGGGGCGGCTGACTTCTGGACGCTCGATGCGGCGGTGGAGCAGCTTCTCCGCGCCGCGCGCCTGTTGCGGCGGGAGCCGGCCCACGCCCCGCCTGGCGCCGGCCACGGCCCACGCCGCGGCGGGACTGAGGAGGCGCCGTCGCGGCGACCGACGGCGTGAACGACGTGACGACCATCGAGACGCTGGCCCTGCAGGCGATCCGGCTGTATCAGCGGGGGATCTCGCCCTACCTGCCGCCCGCGTGCCGGTTCGTGCCGAGCTGTTCCGCCTACTGCTACGAGGCCGTGGCCCGGCACGGGCTCCTGCGGGGTAGCTGGCTCGGGCTATGCCGCTTGCTGCGCTGCCATCCGTTTCGACCCGGCGGCTACGACCCGGTGCCCTAGGCCCGGACCAACGCCCCACCCTAGTCGGGAGGCCCTTTGGATATCGGCGCAATCTGGAATGCAACCCTGGTCCACCCCCTCGAGTTAGCGCTCATCGCACTGGGCGAGTGGACCGGCTCTGGCGGCTGGGCGATCATTCTCTTCACCATCGTCGTCAAGCTCGTCTTGTTCCCCCTGACCTGGAAGCAGATCCAGGGCCAGAAAGCCATGATGGTCATCCAACCGTTGATCCGCGAGGCGCAGCGCCGCTACGGCAGCGACCGCGTCCGGCTCAACGAAGAGATGATGCGCATCTATCGCGAGCACAATGTCAACCCGGCCGCCGGCTGCCTGCCGCTGCTGATCCAATTGCCGATCTGGTTCGCGCTCTACCAGGCGCTGCGGAACCTTGGCGCGGACAACCCCATCTTTCAGCAGGGCTTTCTGTGGGTAGAGCGGCTCGATCAGCCGGACCACCTGATGCTGCCGTTCTTCGAGGGGCCGGTGCCGAACCCGATCCTGCCCCTCCTGACGGCCATCACGCAGTGGGCCATCCAGCGGATGATGACCGCGCCCACCCAGGACCCCCAGATGCAGCAGATGAACCGCACGATGCAGTTCATGCCGTTCATCTTCCTGTTCATGTCGCTGAACTTTCCAGCGGGGCTCGTGCTGTACTGGGTGACGTCCAATGTCGTCAGCATGGTGCAACAGTATTTCCTCACTGGCTGGGGCGAGCTGTTCCCCGGTGGTCGCCGGCCCCGGACGCCGTTGGCAGGCTCCTGGGAGCCGCGTCCCGTGCGCAGCGCTCCGCCGTCCGCGCCGGCGAGCGAGCCCGCTGGCGCGCCGAGCGAGGCCGCGGTCGACGTGGCGCCCTCGGATGGCCGGCTCCGCAATGGCGGGCGCGCCGCCCGGCGGGGTGGGAAGGAGAAGAGACGCGGTGCGAAGCGTTGAGGCCCACGGCAAGACCGTGGAAGAGGCCATCACCCAGGCGCTGCAGCGCCTGGGCCGAACACGCGACGAGGTCGAGATCACGGTGCTCAGCGAGGGCAGTCGGGGCGTGTTCGGGATCGGCGCCGAGTTGGCGCGCGTCCGTGTCACGGTGCACGAGCCCGAGCCCGCGCCGGCCACGGCGGGAACAGCGCCCGTCCCGTTGGAGCGCCTGGGCGAGACCGCGCTGAACATCCTCACCGATCTCGTGGAGTTGATCGGCCTGGAGGCCGAGATCTCCGTGCGTAGCGTCGACCTCGACAGCGACGCGCCGACGGTGGTGCTCGATGTCGAGGGCAAGGATCTTGGCGTGCTGATCGGTCGCCGCGGCGAGACCCTGCAAGCGCTGCAGTACGTCACTATGCAGCTCGTGCAGCGCAAGCTCCGCCGGTGGGTGCGCGTCACCGTGGATGTGGCGGGCTACCGCGATCGGCAGGAAGCGGTGCTGCGCGCCAAAGCGCTGCGTACCGCCGAGCGCGTGCAGCGCGCGCAGACGCCGATCGCCATGGAGCCGATGCGGCCCAACGAGCGGCGCATCGTCCACCTCGCGCTGTCCGGCCATCCCACCGTGACCACCTACAGCATCGGGCTGGGCGACGAGCGCCGCGTGGTCGTCTCGCCGCGGACGGCCGCGCCGGTGACGGTGCGGCGCTGAGCGATGGTGGCTGAGCCTCCCGCCAGAATGGCGCCGGCGCCCATCGACTACCTGGTCATCGGCCACGTCTGCATCGACGAGTTGCCCGCCGGCGAGCACCTTGGCGGCACGGCCGCCTACGCGGCGCTGGCGGCCCGGCGGCTGGGCTTGCGGGTGGCCGTGGTGACGAGCGCGGCCGAGGACGTCGACCTCGCCGCCGCCCTGCCGGGCGTGGCCATCCACTGTCTGCCGGCCGCGACGACCACCCGCTACCGGCACACGTGGCACGGCGCGACTCGCCGGTTGACGCTGCGCGCCCGCGCGGCGCCGCTGACGCTGGACGCCGTGCCTCCGGCCTGGCGGGCGCCGCGGGTCGTGCACCTCGCCCCCATCGCCGCGGAAGTCGATCCGGCGCTCGCGCGCGCGCTGCACGCCACGTTCCGGGCGGCGACCGTGCAGGGCTGGCTCCGCGGCTGGGACACCGATGGGCAGGTGTACCCGCTGCCCTGCGGCGACCTCCCCTTCCTGCTCGGGCGCGTCGACGCTCTGGTGGCGAGCCGCGAGGACCTAGCGGCCGAGCCATGGGGCACGGCGCCATTGGTCGCCGCCAGCTCGCGGCTCGCGCTCACCTTGGGCGCGGCCGGCGTGGCCGTCTACGCGCCCGACCACAGCCAGGTCGTGCCGGCCTGCCCGGCGGTGGCCCACGACCCGACCGGCGCGGGCGACGTGTTCGCCGCGGTGTGGTTCGCGCGGCTGGCGGGCGGCGAGGCGGCGCTGACCGCGGCGCGCTATGCGGCGGCGGCGGCAGCGTGTACAGTAGAGCGGGCCGGTCTGGCCGGGGTGCCAACCACCGCGGAGATCGAGGAGCGGCTAGCAGCGTGGGCGCGGTGATCGCGATCGCCAACCAGAAGGGCGGCGTGGGCAAGACGACCACCGCCGTCCACGTCGCGGCCTACCTCGGCCTGCTCGGACCGGTCCTGCTGGTGGATTGCGACCCGCAAGGCAACGCCACGAGCTGGCTCGGCCACGACCCGCGTACCGTCGCCCCCTCGCTGTACGACGCGCTGGTGGACGACACGCCCCTGCGCGCCGCCGTCCGGCCGACCGACGAGCAGGGCGTCGCGCTGGTCCCCGCCAACCGCGCGCTAGCCGGCGCTCAGGTCGAGCTGGTGGAGCTGCCCGAGCGGGAGCTGCGCCTGCGCCACGCTCTGGCGCCGCTGCGCGCCGACTACGCGCTGGTGTTGCTCGACTGCCCGCCCTCGTTGGGGCTGCTGACCATCAACGCGCTGGCGGCCGCCGACGCCGTGCTCATCCCGGTCCAGTGCGAATACCTCGCCTTGGAAGGGCTCGGCCAGCTCCTGGAGAGCATCGAGCTGGTGCGGCAGCGCCTCAATCCGCGCCTCGCGGTGCTCGGCCTGGTGCTCACCATGGCCGACTCGCGCACCAACCTCAGCGCCCAGGTCCAGCAGGAGGTGCGCCGCCACTTCCCGGCCCTCACCTTCGACACCGTGATCCCGCGCGCCGTGCGCCTGAGCGAAGCGCCCAGCCACGGGCAGTCGCTACTGCGCTACGCCGCGACCTCGCGTGGCGCGGTCGCCTACGCGCAGCTCGCCGACGAGCTGGTCCGGCGCGGCTACGGGGTGCCCGCCGGAGGGCGGACGTGAAGCGCCGCCCGGGCGGCCTGGGCCGCGGCCTGGACGCGCTGCTGCCGGCGTCGCCAGCCGGCGCGGGCGCGGGTGGCGTGATCGAGCTGCCCGTGGATGCCATCGTGCCCAATCCGGCGCAGCCGCGCCACAGCATCGCCGAGGAAGAGCTGGGGGAGCTAGCCGCGTCGATCCGTGCCCACGGGGTGCTCCAGCCCGTGATCGTGGCGCGGGCGGGCGCCGGCTACGTGCTGGTGGCCGGCGAGCGGCGCTGGCGCGCGGCGCGGCAGGCCGGGCTGGCCACGCTCCCCGCACTGATCAAAGAGGTGACCCCCCAGGAGCGGCTGGAACTGGCGCTGGTCGAGAACCTCCAGCGCCAAGACCTTACACCGCTCGAGGAGGCGGCCGCCTACCAGCAGCTCATCGCCGAGCACGGCTTGACCCAGGAGCAGGTCGCGGCGCGGGTGGGCAAGAGTCGTGCGGCGGTGGCGAACGCGCTGCGGCTGCTGCAGCTCGCCCCGGCTGTACGCGAGGCGCTGCTGACGGGCCGCATCACCGCCGGCCACGCGCGCGCCCTGCTGGGCTGTAACGATCCCGTCCTGCAAGAGGCCCTGCTGGCACAGGTGCTGGCGGGCGACTTGAGCGTGCGCGCCACCGAGGAGCTGGTGCGGCGCGGCGGCCAGCGGCGCCCACGGCCGGCCGCTGCGCCAGCCCCGGAGCTGGCGGCGGTGGAGCAGGCGCTGCGTCAGGCACTGGGCACCAAAGTGCAGCTCCTGCGCTCGCGGCGTGGGGGGCGGATCGTCATCCACTACTACTCGGACGAGGAGTTGCAGGCGCTGTACGAGCGCTTCGTGGCGGCGCCCTGAGCCCGGCAGAGCCGGCGGAGCCGTTGCTCCTCGCTCCCGCTCCAAAATCCTCACCGCCGCACTCGCCGCCCGTGCTAGAATGGCGCGACCTCGCCGGAGGTGCCCCGTGGCTCGCCCAGGCCCTGTCCTGCTCTTCCTGGCGGCGGTCTGCGCCTGCCTAGCCGTCGGCTGCCTCGCTACCACTGTCACCGGCTCGGAGGCGCGCGAGCGCGCTACGCTCGAGGCCATGCCCACCGAGGCCGCCGCGCTGCCGTCGCTCCGAGTCGTGTACACCGAGTACACCGGTGCCAACATCGCGGTGTGGATGACGCACGCCGCCGACCTGTTCCGGAAGCACGGCCTCGACGTCACGCTGGCTCAGCGCAACGAGACCGGGGCCTTCGAAGCCCTGGCCAACGACGAGGTCGAGGTGGTTGTAGGCAGCGGCACCGCGGCGCTCGCCGCCGCGGCGGCCGGCACCGGGCTGTATTTCGTGGCTGGCCTGGTCAACACGTCCCCGTACCGGCTCATGGTCGTGCCGGGGATCGAGGACCCTGCCGACCTCCGGGGCGTGCGGTTGGGGGTGGGCCGGCCGCACTCTGCGCAAGAGGAGGCCACACGCGCGGCGCTGCAAGCGCTCGGGCTGACGCCTGGGGATGACGTGCCGCTCCTGCAGATCGGCAGCGCGGCCGAGCGCTTCGCGGCCCTCGAGGCGGGCGTTGTCCAAGGCGCGGCGGTGGTGCCGCCCGACACCGTGCTGCTGGCGCGCCTCGGGTTCCAAACGCTGGTCGATCTCCAGGTGCGGGGCGCCGAGGCGCCGAGCACCCAGGTGGTGGTCGCCGAGCGCCTGGTGCGGGAGGACCCCGAGCGGGTGCAGCGGTTCGTGGACGCGCTGCTCGAAGGGATCGCCCTGGCCAAGCACGAGCCGGCCCTGGCCAAGCGGGTGCTGCGCTACTACCTCTACACCGACGACGAGGCCGCGCTCGACGCGACCTATGCGCTCTTCGTCGAGCGGCTCCTGTCGCGGACGCCGTTCCCGCCAGAGCGTGCCCTGCGTCAGGGGTGGACGCGGTTGATGGAACAGGGCAGTGTGGCCGAGCCACGCCCTGTGGCCACCCTCATCCAGCGCCACTTCGTGCAGGCGGCCATCGATAGCGGCCTGTTAGGGCGCCTGTACGATGGCCGCTGAGGCGCGCCCGCGCTGATGCGCCTGCCCCGGACGCTCCCGCCTTCTGCAACATGGCCCCGAGGTGGCTACTCCGCATGGCGAGCCAGCACCCGCGCGATCAGCGCCGAGGTCGAGTGGCCGGGCTGGATGGGCAGCAGGGCGATCTCGCCCCCGTAGCCGCGCACCACCCGCGCCTCGGGCAAGGTCGCCTCGCTGTAATCGTCGCCCTTGACGTAGATATCGGGGCGCAGTTGGGCCACCAGCGATTCGGCCGTAGGCTCGTCGAACACCACCACCAGGTCCACCGCGGCGAGCGCCGCGATGATTTCGGCTCGCTCGTCGGCCGGCACCAGCGGCCGCGCCGGCCCCTTGAGCGCCCGCACAGAGGCGTCGCTGTTGACACCCACGATCAACAGATCGCCCAGGGCGCGGGCCGCGGCCAGGTAGCGGACATGGCCCACGTGCAGCAGGTCGAAGCAGCCGTTGGTGAGCACGATACGGCCGCCCGCTCGTCGGACGGCGTCGGCGCGGGCCGCGGCCTGAGCGCGAGTGACACATTTGGCGCGCATAGTGCCGGATTATACGGCGTACCCTTTGGGCTGCGGCGCGTCGTCTGATAGAATAGCTAGTGTATACCCGGCGAATAGGGCGGGCCGAGAGTGGCCGTGCCGGCCGGGCGAGCGGCCGCGCGGTGGCCGCTGGAAGGTATGAGCGAGCCTGCGGAGCCCCCCAGTCCTCATGTAGGCGCCGTGGTGCTGGCGGCCGGCCAAGGCACCCGGATGCGTTCCCGCCTGCCCAAGGTGCTGCACCCTCTTGCGGGCGTCCCCTTGATTGCGCATGTGTTGACCGCCGTGCGCGCTGCCGGCACTGGCGAGCTGGTCATCGTGGTGGGCCACGGCGCCCCACAGGTGCAGCAGGCGTTAGGCGCGCGGGTGCGGTACGCGCTGCAACCCGAGCAGCGGGGCACGGCGCACGCGGTGCTGCAAGCGCTGCCCCTGTTCTCCTCGACCGTCGCGCGCCTCCTTGTGGTCTACGGCGACACGCCGCTCCTGACGAGCGCCACCCTGCGCGCGTTGCTGCAAGCGCCCGCGCCACTCGCCCTGCTGACCGCCGTCGTCCCCGATCCCCACGGCTACGGCCGGGTGGTACGCGACGACGCGGGCCGCGTGCGCGCGGTGGTCGAGGAGCGCGACGCTACGCCAGAGGAGCGCGCGCAGCACGAGATCAACGTCGGCGCTTACGCCTTCGATCTGGAGTGGCTGCGGGCACGCCTGCCCACGCTCACACCGTCGGCGAGTGGAGAATACTACCTCACCGACTTGATCGCGCGTGCGGCGACAGATGGCAGTCCCATCGCGACGGTACCGCTCGCGGATGCCGACGAGGGCCTGGGCATCAACGACCGCGTGCAGCTCGCCCGCGCGGAGCAGGTGCTGCAGCGGCGCCTGCGCGAGCGGCTGCTCCGCGCGGGCGTGACTATGCTGGATCCCGACAGCGTGTTCCTCGACGCCACGGTCGAGGTCGGTATCGACACGACGATCCTCCCGCACACCTTCTTGCGGGGGCGGACGCGCATCGGTGCGGAGTGCGTGATCGGCCCCAGCACGCAGATCGAGGACAGCGTGGTGGGCGACCGCTGTCGCGTGCAGTGGTCCATGGTCGAGGGGGCGACGCTCGACACCGACGTGGTGGTGGGGCCCTTCGCCCATCTGCGGCCGGGCACTCGGCTGGCTCGTGGCGTGATGATCGGCAACTACGCCGAAGTGAAGAACAGCGTGCTGCACGAGAACGTGCAGCAGCACCATTTCAGCTATATCGGCGATGCCGAGGTAGGGCGCGACACGAACATCGGCGCGGGAACGATCACCTGCAACTACGATGGCGTGCGCAAACATCGCACGACGATCGGCGAGCGCGTGTTCCTGGGCAGCGATACGCTACTGGTCGCACCGGTGACGCTCGGCGACGACAGCGCCACCGGCTCGGGAGCGGTGGTCACGCGCGACGTGGCAGACGGCACTCTTGTCGTGGGCGTGCCCGCGCGCGTATTGCGCCCGACCCGTAAGGTCGCGGGCGCGGAGGAGCAGCGCTAGGATGGGCGACGGAGCCCTGAAGATCTTCGCGGGCAACTCCAACCGGCCGCTCGCCGAGGCGATCGCCCGCTGCCTGGGCCTCTCGCTCGGCGTGGCGACCGTGGACACGTTCCGCAACGGCGAGGTGCGCGTCAAGATCGAGGAGAACGTGCGCGGCGCCGACGTGTTCGTGGTGCAGTCGCTGTGCGCGCCGGTGCACCACCATATCTGGGAGCTGCTGCTGATGCTCGACGCGCTCAAGCGCGCGTCGGCGCGCCGCATCACGGCCGTGGTGCCGTACTACGCCTACGCGCGCCAGGAGCGGAAGACGGCCGGGCGCGAGCCCATCTCAGCCCGCGTGCTGGCCGATGTCATCACCACGGCGGGCGCTGATCGGCTGCTCACCATGGACCTGCACGCGCCCGCGATCGAGGGCTTCTTCGGGATTCCGGTCGATCACTTGCGCGCGGCCAAGCTGCTGGCGGGGCGGTTCCGCGAGTTTGGGATCCACGATGGGGTGGTGGTGTCGCCCGACACGGGCGGGGTGGCGCGAGCCAACGACTTCCGCCAGCGGCTCGGGATGCCGCTGGCCATCATCGCCAAGCAACGCCCGCGGCCCGACCAGGCCGAGGTGGTAGAGATGGTCGGCGATGTGCGCGGGCGCGCGGCCATCGTGTTCGACGACATGATCTCGACGGGCGGCACGATGGTGGAGGCGGCGCGGGTGCTCCGCGAGCGGGGCGCCATCGCCGTCTATGCCTGTGCGACCCACGGCCTGTTCGTGGGCGAGGCGCTGCAGCTGCTGCGCCGGGCGCCGGTGGAGCGCTGGGTGGTGACCGACACGGTGCCGCTGCCGCGCGGCTGTGCGCTGCCAAACCTCGAGGTGGTCAGCGTGGCCGACCTGCTCGCCGAGTCGATCTACCGCATCCACGAGAACCTGTCGGTCAGCGGCCTGTTCGACTGAACAGGCCGCGCGCCAGTCCCGGACCAGCCTAGCGGGTGGCGCCCCGGGGGCAACGTGGACAGCAAAGGAGCAAACATCGGTTGGACGTGCCAACACTTATAGCGGCCGTCGGGCTCGCGGCGGGGCTGGTGGGCGCCGTGCTCGCCGCGGCCGGACTCGCCGCACTGATCGGTGCCAGCCGCGGCCGGCTGCGCAGGCTAGCGGACGAGGGGGTACCCGCGGCGCGCCGGCTCGCAGCGCTCGTCGAGCAGCCTGCCCCCACGGTGGCGGCCCTGGCCGCGAGCGATGTGCTGCTGGCTGTCCTGGCGGTGCTGTGCGCGCTGGCCGTCGCCCAGACGCTGCCATCAGCGCTGGCCGCGACCGTACTCCTGGTCGGCGCGGTCGTCCTGCTGCTCCTCACTCACGCCGTGGCCTGGGCCGCCGCGGTCGAGCGCCCCGAGGCGCTCAGCCTGGCCCTGGCCGGCCCCATCCAGGTCGCCAGCATCGTGGCCCGCCCGCTCGTCGGCTGGCCGGCCGCCTGGATCGCGGGGCGCTTCTGGCACCCCCTGGAGCCGGCGGCCCGGGAGCGAAACTGGTGGGCCGAGGCGACCGAGGAGGGCGAGCCCCTGGAGAAGGGCGAGGAGCGCATGATCCACGGCATCGTCGAGCTGGGCAACCGCACGGTGCGCGAGGTCATGGTGCCGCGTATCGACATGGTGGCCGTGCCAGCGACCGCCACCGTGGACGAGGTGCTACAGCGGATCCGGACTAGCGGCCACTCGCGCATCCCCGTCTACGGCACCGGCATCGACGATATCGTGGGCATCATCTACGCCAAGGACCTGCTGCACGAGATGCCGTCAATGGACCTCCAGGCGCCCGTGGGCCCGCTGGTGCGCGCGCCCCTATTCGTCCCTGAGACCAAGCGCGTGGACGAGTTGCTCCACGAGATGCAAGAGGCGAAGGTGCACATCGCCATCGTGGTCGACGAGTACGGGGGCACGGCGGGCCTGATCACCATCGAAGACCTGCTGGAAGAGATCGTCGGCGAGATCCGCGACGAGTACGACGTGGCCGAGGAGAGCTGGATCGAGCCGGTCGGCGAGCACGAGGCGGTGTTCGATGGGCGGGTCAGTATCCACGACGTCAATACGGCGCTAGGCCTCGCCCTCGACGACGCCGAGTACGACACGCTGGGCGGGCTGGTGTATGCTCGATTGGGGAAAGTGCCAGCGCCGGGCGACTCCGTGGAGGTCGACAACGCCCGTGTGACGGTGCTCTCCACGCTCGGGCGCCGCGTCCGCAAGGTCCGCGTGGCCGTGGCGACGCCGCCGAGCAACGGCGTCGCGGTGTAGCGGCGCCGGGCCGGCAGCCACTCCGCTCGGCAGGGTAGCGCGAGATGCCGCTTGCTCCCTGGCTCCTGGTGCTGGTCGGCCCGCCGGCCAGCGGCAAGTCGACACTGGCTCGGGCGCTGGCGGCCCGCGGTGTCGCTGTCGTGGTGCAATCGGATGCCGTGCGGAAGACGTTGGTGGCCACGCCCACCTACACGCCGGCCGAGCACCGGCGGGTCTTTGCCGCCGTGCACCGTCGCATCTATCATGCGCTGCGGGCCGGCCGCAACGTCGTGGTGGATGCCACCAACTTGGCGGAGCGGCACCGCCGCGTCCTGTACCGCCTAGCTGACCATTGTGGCGCCCACCTGCGCATCGTGCGTCTGGTGGTACCGGCCGCGATAGCACAGGCGCGACTGGCTCAGCGGACCACGGCCCGGGCCGCGCACGACTTGTCGGATGCCGACTGGCGTGTGTACCAGGCGCTCGCCGCCCGCCAGGAGCCGATCGGACCGCCGCACTGGCTGCTCAACGGCGCCCTGCGCCCGTCCCTACTAGTCGCTTTCGTGCGCGAGCGCGTGCTCGCCGGGCTGGCAGCGGACGAGCGGCACTCCTCCACCAACTCCGATAGCCGGGGGCTTGCCAATGTCCAAGCGTGCCCTGGAACAGGTGCTGATGCGAGCGATTAGCGACGCGGACTTTCGGAAGCAGCTTCGGGCCGACGCGGACAGCGCCCTGCGTCCCTTCGACCTCACCGAGGCCGAGCGTGCCGCGATCCTCGGCGGCAACGCCAATGCGCTGCTCGACTTCGGCATCGACAAGCGCATCGTCCACATGTTGCCCCCCACTATCATCCCGGACGACTCGCTGGTCGGCTGAGCGCACCGGGCCGGCACTCACGCGGCCACGCGGAGACGCAGTAGCACGGCCTGGGCGAGGTCATGCACCAGCGCTTGCACCGTCGGCGACGCGTGGGTGAGCTGTGCCTGCCGCGTGGCCTCTGCATCGGCGGCCAGGCGCAGCCACTCCGGCAGGTCCCGTGGCGCGCACCAGAGAAAGGGGCGCGTGGGCCGCTGCCAGGCGCGGCCGAAGCGCAAGGCCCAGTCGCGGTAGTAGCGGGCGGCAAGGTCGACCACCTCGTCGCGCTCGGGATCGACAGTCACCCGACCGTCGGCTGTGGCCGGCTGCCAGGGGGCCACGAACCAGGCGTGGAACTCGCGTCGGGCTAGCCCGCCGTCCCGCGCGTCCATCCCCACCCAGAGGTGCTCGGGCGGGTCGGTCGGGCGCAGCCAGAGCGAGCCCGCCTGGAGGAAATAGCGCGGCCGCCCGACGAGGGCGTTCGCCACCGTACAGCCCACGACGGCGTAATACCAGCACAGGCCCTCGAGGCAAGGGCTAGCGTGCTCCTGGAGCACGCTGTGCACCGCCTCTGCCAGTGCCTGGCGCAGTCGTGGAGCGACGGTCGTGCCGCGAGGCGTGTCGTGGAGCACCACGCGCCGCGCTCGCTTCAACTGTGCTCGTCGGCCCATCACCACCTCCACGTCCGGCTGTCGAAGGGCAGGGTCATCGTAGTGCGAGCGCTCGCCCGTGGGGCGGCCATGTGGCGAACTCGCAACCTGCCGAGACAGCGTTGAGACCGCAGCACCTGTTTGACAGGCCTGCCGAGGGCTTGCTACCTTTCGCACCGCCACCCCGAGGTGGGCGCGAAGGCCCATGAGCCGAGCGGCGTACCAGGGGACTGTTGCCCGTGACGCGTAGCCTCGACTACGAGGTGCGATGAGTAGACCTGACCACGGCGAGGGCGCACAGCCTGACATCGCCGCGCTCCTCCGCGAGATCGAGCTGGTGCATGCCGAGGTGCATGCGCTGGCCGACCGACTGGACGACCTCGAAGCCGCGTGGGCCCGGCTGCCGGCGTGGGTTCGCTGGGTCGCGCGCATCCCCCCGCCGCCCCCGCGCGCCGGCTGAGCAGGGAACGACGATAGGGGCCTTACCATGACACGGCTGCTTCTCATCGGACTGGCTATGACGACGTGGATCGCCGGGCTGAGCGGGTGGTACGCGGCCGGGGCGCCCGCGCGGGTGGCGGCACAGGACGAGGAGGTGCGTGAGGCGACCAGCGCCCCTGCCACGCCGTTGGCCACAGCCATTCCCAGCCGGCCGGGGGTAGCGGACGACCCCACCGCGCCCACGCCCCCGCCGCTGCCCACGGTGCAGTCGGCACGTGCAGCAGCCGCCACGGCGCCGGTCACGACGCTGGTCGCGATCGACCGGCCTGCGGAAGGCGCTACCATGCCGCAGCGGTTCACGGTCACGGGGTGGGCGGCGGACCTAGACGGCCCGGGCACCGGGGTCGATCAAGTCCACGTGTATCTGGGCGGCGAGGCAGGCCGGGGTACCTTCCTCGGCGCGGCCCACTACGGAGAGGAGCGTCCCGATGTCGGCCGCCAGCTCGGCCACATCCGCTACAGCCTGGCGGGCTGGTCGCTGCTGGTCGAGGTGCCGCCAGGCGAGCAGACCCTCTACGTCTACGCCCGGCGGGCCGGGGTCGAGCCCGAGGAGTGGTCGGGGCCGGCCACAGTCACCTTCAGCGTCGTGCCGGCGAACGAGACACCGACCGCTGTGCGCGGCCTGCCAGCCACCGGGGCGTGCCCGCGCGCCCCGGACGGCTCGTGCCTCACCCCGGCGGCCGGCGTCGCGCCCACGTGCCCGGTCATCGGGACAGATGGGCAATGCATCCAGGGAGCGCGCCCGGCGGTACCAGGGCTGGTGGGCCAGCCCGCCGGCGGTGAGTCGGTGGCGCCGTGTTTGCAACGCGACACCAACGGGCGGTGTTTGGTGATGGCCAGCTCCGCCGGCACGAGCGAGGCCGCCATCGTCCTACGCCTGGAGCTGGGCAGCGGGGTGGCGCAACTCCGCTGGACTACCGTGCCGCAGGCGACGACCTACGAGGTACTGCGCTGCAACGCCGCTGGCGGCGGCACCTGCACCAGTATCGCCATGCTCACGGGCACCGCCTATCAGGTGCCACGCACTGGCGGGAGCTGGTACCTGGTTCAGGCGCGCGCGGCCAACGGCGAGATCATCACGACATCGAACGTCGTGGGCCCGGCGTGACCCCCGGCTTGCTGGCCTGGCTGGCGAGCCATAGAATTGGGTAAGCGCTGTAGGGGCAGGGTACGGCGTGGCAGAAAGCGAGGGCAGTAGCGATGGGGGCGGAGATCTACTCGGTGCTCTTGATGTTTCCCCAGATGGGGCCGATGGAGCTGGTGGTCATCCTGGTGATTGCGCTCATGATTTTCGGAGCGGGGAAGCTGCCCGAGGTGGGTAGTGCTCTGGGGCGCGGTATCAAAGAGTTCAAGCGTGCCACAACCGATGAGCCGCCCGCCATCCCGCCCAGCAGCAATCCGCCAGCGCCCGCGACCACTGCCCCGGCCGCTGGTACCGCGACGTCCGGCCGGATCTTCTGCGACAAGTGTGGAGCGGAGGCGGCGCGCGACAGCCGTTTCTGCGCGAAGTGCGGCAACGCGCTACCCACCGTCGCTGCCTGAGCCTGTCTCGCTCCGCCGCCGGTCACCACAGTAGTTTGCGGATCCGCGGCCCCTTCACCCTTGCGGCGCGGCAGGATTTCGCGTCGCCTAGTGGACTGTTCTGCCCCTCCACGGACGCATGGTGCACATGATCCGAGGACACAGGCGGGACGTCGGCCAGGCGACACTCCACTGCCCGTCTGTGAGGTACCGCGGTTGGCGACGGCCCGGGCTGGGGGGCTTTCCGTCCGTGAGGGCATCAGTCCGGGCGAGCAGTCGAGCGCATGGCAGTGCGCTGCTAGCGATTGGTCGGTGACTGAATACAGCGGTTGCCGAGGATCGCCGTCGAGGTATGGTACACTAACTGGCAGCTTGCGGGCCCGTAGCTCAGGTGGATAGAGCAACGGACTTCTAATCCGTGGGTCGGGGGTTCGAATCCCTCCGGGCCTGCCCCCGTTTTCCCCGTCTTTCCGCCAGATGTCTCCTTGCGCACTGCGACTCGGTCGCAGGTAGCACGCCGCTTGCTAGCAATTCTGCTAGCAATTCGCCCGCGCGCCCCCGCCCAGCAGGGCGTCGATGGTCGCCGCCGCCTGCGCCTGCGCGTCCGGCAGGACGTGGCTGTACGTGTCGAGGGTAAGGGTCACGCTGCGGTGCACGATGGCTACTAGCCACGCTGGGGCGTCACGCCGCACCTGCGAGAGCAGTATGGGCTCAGCCGTCAGGTGCGCGTACATCGTGGCCGCTGGCGTAGGACTCCGAAACGACGGGCGGCCGGCCAGTGCCTCATACAGCACCACCCCTAGTGCATACAGGTCCGAGCGGGCATCGGCCTCACGTCCCGCCCGCACCTCGGGCGCCAAGTACTCCGGGGTACCGATGAGCGTACCGAGCTGGGTCACATGCGTCGAGCGCCACGCGCGCGATTACGCCACGTCCCAGCACGACGGTAGCGCCTCCGAGTACCTGGCGAACGGTGGCATCGATCGGCTACATTCTCCCCCACGGCAGCTCGCGCCAGATGCGGGCGTGGCAGTCACGGGGCCCCTGAAGTCGGGCTGCTCGCCACGGTGCGTCAACGGCGGTACGTGGGGGCTGCGGTCGAGGGCAGCGTGCTGGGCAATGGCGGCTGGGCCGCAGAGCGGCCGCAGCACCTAGTGATACCGTCGTGCCTCTCGCGCGGCGCAACTGCTCGGTGCCTGCTTGGTGGCTGTGGGGAAGACCACTCGCCGAGGCAGCCCATCGTGTCCGTGGCCAGCATGCTAGGACGGCGGAACCGTTGCCAGTTCCAACCGCGCGGCCCAGGGCTCTGACAACAGAGCATGGGGCCGCGGCTGACCATCGATCACTGGATGCGGAGAGGCCCCGATGTACAATCAGTTCCAACCTCCCCCCACGCTGCGTGAGAACACCGCACCGCCCATGCCGCCGGGCACCTCTCGCCGCACATTCCTGCAGGCTGGCGCGGGGCTGTTGGCCGGCGGTGCCACGGCCTCCTTCCTACCGGCCTCGGGCCGCGCCCAGGAGGCCAGCGCGAGCCAGGACAGCGCGCCCCCACGCGGGCGCCGGCGCATCCTCCTCCGAGGCGGCGTCGTGTTGACGCTGGATCCCCAGGTCGGCGACTTCCCACGTGCCGACGTGCTGATCGAGGACGGTCTGATCCGCGCGATACAGCCCACCATCGCCGTGGGCCCCGAGACCGCGGTAGTCGACGCCACGAACATGATCGTGCTCCCCGGCTTCGTCGACACCCATCACCATGGCTACCAGGGCCTGCTGCGCAACGTGCTGCCCAACGGCATCCTGGCCGACTATTTCCGCGACATCGTGAACACCCTCACGCCCGCCTACCAGCCCGACGACGTGTACGCCGGCATACTGGTGAGCGCGCTCGGCGCCATCGAGTCGGGTATCACCACAGTGGTCGACCTCTCGCAAGTCTGCCACACTCCGGCCCACGCCGACGCCTGCATACGTGGCCTCCAAGACGCCGGCATCCGGGCCGTGTACGCTTACTCGCGTGGCGCCGGCCCCGCCTCGCCCCACCCGCACGACCTGGGGCGCCTGAAGCAGCAGTTCGTCGCCTCCGACCAGGGGCTGCTGACGCTCGCCCTCCAGGCCGGCATCACCAACACCGACGACTGGCGGCTGGCGCGCGAGCTGGGAGTGCCGATCGTCGAGCACGTCGTCGGCACCGCCGGGCCGGCCAACGAGGTGATCCTCGCGCTGGCGCGGGCGGGGCAGCTGGGGCCTGATGTCGAGTTCATCCATTGCACGGGATTAAGCGCCGACGCCTGGCGAGCGATCGCCGACCACGGCGTGCATGTGTCGCTGGCGGTGCCGATCGAGATGCAGATGCGGCACGGCATGCCCCCCATCCAGCAGGCACTCGACCTGGGCATCCGGCCCAGCCTCAGCTCCGACGTGGACACCAATATGGCGCAGGATCCGTTCACGCTGATGCGCGCGACGTTCACGCTCCAACGCCTCCTACTCAACGAGCGCGCGCTGCGGGGCGAGGAGAACCTCCCGCCGCTGCTGACGGTGCGCGATGTCCTAGGGATGGCCATCCGCGAGGGTGCCCGCGCCGCCCACTTGGACCATAAAGTCGGCTCGCTGACCCCGGGCAAGGCGGCCGATATCGTGCTGCTACGCGCCGACCGCCTCAACGTCTGGCCCCTCAACAACGCGCCCGGCGCGGTGGTCACACTGATGGACACCAGCCATGTCGATACGGTGTTCATCGCGGGAGTCGTGCGCAAATGGCGGGGACGGCTCGTGGACGTGGATGAGGCGCACGTGCGCCACCTGGTGGGAGCCGCGCGCGACGCGGTCATGCAGCGGGCCGGCTACCAGACCAACGTCGTCGGCTAGCTGCCCCGTGGGACCAATACAGCCGTCTGTGGCTCTCAAGGCCGGGCCCTGCGCGGGTATAGGCGTCGCAACCGCGCGGAGCGATCTGGCGGAACGACGGGGAAACGCGGGGTGAGCCGGGTGGGATTCGAACCCACGGCCATCGGATTAAAAGTCCGCTGCTCTGCCGCTGAGCTACCGGC
>JADGHJ010000032.1 GCA_019686175.1 Chloroflexota bacterium | reverse complement strand
GGCCAGCGGGACGCATCGGCGGAGCGGTGGTCCCCGGCGCCTTGGCAACAGGTTCCCGTGGCCTCGCCGGCGCCGCAGGCGCGCGGGCCGGCGGCGGCAGCAGCGCCAGATGGTAGCGCGCCAGGCGCGCGGCCCAGCCCATCACCTCGGGTAGTGTCTCGGCCGGCACCCCACGTAGCAGCTGACAGCTTGCGCGCAGCGCCTCGAAGCGCCCCGCGCGCGCCGCCGCCGGCTCCAGCGCTTGACCGGCTGCTCCCGCGAGATCGTCCAGCAGGGCAAAGAAGTCGTCCGCATCACGATGCTCGACCAGGTAGCCGGTCACCGCCTGGACTAGGGCCGGGTCGACGCGGCGCTCCGCGAGATCGCGGGCTATCGTATCGGCGATGCTCCAGTCGTCGTCGCGCATGCTTTCCACGCCTCTCCAGTCGCCGTTCAGTAGGGGCCAGCCGGGCACGTTCCCTCACGTGGGTAGCGCAAGAGCTCCGCCAATCGTTCGAGTCGCGCGCGATCCACCAGCCTCTGCTCCAGCGCGGCCGCGACATAGGCTGTGTCGGGTGGCGCCGAGCCGGCCGCTGCAGGCTCGTAGCCGAGCGCGCGCTGGCGTGGGTCATCGAGCACCACGGCGCGGATGTCCATGCGGACGGAGCCCAGGCAGACGGGCTTGTACCCCCCTAGTTTGAGGCAGAACGCCGGCTCCCCCTGGCCCAGCGCCACCAGCAGCACGCCCAGCTCAGCGGGCTCCAGGTTCACGAAGTCGATCCGCAGCGGGAAGCGCGCCCCGGCCGGGCAGACCTCGAGCGGAACGGGACCCTCGGCAGGCGCACCGTGCTGGTAGAAGCGGCGGCCGGGCGGAGCACCCGGCCGGACGAGGCGCGCCGGGGGTAGCATGGGCGCGCGGTGCACTTGCGTCGTCCCCTCCCACCGCGCGTCCAGGAACCGCAGCCGCGCCTCGTAGCCGAGCGCGCCGAACAGCCGGCAGGCCAGGCAGTAGAGCTCGTCGCGCGCCCGGTTGCGCCGCGGGCAAGGTTCGAGCTCGGCTTGCGTCCCGGCGAGGACAGTCAGTCGGCCTCGCACGCCGAGGCAGGAGTCGGTGAGCGCCTCCACCGCCCCGCGCACCGCCCCCTTGAGGACGGAGCCGGGCAGCACAGGCACGCCGGCGACGCGCAGATGGGCGTGTACGAGGGCTGGGGTCCCCTCGTGCGTCGGCACCACGCGGGCGGCACGCTCCAGACGCCCCGCCCCGACGTGCACCGGCGTCAACGCCTCGATCACGCCCTCCAGGTGCCCCGTGAGCCGGCCCGGCGCGTAGCGCTCGTGCCCCTGCAGCCGGCGCGTCGCACGGTCGAGCGGCCCGGTAGCCAGGGGCACATAGCCGAACGGTTTTGGTGCCCGAGGGGGCCCCGGACGCGTCGCGGCCATCAGCTTTCCCTCTCCTGAGCGAGGCGAATGAACCGTACGACCCCGGCGGCATCGAGCAGATAGCGACAACCGACCCAAGCGATTCCATCGCGCACGGGAAGGCCGGCGTACTCCAGCGGCGCGGCGCGGCCGCGGGTATAGTGGCTCCCGTCGGCGCCCTGCCGGCCCCACAGGGCCAGGGGCGCTCCAGGCCGCGAGCGAAGCGCGTACGCCAGCGGCTGCCAGCCCGGCGGCACCTCCGTGCCCTCTGCCAGATACAGGGCGCGATGCTGTCCGTCGGTCTGGCGTGTCCAGCGCACCTCGGCGTGCGCCGCCCAGACCCGTCCCTCGTCCCAACCAGCCAAGCTAGCGGGCAGCCCAGTCGCCACTGCGCCGCAGCGTGCGACACCGGCGAGCCAGTGCCGGGTCGCCTCGGGCTCGGGAAACAGCGTGGCGAGCACCGCGAGCAGCTCGTCGTCCCCGAGCCCATCGCGGCACGCAGCGATCGCTGGCTCGGTATCGGGCGGCGGGGCGAACACCAGCTGGCCCGTCCAGACCGCGGGCTGCGGCTCCGGCGACCCGCTCGGCGCGCCATCGGCGGACTCTACGGCCACCGCCTGGGAGAGGGACAATCGCTGCTCGTCGTTCACGCTTGCCCCCCACGCGTCAGTGCCAGCGCCGCCCAGCGCTCGACACAGGCACTCCATAACGTTGGCAGCGCCGCCAACTGGTCGCCAACCATCCGGGCGCTCGCGGCTCCCCAACCGTCGTCGGCCAGGCTCGTGCCCGCTGGCAGCGCCGTGGCGTCGTCGGCCGGGAAGGCATAGCCCGACGTATCGGGGAACTGGCCGGCGCCATGGAGCTGGTCGGCCAGACCGACCACCGTCCCGTTCAGCGTGACCAATTGCCCGTCGCGGACGGTGCAGCCCGGATAGCGGACCGCGAAACCGGTGACGCGCACACCGACTTGGCCCAGCCCACGCGACTTGCCGTAGCCTATCGCACAACGCCCCTCGTCGAGGTCGCGCAGCGTCAGGGCTAGCAAGCCGAGATGGCCCAGCGCGAAGTTGTGGAGCGTCAACCGCGCGCCGAACGCGCCAGTTGTGGCCACCTCGTAAGTGAGCGGCCCACTGGCCACCGTGCTATACACCCGATCGATCGCTACGCTAGCGCGCTGCTCCACCCGCACGGACTCCAGGGGATAGGCGTCGCTGACGCGCAGGCGAGCGGCCAGGGCGATGTTGCCAAATAGCTGGCAGACGACGCACGACTCTCGGAACAAATGCTCGCCGCCCTGGCCGGTCTCGCGGCGCAGGCGCGCGCTACACGACGCGCCCGGCCCCTCGCGCGCCTCACTGAGCGGGTTGCAGGCCAGCCGCGGCGCGTCGCCATTGCCGCCCTCGAGCGTGCGTGCCAGCCGCTCGCAGTGCGCGCGCAGCGCGCCCTTCAGCGTGCTGCCGGGGAGGTATACCGTCTCCTCGCCGCCGTGCTGGCCGCGCACGAACTCCATCTCGGCGCGCGTGGGGTCCAGCCCGGTCTCCGCCGCGCGGATGAGCACGGGTCCCCGTGGCACCAGCGCCAGCTCGAGGGTCAGCTCGTTGACCAGGCGGCGGTGCATCAGCCCACCTCCACGGGCAGCGCATCGGCGCGCAGGGCGTCCAGCGCAGACGCCACCCAGCTAGCCACCTGCGCGTCGTCGACCGGCTCTCCGCCTTCCACGGGCGCCGCCAGGTAGCGCAGTAGGCTATCGGCATCGCGGCGCACCAGTGTTCGGCGCTCGACGTGGAGCAACACGCGGCCAAGACCACGGCTGCGGCCGGCGCCCAGCGCGAGGCGGCCGGCCTCGAGCTCGCGTAGGGCGAGCGCCAGAAGCCCGAGTTGCCACGGCACGTCGGTCGCGGCCTCGATCTGGCAGTGAAACGCGGTCCCGGCCGGTATCACCTCCAGGTCGTAGCGCACTCCGCCGCCAGCCGTCTCCGTGTCGCGATCGAGCGCCACGCCCTCGCGCACCATCACCCCACCCGACCAGGTCTCCACGATGACTGGGAGGTCGGCACAGGCCACGCGTGAGGCCAGCCAGGGCGCCCCGAACACCTGACATACCCAGCAGCTCTCCGCCACGACGGCTTGCGCCAGCCGCGCCTCGTCCCCGGCGGCCTCTCGTCGGAGCTGCTCCAACCGTGTGGGCGTGAGGCAGCGCGCGTCGGCCCCGCCCGTGATCGCGCAGGCGCGCTGGCGACTCGGGCGGACCGTGCGCACCCACCGCTCCACGGCGGCTCGCAGCGCGCCCTTCAGCGTTGAGCCGGGAATGAACGGCCGACCGAGCGCGTCGCGGATTAGCGGCAGGTCGCTGCCGGTGGGCGGTCCCCAGCCACCCACCCCGATGTGGAGGGCGGTAACGGCTTCCAGCCGACCGCTCAGGGCAAACCGTCCCGGGAACCGGTCGAACGTCATCGGCCGCTCCCTCGGGCCGCCTGAGCCGTGCGGCGCTCGCGCTGGCGCTCCATCTCCGCGAACACGAAGTGCCGGTGCAGATAGCCCAGGTACTGGCGCGTCAGCGCAACGTGGATGGCCGGCTGGACCTCGGCAGCGTCAGCCGTCGTGGCGATCTCGCTCGCCAGCGCGGCCAGTTCTTGCTCGATCTGCCGCACCAGCGCCTCGCCGAAGTCGCGGTGTCGCCAGCCTCCACGCCCCGCCTCACGCCCGACCTGGTACCGCACCCAGCTCTTGATGGCCTCCAGGCTCTCCGTGCTCCCGGCGACCACGACCGCGTTGCGCAGCTGCGCCTCGCGGAACGTCCCCCGATGGTCGTCGCCGCGGGCGAACAGCGTGCTGGCCAATAGCTCTCGCGCCAGCGTAACCACCCGATCGAGCCGGGCCTCGAGCGCCCGGCGTACGCGCAGCGCGCTCGGCCCCTCGGCCATGGCTATGCCGCTCATGTCGCCCCCAGTCGCCACTTCTCCCCCGCCGCGGTCGGCTTACACCGCCTGCTCGCGCAGGATCAGATGGAATGGATCGCACACCCGCACATCGCCGAAGCCCTCGGTCGTGCGCACGCCCAGGCCGTGCGCCTCCAGCCGGGCCAGCGCCGTCTCCCAACGCGCTAGATCCGCCGTCCGGAACAGGAAACAGCTCCCGCGGCGAGCACCCAGCTCCGGCGGCCGTGGGAGTGCCCAGCCGCCGTGCCAGCCACTACGCCAGGCCGGCGCCGCGTACGCCCGCACCAGCGCCAGGCTCGGATCGTCTACGTTCAGGGCCGCCTGCAGCGTGGGCGCATCGAGCACCACGCTGGAGGTCCAGCCGTCACCGCGCAACAGTGTGTCCGAACGCAAGTCGAGCGAGAAGTACCCGCCCTCCAGGGCGGCCGCCGACTGGGGCGCCAGCTTCGCATACTGCATTCGGCGCCGGACGAACGCCACCCGAAACCGTTCGAGCCGCGCGCTGAGCGGCTCGCCAGCCGGCGCGGTTGTCACCTCGATACGGACCTGGCCCAGCCCTCGCGAGCGGCCACCGCCTAACTGACGGATACGGGGGAGCGCCGCGCGCAGCAGCGCCTCGTGCTCGGCCCGGCGCACCACCACCTCCCCATGGAGCACCGTCGCCCGCCAGCTGCTAGCTGGCTCGAACGGGTCAGGGCCTGCTTCGCTGAGCACGGGCACGGTGTACACCGCGCTCTGGTCCGCCGTCGCGCGGTGGGGATCGACCGCCGCCCCCGCCAGCCGCCGTCGCGGGGCCTCACCACGCGCGTACACTAGCCGACCGCCGACCGCACGCACGCTGTAGCTACCCGAGTAGGGCGCGGCCAGCGCGTCGCACTCGGCCTGGGGGCAGCGCGGCTGATACAGCAGCCCCGCCGGGCTCAGGATCTCCCAGCACGCGCGATCGATCAATGTATCGAACACGCCGTGGCCAGCGCGCCCCGTTGCGAAGCCGGGCACGTCCCCGCAGCTCGCCGCGGTTGCAGGTAGCGGCTCGGTCGCAGTCGCCGGCCAAGCGTCCAGGAAACGCGGCGCGTCGGGGCCGTCGAGCAACTCGTGCAGAGCGCGCTCCGTCAGCAGCGCTTTGGTCGCGTCGGGTGTGCGCAGCCACTCCGCCAATGCACCGCGCAATCGCGCGCCGGGTAGGAAGTCGAGCCCCTCGGGCTGCTCCGCCGGGCGACGCTCGACGACCGCCAACGGGCTCTCCAGCGTGATGGTCACCCCGAGGCGCACCAGCTCCGCGGCCATCAGGCCCCTCCAGCGCGGCGCCGCGGCCTCCGGCCAGCACTCACGGGGCTACCTCTCCGCTCATCGTGCTGCCATTCAGGCGCAGCACCGCCAAGGCATGCGGGTCGGCCTGGAGCGGTACTCCATCGAGCAGCGCCGTCGCCTGCACCGTCGCCCAGCCCAACCCGCGCGATCGCCCCTGGCCGAGACCCGTCACCAAGCGACAGCCAGCGAGCAGTAATTGCAGCTGTCCGGCGACCGCCACGGTCCCGGTGATCGCGGCAGGATGCCCGAACTGGAGCGGCTGCCCGGATAGCGGCGGCGTGGTCGGCCGCCAGTACGCGCTGCCAGCAGCGATGTCGCGCTGGCGGCTGAGCGCCAGCCCGCCGCGCACGACCGCTGGGCTAGGCGGGACGTGGTCCCCCGGGGACTCCTCTGCCCCTAGCGGCCCCGGCGTGCGATACGGCAGGTCACGCCAGCGCAAGGTGCCCGCGTACCCAGGAGCGCCGAACAGGGCACAGAGTGGACACTCCCCCGCCTCGGCCGGCGCATGAGCGCGGCCAGCGCCGCAGCCGGGGAGCCCGAGCGTGCGGGCCACCTGAAGGCAGGCATGGCGCAGGCGACCCTTGACGTGCGTGGCCGGCAGGATCAGCCGGCCCCAGCCATCCCGGGCCAGGTCCCGCGTGGCCACGCCGCGAGCGGCCCACCCGCTGCTGCTCAACGCCGTGTAGACCTCTACCGTGAGCGCGACCTCAGCGCGTGGCATCACCGCCCTCCGCGGGAAGCTGGCTCACGCTGAGATCCCAGACGTCGAGCAGATCGGGCACGATCGACTCGCGCTGCTCGCGCCCATCGCGCGGCGGCAGCCACCGCCAGGGCGGCGCTACGGCCGGATCGCGGGCCCGGGGTCCTTGCCACGCTACCTCCAACTGCGCGGTGACCGTGCGCTGCAGGTCATCGCGCAGCCGCAGCCGTGAGTACAAGTAGTCTACACTGGCCGCCAACGGGTTGTCGGGCATGCGCGCCACAACCGCTGCCAGCAGGTCCGGCGGGAACCCCGCTTCGCGCAGCGCTCGGGCGGTAGCGAGCAGGCCCTGGAGCTCCGGCCACGTGTATGGCGCGGCACTCAAGCGCAGCTCCGTGCGGTCTTGCACTCGGACCTGGTTCGCCCGCCACGTGGCCAGGCGTTCGGCCGGCAGGCTCGCGTCGCGGGCTACCAGGAAGTCACAGTAGCCCTCGCCCGCGCCGTCGTCGCCCCGGCGCAGCCCCAGCAGACGAGCGCGGCGGCGCGCGGCCTGCGCGCTCTGGCGTAGCTCGGCCGCGAACTCGCGCTGCGCTCCGAGCGGCACGGTGGGGGGCGCCACCACCACCCCGGCCGTCAGACTCAGCTCGGCCCGGATCGGCGGCGCGATGGCCTCGGCATCGCCGCGCCGTGCCCCACTCGGCGGCCGATACCGCTGCCCCACCCACGGGTCGCCGGCCGGCGATCCCAGCGTGTAGCGCTGGGCGAAGCTCCTGGCGAAAGTGGTCGCCGTGGGCAGCGCGACCGCGCCCGGCAGCAGGAGCCACACGCCGTCCACGTCGAGCTGGAGCACGGCCCACGGATGAACCCAGCCGCCCTGCCAGCGTCGTGGCCGCAAATGGGCGGCCAGCGCCTCGAACAACGCGCGGTACAGGTTGTCGATTAACGCGGTCGAGAACGCCTCGTACTCCCCGGGCGCCTCTAGCCGCGCCAGACGCTCCTGCACGTCATCGATGGTGGCATACACCAACCCCACGCTCCCGTTGGCTGCGAGGGCGGCTAGCGCCGGCGGCAGGGCCACCGCCTCTTCGCCTGCTTGCCGCAGCCCGCGAGCGTAAGGGCTGCGCGGCGCCTCGTCGCGCAGGAAGGCGAGGAAGCGCTCCGCGGGGCCCCCGGCCAGCGCCGCCTCGTGCGACCACTCGGCGCGCCGCATCAGGCGGCCAATCGCCCACTTGCGCCCACAGGGCGCACACCGCGGCGACCCAACGACGCTACTATCCAGCGTGACGGGCCGGCGATCGCAGGCCGGGCAGCGCATGGCCAGCGACCAGCTCTCCCAGTGGGCATATACGCTGCGCTCGTCGCCGCGCCGCTGCTGCTGCAGTCGCAGCTCACGCACCAGTTCGCCGAACCCCTTGCCCGGGGGCAGCTCCAGAGGCGTGAGCGGTTCGCGCGGCGGGGTGTCATCGCCCAGCAGGCGCCGCGACACCTCGTCCGAGCGGGCCGCCAGGTACTCCTGCCACCAGAAGCGCGTCGGCTGGCGCCCGTGCTGTAGCTCGAGGAGTGTCAGCGGGCGCACGAGAACGAGCGCCGGGGTGCTGAGGGTCGCCTCGGCATATAGCGTCTGGATAGCCGTCTGGAGCACCTCCGCCAGGCTCGGCGGCGCCAGCGCTAGCACGCCGTCGGCCTGGGCCGCCAGGATGCACTCGGGGGCTTCCAGGCTCAGCCCGCCCGTGCGCTCGGCAAACCACGCCCGCACCTCAGCGGCGCGTGCCGCCAGTGCCGGCTCGGCGAACCGGGCGCCGAACAGGGCGGGTATCTCCACGCGCGCCAGCCGCTCGAGTAGCGCGCGGGCGCCCCGCATCTCGGGCAGCAGCGGCGCCTCGAACACATACTCGGTCGCTTCCGGCACCGTGCAATACAGGAGCGTCAGGCCCGGCAGCGCCCCGGCGCGATGCAGTGGGTGCTCAGCAAACGCCGCGTCGGCGCGCCGGTTGTACGGCACTGGCAGTCGCTCGGCGGCGATCAGGTGTGCCGCGTACAGCGCCTGCTCGGCGGGCGAGTGGAAATATGTCACCGGGAAGGGGGATCCCGGCAAGGCATCGAAGAACAAGTTGCGGTTGTCGAGCCAGCGCGGCACGGGCGCCGGCAGCAGCGCCCGCAGCTCGGCCGCCAGGTGGAGGTCGTGGGCCAGCGCCGCCAGTCGCAGGAGGTCTGGATCGACGTTCGCGCCGCCGTAGCGCAGCTCCCAGCCGAGACAGTAGGCCACCGCCGCCGCCACGAGCGCGTGCTCGCGGCCGCGCTCGGCCACCGCGTGGGGGTTGCGCAGCACGTCGACCGAGGCGCCGCGCAGGTGGGCGGCCAGGGCGTGGGCCTGGGCGGCTGCCCCACTGGCAGCGGCCAGCACCGCGTGCAGGTCGGCGGCACCGTGCTCCCGGACCACTGTCGCCGGCTGCTGGCTCTCGCTCATGCCCTCGCCAACGCCGCGAGGTCGCTCCCCGACGGCCGTGCAGAGTATCGTACTCGCCATACAGTAACAACGCCGTCCGCGGGAAGCAAGCCGTCGCCCGGCGCTGCTGCCCCAGACTGCCGGCTGCTACAATCCGGCACGCGCGCCCCCTGCCCACTCGGGGCGCGCCGAGGAGGACCCCGTGCCCAAGGACATGCGCACCTGGATCGAAGAGCTCGATGCCGCCGGCGAGCTCATCCGCATCGATAAGCCCGTCGATCCCCTGACGCAGATGGGGGCGCTGCTCTACCAGTCCCGCGAGAAGGCACTGTTCTTCGAAAACTTGCCGCACGGCTGGCGCGCCCTGGGCCAGGCGCCGGCAAACATCCGCCATGCGGCCCTCGCTTTCGGCACCTCGCTCGACGACCTGGTGCCCACGGTCGCCGAGCGCTTCGGCGCCCGCCGTGAGCCCGAGCTGGTCCCGACAGGGCCGGTCAAAGAGGTCCGGTTGGGCAAGGGCGAGTTCGACCTGCGCGAGCTACCGGTCCATATCGCCGGTGTGCGCGACGGCGGACCCGTCATCGGTTCCGGACTAGTAGTGACCAAGGACCCCGACACCGGCCGGCGGAACGTCAGCTTCCACCGCCTGCAAGTCAAGGGCCCCAACAAGACGGGCATCTTGCTCTACCCCCGCCACTCCTGGCGCAACTACCTGAAGTACCAGGAGCGCAACGAGCCGATGCCCGTGGCGATCTTCATCGGCCACTACCCGCTGTACTACGCTGCTGCCTCGACCACGGCGCCCTACGGGATGGACGAGTTCGAAGTGGCCGGCGGCTACCTGGGCGAGGCGGTGCGCCTCGTGCCCTGCGAGACGGTGCCCCTCGAGGTGCCGGCCGACGCCGAGATCGTGCTCGAGGGCTACATCCCGCCGCACTACCGCGAGGAGGAGGGGCCGTTCAGCGAGTTCCAGGACGTGTACATCGCCGGCATGGGCAAGAATCCGGTCGTCGAGTACACGTGCCTGACGCGCCGCCAGGACGCCATCTTCAAGAACATCCAGAACGGCTCGGAGACCGAGGGCTGCGTCTTCCACAAGGTGCCGATGAGCGCCATGATCTACCGCCGGCTGCGCGACGTCGGCGGCGGCGCCAACATCCACAACGTGATGATGCTGCCGGGCATCTTCACCGTGGTGGTCCAGATGACCCAGCGCTTCTATGGCGAGGCGAAGAACGTGCTGATGGCCGCCCTGTCGTCCGAGTACCAGCACCCCAAGATCGCCATCGCCGTCGACCAGGATGTCGATATCTTCAACCACTCGGAGATCCTCTGGGCACTGTCCACCCGCGTGAACCCGGCGGAGGACGTGATCGTGGTTCCCGGCACGCACAACCACGCCATGGACCCGAGCCTGCCCGAGATCGGCGCGCCCGGCGCGCCGCTGTGGCAGCGCCGCGGCGGCAAGCTGTTGATCGATGCCACCATCCCCCCGCCAGCCGCAGCCAAGGAGCGCGCCATCTTCGAGCGCATCCGTCCGGTGAATGGCGACAAGGTGCGGCTGGCCGATTTCGCCCGTGCGGACTACCTCGACCTGGTGCGCAGCCTACCCGACGTGTACTTCGGCTCGCGCCTGCTTGGTTAGCTCCCGGCTGCAGCGCGAGCGATCGGGCGGGCGGTGGTATCACGTTTGGGCACCAGCGCCCGCCCGTGGCCGCAGGCGGCTCACTGACCAGCGAGGCCGCGGGCGACCGCGCTGTCGACGAAGCTGTTGTCGATGAGCTGCTGCGGGTCGTACTGCGCGATGCGCGGGCTCTGCGCCGCCATGATCTGGCGCGCCGTCTCGAGCTGGGCGACTTCGACCCGCGGGATCGTCGCCAGCACCTTCTCCGCGTAGAAGGACCAGGCCTCCTGCAGCGCCTCCTGGTCGTCGGTCTTGAACCAGCGGCTCAGCACAGCCTGGGCACGCTCCGGGTCGCGGCGCTGTAAGGCGATCGCCTCGACCATCGCGTCCACGAACGCCTGGACCATGGGCCGGCGGGAACTGATATCCGAGCGCCGCACAGCCATGACCGCCGTCGCCGCCGGCAAATCGAGGTCACTCAGGTCGAACAACACGTGGTTGCCGGCCCGGGTAAGCCGCGTCGTCTCAGGAGGCATGGCCACCGCGCCCTGGATCGCGCCGCTCTCCAGCGCCTGCATGCGCGCCGTGAGGGAGCCGACCTGAACGATCTCCACATCCTGGCCCGGGTTGAGCCCCAGTCGCTGCAGCGCCACACGGGTCGCGATGTCGGAGCTGGAGCCGAAGCGGCTCACGCCCACCCGACGCCCACGGAGATCCTGAGGGCTCTGGATCTGCGGGGGCGCCATGAAACGGAACGAGAACGTCCGCGATAGCCCGCCAACGATTGCCACATCGGCCCCTTCGGCAGCCGCGGCCATGATCTCCGAGCCGCCGATGATAGCCGCCTGGCTCTCTCCAGCCAGGAGAGCCGCCACGCCGGTCGTGCTCTCCAGGAGCCGCAGGTCGACGTTCAACCCGTGCCGAGTGAACAACCCCTCGTCGTAGGCGATCCACACCGGCCACTGATCGGTGGACAGGTTGCTGTAGGACACCACGATGTCGAGCGGCTCGGCCGTAGGAGACACCACCGTGGATTGCTGGGGCGCTGGCGCGGCCGACGGCGCCGGCGCTGGCGCCGCGCATCCAACCCCGACGAGCCACACCATCAGGCAGAGCGCGACGGCATGCCGAACAAAGCTGCCGGGACTCGATCGCATGTGCTGGCCTCCCCCGAAAGGTGCCGCAACTCTATGGCGCTGCGGCACTAGTATGCAATTGCGCCCTGCCACTTGTCATCGAATGTCAGGAGCCAGGCGTGGTCAATCTAGAAGCCCATCGCTCCTACGGGGCGCTCGCCACCTCCCACGCACCCGCCGGCGGCGGCCCCGCCGACCGACCGCGCGTGGCTGGCAGCAGCCCCAGCGCTAGCGCGATCATCGCCGCCATCAGCGCGAAGATCGCCCGCGGCCCGTGGGCATCCGCGAGGGCGCCGGCCACCACGCTGGCCAGCGGCGCCGCGACCGAGCCACTCGCCGCCAGGACGCCGCTGGCCGTACCCATGCGCTCGCGCGGCACCAGGTCGGCCAGCAACGGGATGGTGAGCACAGTGCTCGCCGCATTCCCGATGCCCGCGAGCAGGAACACCAGAGCCCCCTGCTCCTTGGTCGTGATCACCAGCCCCAACAGGGCCGCCGCGCCCATGGTCGCATACCCGGCCGCCAGGATGCGACGCTTGCCGTAACGGCTGCCCAACCAGCCCACCGGGATGGCGCAGACCGTCGTGCTAAGCAGCAGGAGAGCGGGGAGCAGCTGCGCCTCCCCCACCGTGGCGCCGAGAATGTCGCGCAGATACACTGATACCAGGGGTAGCACCGCGTTCACGCCCGACCAGTAGGCAAACGTCACCAGGCACAGCACCGCCGCCGGGCGGTAGCGGATCAACGATCGCGCACTGCCGCTCGCCTCGACCTCCACGAGCGCCATCTGGGGGGCGCGCCAGACCGCCGGCTCGGGCTCGCGTACTCCGGCCACCGTGACCAGCACCCCGGCTGTGATCAGCCCCGCCGCCACGAGGAACGCGACCGCGTCCACGGCCGTCGGCCACAGCACATAGCCTGCGACTAAGATCACCACCTGGCCGAGCATCAGGACCACCACCGACCACGCCGACAGCCGGTTGCGCTCGTGCGGCGTGGTGATGTCGGCCAACAGGGCCTTGTGCACGTCGTCCATGGTGTTGAACGTGAAGGTGAAAGCGAAGATCGCCAGAATGGGCCAGAACAGCACCTGCAGCTCGCCGGGCAGCGCAGCCAAGCCCGCGGGCAGCGGCCAGCGACTCAGCGCGGGCGTCAACGCGAGCAGCGCAGCCGAGACCAGCCCACCCACGAGGATGAACGGCCGCCGCCGCCCCAGCCAGCCCAGCCACGTGCGATCGGAC
The DNA here is from genome assembly GCA_019686175.1 of Chloroflexota bacterium. Classification (GTDB taxonomy): domain Bacteria; phylum Chloroflexota; class UBA6077; order UBA6077; family JAJPHF01; genus JADGHJ01. Next base: position 11,430 of record JADGHJ010000032.1, on the reverse strand, counting down.
CACAGGCCGAACAGTGGGGACACCAGCGCACCCTCGAACGAGCGCGTGTTGCCCAGCAACCCCAGGACGAGATAGGAACTCGTGAAGCCGGCGAGCCATAGCGTCAGCGTGAAGCTGTTGAACGCGGCGAACACGCCCACCGCGAAGCTCGCGCCGAGATAGGCGGTGGCCTGTCGGGTCGTCACGTGGCCTCCGAGTTGATCGCCCTACCGCTCCCTACCGCCATGCGCGGGCTGGTGGAGCCGCCGCCCTGCAGGATCGGCCCGCCGTGCGCGCGGCAATTGGCTCCACCACTCCGCACGCTGCTCCAGAATGCCGCGCTCAGCGTACCATGCCTGTCCATGCCGGCGCTGACGCCTTCGCCCCGGCGGCACGCCTGCGGCCCGTGCTATCCTGAAGCCAGTCGCGGCCAGAGGAGCATCTGCAGCGAGATGACGCGCACGGAGACGGTGGACACGGTACCGGCATGGGGCGTGGTCGGCCACGACTGGGCCGTGGCCCTGCTCGCACGCGCGCTCACCGAGCGCCACACGGCGCACGCCTACCTGTTCAGCGGTCCGCCGGGGATCGGCAAGACCACCCTCGCCCGCGCTTTCGCGCAGGCGCTCAACTGCGAGGCGCCGCCGCGCTGCGGCACCTGCCGCGCCTGCCAGCTCATCGCGCGGGATGCGCACCCCGATGTCCGCGTCCTCGCGCGCCCAGCGGACAAGAAGAACCTGGGTATCGAGGACATCAAGGCCCTGCGCGAGGAAGTCGCCCTCAAGCCCGTCGAGGCACGGCATAAGGTGTACCTGCTGCGGGAGGCGGAGGACCTGAGCGAGCCCGCGGCGAACGCCCTGCTGAAGACGCTCGAAGAGCCCCCTCCGGGCGTCGTGCTGTTGTTGACGACCTGCGACGCCAACCTGCTCCTGCCCACGATCGTCTCGCGCTGCCAGCATTTCCGCCTGCGGCCCGTCCCATGGGCGGCCGTGGTGGCGCACCTGGAACACACCTGCGGGGTGCCGCGGGGCGAAGCCGAGCGCCTCGCCACGCTGAGCGAGGGCCAGATCGGCTGGGCGACCCGTGCCGCCCAGGAGCCAGCGCTGCTGGCGGCCCGGCAGGAGCAAGCGGCGCTGCTCGAAACCGCGCTGGGCTCCACAACTCTCGAACGGCTGCGCCTCGCGGCCGACTTGGCTGAGCGTTGGACGACCGCGCCAGCGAGCGTGCGCGAGGCGCTGGCCACCTGGCGCCGCTGGTGGCGCGAGCAGCTGCGTGCCAGCCTGGCGGGCCAGCCCGTCGCGTTCGAGGCGGAGGTCTGCTGGCGTGCGCTGGACCGCGTGCAGCAGGCGATCGACGACCTAGACGCCAACGTGAACGCCCGCCTGGCCCTGGAGGCGCTCCTGCTCGCCTTGCCTCGGCGCCCGGGAGGCCGTCATGGCTGACCTGATCGGGGTGCGCACCCGCCGCTACGGTCCAGTCCGGTTCGCCCGTGCCGACCGTCCCCTACCGGTGGGCGAGCCAGCGCTCGTCGACGGCCCGGACGGCCCGCTGCCGGCTCGGGTAGTGGTCGCCGCAGAGCAGCTTGTGTACGGCGCGACTCACGCCGCCGCGATCGGTCGGGCAGTCCCGGCCGCGCCGGCCGCGTGGCGCACGCTACCCACCACGACAGCGCGGGAGCAGGCGGCCTTGGCCACCATCGAGGCCTGGCTGGCACAGCGCGACGAGCCGGTGGAGATCACCGCGGTCGTATACGACCCGCTGCGCGAGAGCCTGACCGTGCGGTGTGCGGCGCCGGGAGTGCTCGATGCCGAGAGCCTGGCCCGCGAGCTGGAGTCCGTGCTCGGCCTGCACGTCGAGCTGCGGCCCGCGGCGCCCCCACCACGGACGGCGCTGGGTGCGCTCGCTGCGGCCGCGCTGGCACGGGGCTGCTCCGACGCGGCCGGCGGCTCCGCCGAGACCTGGGGCGCCACGGCGGCCCTGTTGGCGCGCCTTAGCGCGCGCAACCGCGCCTTTCTGGAGCAGCGCGAGAGGCTCCCGCGCCTCGGTCAGGCGGTCGAGATCGGCGGGACGGCCGGGCGCGTCAGCGCGGTCGACGTGGCGACCCAGCGCGTGACGGTACGGCTTGCCGACGGCCAGGAGCGAGACTACCTCGGTCCCGACCTCACGCCCGCACCGCCGCCCGCCCCCCGCGAGCGCCGGCGCGTTCACCCGGAGCAGTGACCCGTGCGGCTGGCAGAGTACGTGGCAGCAGCCCTCGTCCTGTGTGGGATCGCGCTGAGCGCGCCGCTGGCCGCCGGACACGCCCAGGCGCCGAACGACGTCGGGCTCGATCCCGGACATAGCGATGCCGACGTCGGCGCAGTGGGCGCCGGGCTCCGCGAGGTGGACCTCACCCTGGCGCTAGCTCAACGCCTCCAGCCGATGCTGGAAGCGTACGGTCTGCGCGTGGCCCTGACGCGCGAGGATAACCGGCCCCTAACCGCCATGAGCCATCGCGACCCCACGGAGCGGATCCGCCTGGAGCAGGAGGCGCGCATCGCAGCCGTGACCCCCGCGCGGATCTACGTATCGATCCACTTCAACGGGCACCCCAACCCCGGTGTGCGCGGCACGGAGACCTACTACAACCCGGACAACTTCGGCGCCGAGAGCCGGCGCCTGGCCGAGGCACTGCAAGCGGGCATCTTGGCCGAGCTACGGGGCATCGGCTATGAGCCGCTCGACCGGGGCGTGAGCGACGACCGCACCGCGGGCAAACCGTATGGGCACTTCTTCTCGCTGCGCGGCCCGCAACCCAGCGTGCTGGTCGAGGCCCTGTTCCTCTCCAACCCACGTGAGGCCGCGCTCCTCCGCGAGCCTGGGACGCTGGATGCGCTCGCCCGCGGCTATGCGGCCGGCATCACGCGGTACCTGGCCGAAGATGACGCCCCAGCGGAGCACACAGGCCGCGCGCCCGGCGCTGGTATCCGGTAGACTATGTGATGGTCTAACCGTAGTATCTGCCAGCTCCGCGGCGGGCTGGTGTCGGGAGGAGCGATGCGCCTCTGTCCACGTTGCCACACACGTGCGGGCCGCGAGGACTGGCGGTGTCCCCACTGCGGGGCCATGATCCTGCGACCGGTCGCAGGCGGCGCCAATGACGACATGGCCGACGACGAGGAGCTGCCGCAGAGCGTCACCATCACGTTCACCCTGCGCTCTGGCGAGGCCGTCGAGGTCCGGGACTTCCTCGATGGCCCGGCCACTGAGCAGGCCATCCGCGAGTATGGTGCCGCTCTGGCGAAGGAGATCGGAAAGGACACGGTTCGCACCTTCGCCTATTGGTACGACGACGACTTCTATATGGACGCGGTCCTCATGGACGAGGTAGCGGCGTTCAGCGTCTCCGCCGACTGGGGCGAGGAGGAAGAAGAGGAAGAGTGAGGCCTCTGGGCCTCAGGCGTCACCCCTTCCCGACGCAATTGCCAACAGCTCAGCCCGCGCATTGACGATGGGCTGAGCTGTTTGTCATAGGCGTCCAATACCTCTAGCAGCGTGAGTCGCTTCATTGACCCCCCGGGTCAGCGGCCCGGATAATGGGGGCACTTGCAAGGGGCCTGACAAGCGCGCTAGCAGGCCGGCGCGCCCGGCGCCGGCCGAGCGATGGCCCCGCGTGCGAGGGCGGTTGCAGGGGAGACAGCGACCGGTGACGCTGCGCGAGCGCTTCCAGCCGCCCGAGGGGCGTGCCCTGGCGCCCTACGAAGGTCTGGCCTGCATCGGGCACGGGCCCATCGCCGGCGTCTATCGGGCGTGGGACGCCGCGCGCGGCCGGTGGGTCGCCCTCAAGGTGCTGCGCTCGGAGCTGGCGCGGCGTGGTGACCTAGAAGCATGCCTGCGTCAGGCCGTCGCGCTCACGCCCCCCGCGCGCTACCCACACATCCTCCCGGTGCTCGATGCGGGGCACTGCGACGCCGCATGCTACGTGGTGCTACCGCACGTCGCCGGCGACTTACAGACGCAGCGGCCCGCGAGCATCGTCCAGGTACTGCGGCTGCTGTACCGGGTGTGCCAGGCGCTCGACCACGCGCACCACGGCGCCCCGCCGCTTGTCCATCACCGTCTCAAGTCGACCAACGTGCTACTGACCGGTCCGGGCCGTGCCGTGGTCGCCGACCTGGCGCTGGCCGAGGCGCTCGAGGTGGACCTTGCCGGCCTGGCACAGCTCGGACTGCTGGGCCCGCTGACCTACACCGCGCCCCGCCGTCCTCTGCCTCGCGGCCCCAGGCTAGTGGCAGCGCCGCCATGCAGCACACCGCCCTGTCGGCGCCCGAGCCGCCGGCCGCTGGTGGCCGCGTGGCGGTGACCCGTCCGGCGGTGGTGGCCGCGTTGTACCATCAGGGCTTGCACGCGCTGCGGCGGCATGATTACCGTGGGGCAACCGCGGCCCTCGAGCCGGTGGTGCACGAGGCTTCCGACCGTTATCCGGACGCTGCGGCCCACTTGGCGGCCGCGCGGCGAGCGCTAGCGAACCTTGTGGAGCCCCCCACCGATCCGCTGCGAGAGGCGCCGGCCCGACCGCGTCCAGGCGCGCGGTGGCACTGGCTACGGTGGGTATTGGCGGTGCTGGCGCTGGCAGCGGCGCTGCTCGCGGTAGCGGGATTGCTGCCTCCAGCGACTTGAGTGGCCCGACGGTGGCGGTCTACTGTCAGCCGACGTCTCGATCGGGTAGGCTAGGGTAGCGAATAGCTTGCCGCAGCGCGCCGCGCGAGCGGGTCAGGAGGGGCAACAGATGCGGATTGCGGACATCTACGCGGCCAACCGCGCCAAGGGGCGCCCCACGATCTCCTTCGAGTTCTTCCCCCCGAAGACCGCGGAGGGCATCGCCACCCTGTTTGGCCGCACGATGCCCGCACTGAAACAGCTCCAGCCGGACTTCATCTCGGTCACCTACGGTGCTGGCGGAAGTACGCGCGACCTCACGCTGGAGATCGTCGATCGCGCCCAGCGCGAGCTGGGGTTCGTGGCGATGATGCATCTGACCTGCGTCGGGGCCAGTGTGGCCAGCCTCCGGGCCATCCTCGACGAGGCCCAGGCGCGCGGCATCGAGAACATCCTCGCCCTACGAGGCGATCCGCCGAGAGGAGAGACCGAATGGCGCCCCGCGCCCGACGGCCTGGAGTACTCGCGCCAGCTCGTGGAACTCGTGCGCAGCTACGGGACCTTCTCGATTGGCGTGGCGGGCTTTCCCGAGGGACACATCGCCTCCCAGGGCAACAAGCTGGCCGACTGGGCCTACTTGAAGGAGAAGATCGACGCCGGCGCCGAGTTCGTCATCACGCAGCTCTTCTTCGACAACGCCGACTACTTCACGTTCGCGGACCATATGCAGCGCCACCTTGGCGTGACGGTCCCGTTGGTCCCGGGGGTGCTGCCGATCCTCAGCACGGCGCAGGTAAAGCGCTTCACGGCCCTCTGTGGAGCGCGCCTCCCCGCGCCGCTGCTGGCGCGCCTGGAAGCACTGGGCGACGATGACGAAGCGGTAACGGAGTTCGGGATCGAGTTCGCTACCGAGCAGTGCCGTGAGCTGCTCGCGGGGGGCGCGCCGGGCATTCATTTCTACACGCTCAACCGCGCCCGCTCGACCAGCGCGATCCTGGCCAACCTGGGGCTGGCGCCGGCGGAGGCCCGGCCTTCGGCGCTGTGAACCAGCGGCGAGCGGGGGAGGCGTGCGTAGGACGTTAACCGCCGTTTAGCACCGGTTTAGCACACTGCGGTAGTGGCACACCGGATGATGGAGTTGCGGCACGGTGACCGCGCCGCAGTTCGCAACCAGCAGGGAGCGTGGATCCGATGCGTACCGCCCCAACCATCTGGCGCCGCGTGCTAGCACTGTTCCTGAGCTTAGTGCTGACCACCGTTTCGGTCGCCCTGGCCCACGCGGCCCCGCTGAGCGCCCCGTCCCTCCAGGGACTCGCCCCGACCGAGGCAGCGCAGAGCACGGAAAGCGACTCGCTGAAGGCCCTGGCCGAAGCGTACGTGCTGCTGTTGGAGCGCTACGCCGTGCCGCTCGATCCCGCCGGCCTGGCCAAAGCCGGCAATGACGGGCTCGATGCCGCCCTAGCACAAGCCGGTATCACGCCGCCGCCGTCCCTCCGCGTGCACGGAGACGACCCGGTGCAACTCTTCGCCAACCTGCGCTACCGGATCCAGTCGCTGGCCACACAGTATGGCAACACGCTGCCGCAGAGCGAGCTGGTCGCCGCTGCCATTCGGGGGATGGCCCAATACACGGACGACGCCCACACGAACTATGTCTCTCCCGAAGAGTACGCGGAGTACCTGGAGTGGAGCCGCGGCGCGGTGACCTACGGCGGCATCGGAGCGCGGATGCGCGGCCCCGCGCCGACCGTGATCGAGGTGTTCCCTGGCTCGCCGGCCGAGCAGGTGGGCTTGCAGCCCGGGGACACGATCGTGAGCGTCGACGGTCGCCCGGTGGACGGCCTGCGCCTGGAGGAAGTGGTCGACCTCGTGCGCGGCGCGGCCGGCACCCCGGTCACCCTGGGCGTGCAGCGGGCCAGCAACAGCCAGGTGGAGCAGATCACGTTGGTGCGGGCCGAGGTGTCGGTGCCGTTCGTCCAGGCGCGGCGGGTGGGCGCTTTCGGGCTGGTACAGCTACGCGGCTTCCCCGAGCCCTCGGTCGTGCGCGAGGTCGAGCAGGCGATCGTCCGCCTGCAAGCCGAGGGCGCCCGGGGAATCATCTTGGACCTCCGTGGGAACAGCGGGGGCCGCGTCGACGTGGGCAGCGACCTGCTGGCACGCTTCGTTCCAGACGGGCCCATCTACCAGGCGGTCGATCGTGAGGGCCACCGCGAAGTCGTCAACGTGCGCAACGCCCGGCCCATCCTCACTGTACCGCTGGTCGTCTTGATCGACGAGGGCACGGCCTCGATGGGCGAGGTGTTCGCTGCGGCAGTGAAGGAGCATGCCGTGGGCCACTTGATCGGCACCAAGACGGCTGGCGCCGTGGCCGCCAGCATCTACGTGCCGCTGAGCGACGGCTCGGCGCTCCAGCTCAGCGTCGAGCAGGTGTACACCGGTGGCGGCGCGCTGCTCGACAAGGTCGGCGTCACACCCGACGAGACGGTCGAGTTGGACCTCGACGCGCTACGGCGCGGACACGACACACAGCTCGAGCACGCCATCGCCTATCTCCAGAGGGTCGCGGGGGGGCCCGTGGCCACCAGTGCCGCCCGCTAGCGCACCAGCGCGACCGAGTGCACGGTTGGCCAATGGGATCCTAATACGACCATGGTCGCAATCTAACACGCTAGCGAGCAGCCCTGTGCTATGATCGAGCTACGCGGACCCCGACCGCGAGTGGACCGTCGGGGGTAGCAACAGAAGTAAGGAGTCACCCGCATGATGTACCCAAGTTATGCGGGCGTAGCTGCACGGGAACGCGCGACGCTCACCGGGCAGGTGTTTGGGCTGCTAGGCTTCTCGATGGTGTTCACGGCCGCCGGCGCGCTACTCGCGCCCCGGATCGGACCGGCGGCGTTCCTCATCTCGCTGGTCGGCTCGTTGGGCAGCTTGATCGCCTTGTGGTTCCTGAAGGAGAAGACGCCGATCAACCTCGGCCTCTTCTACCTGTTCAGCGTCTGCGAGGGCCTGCTGCTCGGCTTGGTCGTCGAGACCTATCTGGCCCGCGGTATGGGCGTCGTGGTGCTGAACGCCGCGGCGGTGACGGCGGCGCTGGTTCTCGGGCTCGGCGCCTACGCGTGGACCACCAAGCGCGACCTGACCGGCATGTCGGGCTTCCTGGCGATCGCGCTGTTTGGCGTGCTCGCCGTGAGCCTGGTGAACGCGCTGCTCCTGCCGCTGCTCGGGATCCACGTGCCGCAGCTGAGCCTGATCATCTCGGCGGCGGTGGCCGTATTGTTCTCGCTGTTCCTGATGGTCGACGTGCAGCGCGTCCGCGCGGCGAGCGGCACGCATGGCGATGCGATCGTGCTCGCCATCGCCGTCTACCTCGATATCCTGAACCTCTTCCTCTCGATCCTGCAGATCTTGGGCTTCCTGAGTCGCCGCGAGGAGTAGGCGCCGCTCACACCACGACGATCCCGCGCGGGAGTCCCTCGTTAGGCGAGGGGCTCCTTGCTGTTTGTGAGCCGGCCTTGGCGCCGGCGGCGCGCCGTCCGGACGTCGTCGATCAGCCACCAGGCGATCAGCGCGGCGAACAGCACGATTAGTGCCTCGCTCACCAGGTGCGCGACGTACTCCGGCTCGGTCGCCAGCGGCTCCTCGCCGGCCAGCCGGTGCGCCAGGAGCCCCACGAGGAGGCCTAGCCCGAGCGCGACTACCGCGTCGACGGCCCTGGTGAGTGCGCGCCGATGCCACGTATCATGTCGGCGATGCTTGGAGGAGGGGGGCGCGTGACGCGAGGCCTGGGCCAGTCGTGGCGGCTCCACTACGCGTGGGTGGTAGTTGGCCTGGTCTCGCTGGCCATCTTCGTGGCCTCGGGGCTGCGCGGCTCCTTCGGCGTGTTCCTGAAGCCGCTGGAGGCCGAGTTCGGCTGGGATCGCGCGGCCACCAGCGGTATCGCCGCCGTGAGCATGCTCGCCTATGGGGCGGCACAACCTCTGGTCGGGCGGTTGATCGATAGCTGGGGCCCGCGGCGCGTCCTGACCGGCAGCCTGCTGCTGCTGGGCGCGGGCTCGCTCGCCACCGCCGCCGGCCAGGCGCTGTGGCAGATCTACCTGAGCTACGGGCTCGTGGTCTCGCTGGCCTCGGGCGGCCCGGCGCCGGTGAGCACCTCCGCCATCGCCGCGCGCTGGTTCCAAACGCATCGTGGCCTCGTGGTGGGGCTGGGCATGTCGGGCATGGCCGCTGGCCAGCTCGTGCTGATCCCGGCCACCATGGGGTTGATTGTAGCCTTTGGCTGGCGTGTCGGCTACGCCGCGCTCGCCGCGCTGGTCTGTCTCGTCGTGGTGCCGCTGGTCTGGCTGCTGGTACGCGACGACCCCGCGGAGAAGCGCCTGGCGCCGTTCGGTACCAGCCGCCAGCAGCAGGATGGGGCCGCCAGCGGGCCGTTGGCCGGGCTCAGCGTCGTGGCCGCCACGCGCCGCAGCGCCTTCTGGCTGCTGACGGCCAGTTTCTTCATGTGCGGCTACTCCACCACGGGCCTCGTGAGCACCCACCTGGTGCCGCACGCGATCGAGCACGGGGTGCCGGAGCTGGCCGCGGCCAGCGCCCTCGGTCTCATGGGTGCGGTCAACGTCCTCGGCGCCATCGTGGCCGGCTATGTGTGCGATCGCTACGGGCGCCGCGTGCCGCTGGCGCTCACGTACGTCCTGCGCGGGGTCTCGCTGCTGTGGCTGATGTTGGTGCGCGACGCGGCGGCGCTGCACCTGTTCGCCGTGCTGTTCGGCGTCACGTTCATCGCCACGGTACCGCCCACCGCCGCCCTGATCGCCGACCAGTTCGGGCGCCGCTCGGCCGCCGAGATCTTCGGCTGGATCTTCGTGGCCCACCAGATCGGCTCGGCCTTGGGGGCCGGGCTGGGCGGCTGGCTGTACCAACTCGCCGGCGACTACCAGGCGGCCTTCTTCAGCGGTGCGGTGGCCTGCTTCCTGGCCGCAGGGCTCGTGCTCGCGCTGCGCCACCCGGTCCGCCGGCCTGCGGCCGCCCCCGCCCCCTCCTGACGCGCGCCGGGCGCCGTCGCCGAGCACTGTTCCGCCATACGGGCCGGGGTTGCGCGTGGCGCGGGACGTGCCGTACTCTCAGGCCGTGGCGTGCTCCAGTGCGCAGGAGGGGGACAACCGTTTGGGCGAGCACGAGGCGCTGCTAGCGGCGGTCGAGCGTCAGCTCTTGGTCGAACGCGTGCCGCTCCGGTTCGAGCAGGCGCTGGCCCTGATCGAGCTGGACACGGCCTGGGTCCCCCAGCTCATCGCGCTCGCTCACCGCGTCCGGCTGGCCTACTGCGGTCCAGACGTGGAACTCGAGGCGCTGCTCAATGCCAAGAGCGGTGGGTGCTCGGAGGACTGCGCGTTCTGCGCGCAGGCCGCTCGGCACCACAGCCCGATCCCCGTGTACCGCTTCTTGGATACGGCGCAGGTGGTCGCGGCCGCGCGCCGGGCCGAGGCGGCCGGGGCGAGCCATTACTGCCTGGTGGTGGCCGTGCGCGGGCCAAACGAGCGGCTGATGGCCGAGGTGCTAGAGGCGGTGGCCGCAGTTCGCGCGGCCACCCGCCTCAAGGTCTCCTGTTCGTTGGGCTTGCTCACCCGGGCACAAGCCGAGCAGCTCGCGGCCGCGGGGGTCGCCATGTACAACCACAACCTGGAGACCTGCCGCGCCTTCTTCCCGGCGATCTGCACCACGCACACGTACGACGAGCGGATGCAAACCTGCCAGTTCGCCAAGGCTGCCGGTATGGAGCTGTGCTGTGGGGGCATTCTCGGCCTCGGGGAGACACCGCGCCAGCGGGTGGAATTGGCCTTCGAGCTCCGCGCGCTCGATCCCGACGAGATCCCGATCAATTTCCTGAATCCCCGGCCTGGCACCCCGCTGGCCGACCGGCCATTGCTCGCCCCCCTCGATGCCCTGCGCGCCCTGGCGGTGTTCCGGCTCGTGTTTCCGGACAAGCTGTTGCGCTACGCGGGTGGGCGGGAGGTCGTCCTGCGCGACCTACAAGCCCTCGGGCTGCTGGCCGGCGTCAACGGCCTAATCTTGGGTGACTATTTGACGACCACCGGGCGGCCGCCCGCGGCCGACTTGCAGATGCTCGTGGATCTCGAGATGCCCGTCCGCTGACACCCGACGGGCCGGCGCCAGGTCGGGCGGGTGGCACGACCGAACGTAACGCCCCCATCACCGCGACGGCCGGCGTGCTACTATACCGGGAGAGGGGAGGCGACACGTTCATGGGCGGCAAACACGGCGACGAGCTGTGCCCGCGGTACCAGCGCGCGATCGACATCATTGGCAAACGCTGGACCGGGCTCATCCTGCGGGTGCTGCTGGCCGGGCCGCGCCGGTTTGGCGAGATCGAGGACGTGGTCGGCGGCCTGAGCGCGCGCATGCTGTCGGAGCGGCTCAAGGAACTGGAGGCCTGCGGTATCGTCGAACGCCGCGTCTACCCCGAGGCGCCCGTGCGTATCGAGTATGCCCTCACCGAGAAGGGGCGCGGCCTGCAGCGCGCGCTTGACGAGCTGCAGCGCTGGGCGGATCGCTGGGAGTGCGACGCGCCCCCGGTGCGCGAGCGGCGGGTGCGGCTGGCCAAACTCCAGCGCTGGGCGGATCGCTGGGAGTGCGAGCCCGACGCGGCGGACGAGCGCCCCCATTCTTGTGACAAGGCGCGCCCCCTGAGTCCCGCCAGTAGCCAGCCCTACTAGCGCGCCGGCGGCAGCCCTCCTGCCGAGGGGGGGGGGGCGGCGGCCCCCCCCGCGCGGGGGCGACGCCCCCCCCCCCCACACA
>JADGHJ010000276.1 GCA_019686175.1 Chloroflexota bacterium | reverse complement strand
GCCCAGCCCGAGGATCCCGAGCGTCTTGCCGTACAATACCTGCCCCTGCAGCAGCGGCCACGCGCCCTGCCGCATCGCCCGGTCGGCGGCGGCCACGTGGCGCAGTAGCGCCAGCATCAGGGCGAGGGTCAGCTCGGCGGTCGAGTAGCCGGCCGTCTCCGTCGTGGTCTCGCGCGCCAGGCAGATCGCCACTCCCGCGGCGGTCGCGGCTGGCACATCGACGTGGTACAGGTGGTTGCCCGTGTTGCACAGCAGCTCGAGGTCGGGCAGCGCGGCGAGGAGGTCGGCGGTGAAGCGCGTGCGCTCGCGGTTGGCCAGCACGATCGGCACGCCACGCAGGCGCGCCAGTAGGTCCTCGCGCGAGGCGGGGGGATCGGTGTAGATCGCCACCTCGTGCTGCTCGCGCAGTCGGGCGATGCCCGCGCTGCCCGCGTAGGCGTGGTGGAAGTCGTCGAGCACGACGATGCGCATCGCTTGCTCCTCGGCGTCGCGCTCAGCCCGTGTCGGCCAGGGCGCGGCGCAGGAAGTTGATCACCGCGTAGTTGTACTCGCCCGGCTGCTCGAGCTGGGGCATGCCCTTCGAGTGCTCGATCACCACCAGGCGCGCATCGGGGATGCGTGCGTGCAGCTCGCGGGCGAGCCCGGGCGGCGTCCAGCGGTTGCCCCGTCCCCAGATGAGCAGTAGCGGCCGCGCCGGCCAGGTCCGCTCACCGGCCGCAGGCAGCGGCACCGGGCCCGGGGTGGCGTCGCCCGGCGGCCGCTGGTCCTGCCCGGGCCGTAGCTGCTGCAGGCACCACAGATAGTGGAGGTACTCCGGCGCCAGGAGGCGCCGGTCGTCGAAGCACACTCCCACGCTCGCACACCAGCGCGCCACTGACCGGAGCGGAGGCGGGCGGCGCAGATCCGGCGGGGACGTGAAGCCTGGCGCCGCCAGCTCGAGATCGCCCAGCGCCAGCGCGCGCACCTCGCCCGGCCGTGCGGCCACGTACTGTAGCGCTACCGCGCCGCCGGCCACGTGGCCCACCAGCGCCGCCAGCGGCCCCTCCGCAGCGGCCAGCGCCGGCAGCCAGGCGATCGGCTCGACATCGGGTGCACCTTCGGAGAGGCCGTAGCCGGGCCGATCGGGGGCCAGCACGCGGCAGTGGCGGCTCAGCGGTCCGAGCGTACGGTACCAGTTGCCGGCGCCGCCGAAGCCGGCGTGCAACAGCACCACGCAGGGGCCCTCGCCAGCGACGAGATAGTGTACACGGCCGGCCGGGGTGGCGACCCAGCGGCGCTCCAGCGGCACCCCGAAGCGGGGCAACAGGCGCGCCAGCGCATCCTCAGCCGCGGCGACGCCCGCTTCCACGCCCATTGCCTCCTCTCGGCCTCGCCCCTTCGCGACGGGGACCCTGCGTCGTGGCCAGCCGTGGCCCATTGTACGGCGCCCCGTGCGCCGCTAGCAGGCGTCGGGCCGGGCGAATCGCCCGAGTGGGCCGGCTCCCACGGCACGCTCCACTGGGCGAGGCACACCCTGCACCTGGCGAAATACCCAACTAGCCGCCAGCGCGTTGCTACACTCCCGGCAGTAGCTGGCCGGGGAGCGAGTATGCAGGACGCACGGCGCACGCTGATGGCGGTTCACGCCCATCCCGATGACGAGGCGATCGCTACTGGCGGCGTGCTCGCCCGCTACGCTGCCGAGGGCGTGCGCACGGTGCTGGTCACCTGCACGCGCGGCGAGGTGGGCGAGATCGTGGATCCGTCGGTGGCGCAGCCCGACAACCTGGCCGAGGTACGTGAGCGCGAGCTGCGCGCCGCCTGTGCGATTCTCGGCGTGAGCGCGCTGCACTGGCTGGGCTATCGCGACTCCGGGATGATGGGCACGCCCGACAACGCCCACCCCGACGCTTTCTGGCAGGCCGACCTGGACGAGGCGACCGGCCGCCTGGTCGCCCTGATGCGGCGGTATCGACCCGACGTGGTGGTGACCTACAACGCCAACGGCTTCTACGGCCATCCCGACCACATCCAGGCTCACCGCGTGACCACGGCCGCCTTCGCCGCGGCCGGCGACCCGGCGCGCTATCCCGAGCCAGGGCTGGCGCCCTGGCAGCCTCGCAAGCTGTATCACACCGCTGTGTCCCGCGAGGGCCTCGTCGAGTTCGCTCGCCTGGCGCGCGCGGCCGGCGTCGAGCTCCCGTTCGCTGAGGGCGACGAGCTGGACTGGCTCACGCCCGCGACCGAGATCACCACCACAGTCGACGTGCGGGCCTTCGCCGACACCAAGCGGGCCGCGCTAGCCGCCCATCGCAGCCAGGTCGGTCCCGAGACGTTCTTCCTGATGCTGCCGCCGGAGCTCTGGACGCTCGCCTTCGGCGTCGAGGAGTTCGTGCTCGCCACATCGCACGTTCCGGTCCGCCTGCCGGAGACCGATCTCTTCGCCGGGTTGCCGCCACTGTGACCAGCCTCTCCGCGGCAGCCCGTCTGCTGAGGCCCGGCGGGGCGCCAAGCCGCCCCAGATGCAGTAGCCTTCGTCGCACCGTGCTGGTCCCTCATCGCGAACGGCGGTGCCTGTGCACGACCGGCCTGTTCCCCTAACCCTGCCGGCCAGCGCCGGAATGAGGAACGGCAGCCACCCGAATAGTTGATATAGTGAATTGTGTTAATCGAAGACAGGTGGTCAGACGAGAGGAGAGAGGCATGAATCGCTGGCTTGCGGGTCCGGTGGTGCTGGTGCTGCTGGTGCTCGCCGGCTGTACCGCGCCTGCGGCACCGGGCCGGCTCACGGGTGGCGCTGCTTCCACCGCCGCCCCCTCCGCGTCTTCCGTCGCGACGGAAGGTCGCCCCCGTGCGGCGCCCGCGCGGGTGCGCATCGGCTGGCGGACCCCGGCGGTCTCCGACGGCGCGCTCCTGCTCGCCGACGAGCGCGGCTACTTCCAGGAGCTGGGGCTGCGTATCGAGTACGTGCCCGTGAACACCACGCCGGCGATGATGGCGCCGCTGGCCCAGGGCCAGCTCGAGGTAGCCACGGGCGGCATCAACGCGGCGCTCTGGAACGCCGTGGCCAACGACGTGCCGATCAAGATCGTCGCCGACAAGGGCAGCATGACCCAGCCCTTCCAGACGTTCATGGTGCGCCAGGATCTCGTCGACCAGATCCACGACTGGACCGATCTGCGCGGTCGCCGCATCGCGATCAACGGCACGGGCACGTCGGATCACCTAGCGCTGCTCAAGGCGCTCGCTCGGGGCGGCTTGACCGAGCGCGACGTCGACGTCACCACCATGCCCTGGCCCGACATGGGGCCGGCGTTCGCCAACGGTGCCATCGACGTGGGGATCAGCCTGGAGCCGTTGCAGACGCGCTTCGCCGCCGAGGGCATCGCCCAGAAGTGGCGCGGGCTGGACGAGCTGAGCCCCAACCAGCAGACCGCCGCCATCTTCTACGGCCCCCAGTTCGCCGCCACCGACGCCGCCACGCGCTTCATGGTGGCCTACCTGCGTGGGGCGCGCGACTACAACGACGCGTTCGTGAAGGGCATAGGCCGCGAGGAGGTCATCGCCGTGTTCCTGAAGCGCATCCCAGGCGTCGAGCGCGCGCTGTACGACCAGATGGCCATGCCCGGCATCAACCCCAACGGCCGCGTCGACGTCGCGAGCATCGCAGAGGACATGCGTGCCTACGTGGCGACCGGCACCGTGCGCCAGGCGGTGGACGTCACCACGGTGGTCGATCACCGCTTCGCCGACGCGGCTGTGCAGCTCCTCGGTGGGGAGTACCGGTGATCTTGCGGGGCAGCCCCACGGACCGTCCTCTATCGCGGGCTGGGGGCGGCTGCTGACGACCGGCCCAAGCGAGGGCCTATGGGTCACGAGGAAAGGCCAACGCCCGTGGGAACGAGCGCTCCCACGGGCGCTGGCGGGACTGGCGTCCTCACTCAGCACCAACGGCCGAGCTGCGCGTTGTACGTGCCTGGCGCGCCGCAGTACTGGTAGTTGTACCCATACGGGTAGCCATATCCGTACCCGTACGGATAGCCGCCGTAGCCATAGCCGTAGGGATACCCGCCATAGCCATACCCATACGGGTAGCCATACCCGTACCCGTAGGGATAACCCCCGTAGCCCGGGTACCCATATCCCGTGTAGCCGTACCCGTACCCGTACGGATAGCCGCCGTAGCCGTACCCATACGGGTAGCCGTACCCGTAGCTGCCGGGGTAGCCGTAAGGGTACCCGCCATAGCCGTACCCGTAGGGGTAGCCGTACTGCGCCGACGCGGGGGCCGCTCCGCCCACCAGGGCGATCACGCCTGCAGCCAACGCCCCTACCAGCAATCGTCTCATCTCGTCCTCCGTCAACCTCCCGGCCGAAGTGCGCGGCCCCGCCTCGCTCGCGCTCACTCGGCACTGACCCGCGCTTGCAGGATAGCGAGAGCGGTTACCGCTGGGCAACCAGTCACTCGGGAGCAAGAACCTGGCCCGCCTGCGTCGGCCAGGCGGTTGCCGGAGCCGGGCGGCGCACTCTTTACGATTCCCTGGGCACCGTACCCCTGGCTTCTTCTCCACGATCTCGTGATGGTGCGCGACGGCGCCGCGTCATGGCCATCGCCGCCACCCCGGCCAGTCCCAGCGCCAGCAGTACCAGGCTCTCGGCTTCCGGGATGATCGGCACGGCCGCACGCGCTGGGGGTGGCAGTGGCGGCGGCGGAGCGGCCAGCGGTGCCGGTGGCGGCAACAGCACTGGCGGCGGCAGTGTCACGATCGCCACGCGGCTGAACACCGGCGCGGGCGGCGGCACTACGACGATAGGAGGCCTGAAGACGAACACGGGCAGCGGCGGCCGATGGTGCCGGGGGAGGAATCCCCAGAAATGCGGACTCAGGCCGCCGAACGGCAGCCAGGGCCGCGCCGGGTCCAGCCCCAGGTCGCGCGGCGTGAGCAGCGCGTCGGGCCCCCACTGTCCCCGGGTAGTGAGCGCCTCCGGGTCGAGCCCTACCACCTCGGGCGGCACTAGGGCGTAGTCGCGGAAGTAGCCCGAGGCCAGGAGACTTCCTAGATCGTCCTGGCCCACGACGAGCACGGCGTCCACCGCGTCGGTTTGCGCCCGGGCGACCGGTGGCGCCGCCACGCCAGCCAGCAGGCCGAGTCCGAGCGCGAGCACCAGCAGAAGGTGTGACCGCATGGCTGCCTCTCCCCCTACGCTTAGCGCGCCCCCTCCCTCGGTGCCCCTCAGCGTGGCAGCGCCCGTGCCTCGTCTGTAGAGCAGTCTAGTATACACATCTGACGCTG
>JADGHJ010000275.1 GCA_019686175.1 Chloroflexota bacterium | reverse complement strand
ACGGCAGAACATCGCGGTCGATTAAGGGGAGCTAGCCCGCCGGCTCCCATTCGATCTCGACCCCCTGGCCGGGAGTGACGAACGGACCGAGCAGCAGCGCGAGGTCGTCGGCACCTTGCTGGGCCAGATAGTCGAGCGTGGCCTCGTCGATGTAGTAGTCGCGGTCCGCGGGGCCTTCCTCCTCGAGCAGCGCCCTGAGGCGCGCGAACTGCTCGTCGGAGACTTCGCCTAAGACCGTGCTGCTGCCTTTGATGCGCAGGCGGTAGGGCATCCTGTCCTCCCTCGGTGTGGGGTGCCGGGCTAAGAGCGCTTGCGCCGCGCGCGGGAGGGCGGGCGGCTCGCGGGACGGGGCCGCGTCGTGCGCGTCAAGCGCGGCTCCACGCCGCGCGGGCCCGGCTCTTCACGGGCTGCCGCCTCCGCGCGCTGGCGCTGGGGGGCACGTCGCCCCACCTTACGGCGCGCGTGCCCGGCGCGAGCGCGTGGCGGGCCGGGCTCCTGCTCCTCCTCTTCCCAAGCGGGCGGCACCCAGGCCCGCGCGGCCTGCTCCTCTTCTTCTGGCGCCCCCTCCACGGCCCAACGATACGAGGCGGCGACCACGCCGCGGCGGAGCAGGGCGTCGGCCTCGTCCACCTTCTGCAGCAGCAGCGCATGGGTGACGGGCTCCTCGTAGCGCGTGGCGACTTGCTCCCGGCGCGCGGCCGCGGCCCGCACCTGGCCCAGCAGGTCGAGCGTCTTCTGGAAATGGCCCACGAGGTCGCCCTCGGCGATGTGCGTGCGGCTGGCGATCTCCCCGAGCGCTCGCCCCTGGGCCCAGGCCAGCGCGACGCCGTGGAACCGATCGTTGAGCGGATGGGAGACCTCCACCTCCGCACGTCGCTCGGCCTCCATCACCTCGCCGTGCAGGCGCCAGACTTCCGCGAGCAAGCGGCGCAGCCGCGGCGGGATCGGGAGCGAGCGGACCGGCGCGTCGCGGTCCCAGGCGAACCAGGAGATCACCTCGGCCACCTCGGCCGGCTCCAGCGGCTCCAGGTAGCGCCCGTCGAGCAGCTCGGCCAGCGTCAGTGCGTTGGGATCGAACAGGCCGCGCAGATAGGCCGCCTTGGCCGTGGGCCGCCCGGCGCGCAGGTAGCCGAAGCGCTCCAGCACGCGCGCCAAACCGCCGACCATCGCCCGCGCCTCTCGCGCGGCCAGCGCGTGCGCGCGGTTGAGGGCGTGCTCGGCGCGGGCCAGCGCGCGCGCGGCCGCCCAGGTCTCGGGACCCGTCGGGTCATCTGCCCGCGCCGCCTCGTAGCGCGCGCGACGCCGGTCGCGGACTTCCGCCAGCTGGCGCAGCCGCCGATCGTGCTGGAACCGCCGCAGGCTGCGCGCGTACAGATCGGCCAGCCGCTCCTCGTCAGCCGGGCTGTGCCAGAGGTTCATGGTGGTGCTGTAGCTGGGGCGGAAGGCACTCTCCAGTGGCAGGAGCTCGCCCTGCGCCACCTCCATCGAGCGCTCGAAGGTCACCCACGGCGAGTACAGCACCAGCACGACACCGCGGGTGTCGATCCCGCGGCGGCCGGCGCGGCCCGCCATCTGCCGGAACTCGTTGGGCGTCAGCAGGCGCCGCTGCTCGCCGTCCCATTTGGTCATCTCGCCCACGACGACCGTGCGCGCCGGCATGTTGATGCCCAGCGCGAGCGTGTCGGTGGCGAACACCGCGCGCAGTCGCCCCGCCGCGAACAGCTCCTCCACCAGCAGCTTGATTGGCGGCAGCAGCCCGGCGTGGTGCACGGCCAGGCCCCGCGGCAGCAGGCGGAACAGGAGCGCCACCTGTCGCAGGTTGCGGTCCTCGGGCGGCAGCGCCGCCAGTCGGCTGCGCGCCTCCTGCACCAGTTCCTGGGCGTGCGGCACCGGCCGGAGCGGGAGGCACGAAGCGGCCGCTTGCTCGCAGGCGCGGCGGCCGAACAGGAAGTAGATCGCCGGGGTGAGCTGCTCGCTCTCCAGGTAGCGGATCACGCGCCACGGCTCGGGCAGCGGCCGGGGCTCGGCATCGGCCCGCCCCTCGCCGTAGCCGCCCCAGCGCACGCGGGCGCCCAGCTCGCCGCCTACCCCCGCGAACCAGGCGTGCTGCCGCCCCTCGCCGTCGAACACCAGGTGGCCCCGCCCGTCCACGAAGTAGTGGATCTCCAGCGGCACGGCCCGCACGTCGTGGAAGATGCAGGTGAGATCGCCGTGCGTATCGCGCAGCCAGGCTGCGATCTCCTCCGCGTTCGGCACTGTGGCCGACAGGCAGACCAGCGGCACGTGGCGCGGGCACAGTAGGATCGACTCCTCCCAGGCCGTGCCGCGCTCCGGGTCGCCCATATAGTGCACTTCGTCGAAGACCACCGCGCCCACGTCGTCCAGCCGGTCGGTGCCCTGGACGAGGCGGTTGCGCAGCACCTCGGTGGTCATCACCTGGATCACGGCATCGGGCTGCAGCACCAGGTCGCCGGTCAGTAGGCCCACCTCCGCCTCGCCATAGCGGTCGCGGAAGTCGCGGTACTTCTGATTGCTGAGCGCCTTGATCGGCGTGGTGTACAGGACGCGCAGGCCCCGTTGGCGCGCCAGGTGTACGGCGAACTCGGCAATCACCGTCTTGCCGGTTCCCGTGGGCGCCGCCACCAGCACCGAGTGCTGGTTGGCCAGCGCGAGCATCGCCTCGCGCTGGAAGTCGTCCAGCGGGAACGGCAACGTCGCCTCGAAGGCCGCGACGAGCGCTTCGGCGTCCGATACCATATCGCTCTACATTGCAGACTGCGCGCCAGAGCGGAAATCTCTCCGGCGAGCGCGCTCATCTGGCAGTATAGCCGGCGAGCGCTTCGGCCGACCGAGCGCCGAGACGGAGAGGCGATGGTCGCACGGCTACGCTGGGGCGAGCTGGGCCTGTTGCTGTTCCCAGTGGCCTTACTAGCCCAAGGGGTGGTCCTGCTGGCCCTGGTGAACGGCACGCCGTGGCGCCAGGCGTCCTGGGCGCCCGTGGCTCTGTTCGCCGCCACGCTGCTGGTCCTGCACGCCCTGCTCGCCTGGCGGCTGCCACACGCCGATGGGCTGCTGCTGCCGGTGGCGGCCGCGCTGTCGGCCATCGGCTTGCTCATGGTGGGGCGGCTGGAGCCAGCGCTGTTCCTGCGCCAGGCCGTGTGGATCGCGGTGGGTGGCGCCGCGCTGGCGGCGGTGGTGCTCTGGCTGCCGAGCGTCGACTGGCTGGCGCGCTACAAGTACACCTGCGCGGTGCTCGGCGCCCTGCTGGTGCTGGCCACGTTCGCGCTGGGGGTGGACCTCAACGGCAGCGGGATGCGCTGGTGGATCGGCGCCGGGGGGGTGTACTTCCAGCCCTCCGAGCTGCTCAAGGTCCTGCTGGTGTTGTTCCTGGCCGCTTACCTGGCGGAGAAGCGCGAGCTGCTGATGCTCGCCTCCCTGCGGGCCGGGCCGCTACGTCTGCCGCCGCTGCCGTACTTGCTGCCCATGCTCGGAGTGGCGGGGCTGGCCGTGGGGCTGGTGGTGATCCAGCGCGACCTGGGCGCGGCGCTGCTGTTCTACGGGATCTTCCTCGCCTTGCTGTACGTGGCCACGGCACGGCTGGATTACGTGCTCGGCGGGGTGCTGGCCTTCGCCGTGGGCGCTGTGGCCTGCTACGAGCTTTTCGGCCACGTCCGCGATCGCGTGGCCATCTGGCTCGACCCCTGGGCGTACGCCGACGGACGAGGCTATCAGATCGTGCAGGCGTTGATCGCGCTCGGCTCCGGGGGCTTGCTGGGGAGCGGACTCGGCTATGGATACCCGGAGTACATCCCCGCGGTCCATACCGACTTCATCATCGCCGCCATTGGCGAGGAGCTGGGCTTGCTAGGCACGCTGGGCACGGTCGCCCTATACCTCGTGCTGGTGTATCGCGGCTACCGCATCGCCGTGCGCGCCCCCAGCAGCTACCTGCAGCTCCTGGCCGCCGGCCTCACCACCGTGCTGGGCCTGCAGGCGCTGGTCATCCTGGGCGGCACCACGCGGCTCATCCCGCTCACGGGGATCACCCTGCCGTTCGTCAGCTACGGCGGCAGCTCGCTGCTCGCCAACTACCTCATCGTGGGCCTGCTGCTGCGCATCTCTGCCGAACGTGCCCGCGGTGACTGAGCCGCCGGCTGGGCTTTGACGGCGCGCGGGCGCGCGGACTACACTGCGGCCAACGAGCGGCCGGGCAAGCAGCGACCGTGAGGCTGCGCGCCGCCAAGCGCAGCCGGGAGGGCCCGATGCGTCCGTGGCAGACCGTCTTCCCCGAGTTCGATCGCGCGGTGTACGCGAAGGCCGGCTTTCGGGCACGCCAGACGTTCGGCGCGCGGCCGGCCCTGCTGATCATCGACGTGGTCGAGTCGTTCACGGGCACACGCCCCCAGGGCGTGCTGGACTCGATCGAGGAGTACCGCACGAGCTGCGGCGAGCAGGCGTGGCCCGCGCTGGAAGCGATCCGGCAGCTGCTCGCCACCTGCCGTAGCCGAGGCATCCCCGTCGTGTACACGAAGGGCGATCCGACAGACAAGTACTTCTGCGGCGACTCGGTGAAGGGCACCGCCCCCGAAGAGATTGCCCGCCTGTACGGGGCGCCGATCGCGGCGGCCATCGCCCCGCGCCCCGAGGAGTATGTGCTGCAGAAGACCAAAGCATCGGCGTTCTTCGGCACCCCGCTGGCCTCGTATTTCCTCAAGCTCGGGGTCGATACGCTCCTGGTCTGCGGCACGAGCACCTCCGGCTGCGTGCGCGCCAGCGTGGTCGACGCCTTCTCGCACAACTTCAAGGTGTTCGTGGTCGAGGAGGGCTGTTTCGATCGCTCGCCATTCTCGCATCTCGTCAACCTGTTCGAGATGGACGCCAAGTACGCGGACGTGGTGACGCTGGCCGAGGCGCTCGCCTATCTGGCCGCGACGCCCACGGCCGCCGCGGTCGCGGATGGCTAACACGCGCGGGCCGGCGAGGCGGAGCGGACGCGCGCTCGGGGCCGCCCTCGCCCTGCTCGCCGCCCTCCTGTTGGTAGCACCGTCGGCGCCGCCGCCGGTAGACGCCAGCGCCACCACACCATCCGTTGCCGAGCCGGCGAGCTGGGAGACGGTCCTCGCGCAGACCGCGGCCCTGCGCGGCCTAGCGCCGCGTGCCGAGATCCCTCGCACCCTGCTCTCCCGCGAGGCGCTCCAGGCGCGGGTGCAGGAGCAGCTCAGCCGCGAGCCGGCGCCCGAGCGACTCGCCAGCACGGCTAAGCTGCTCGCCGCGCTGGGGCTACTGGAGCAGGGG
>JADGHJ010000274.1 GCA_019686175.1 Chloroflexota bacterium | reverse complement strand
GCCGGGGGGCGCCCCCCCCCCGGCCCCCCCCCGGGCGCCCGGGCGGCCCCCGGGGGGGCCCGCACGGTTACTCAGGACACTTCGAGCCGCTCGGGAGGCTCCGACTACAGGGGCACACGCGGGTTCACGGAGCCCCGTCCCCCCGAAGGGAGGGGCATCGTCGCTCGCCTCGCCGAGCGGCGGGCGGCAGGTGGCGAGCCGGCCACGGGCGAGCACTAGGGCGACCATGGTCGTCCTGTGGGACAGCCTGGCGGCGCTCGCGGCGGGCAGCCAGCAGATCGCCGCGCCGTGGTTCCACGAGCGCTTTCAGCCCATACCTGGCGGCGCCATAGCGCAGCGTCGGTGAGGTGCTCGTGGGAGGGACATCGAGCAACCACTGGCCTCTAGGAGGAGTTTGTGGCCGCTTCTCCCCTCGCCCCCTCGCCTCACCGCGAAGGGAGAGTCAGCTTCCTACCGTAGGCGGAACGGCCCCCGTTGCCCTCCACCATCGAGGGCGAGATAAGGGGGGAGAGACGCGGCGCCCCTCCCTTCAGGGGGTCGTCGTGTCCGTTACGGTCGGCTGGGCCGCCGCGCCATGCAGGTAGGCGAGGGCGCGGTCGAGCTGGGGGTCGCGACCGCTCTGAAGGTCTTCGAGCCGCAGCTCGACCGCCTCGTCGGGCTGCACCCCCACCCGGTTGAGCGGCGCGCCCTGGCCCGAGTAGATCTGCATGACGCTGAGCTGCAGCGCCGAGCCGTCGGCGAGCGGCAGCACCTGGCTCGCCGCCACGCTCCCCATGGTCGTGTGTCCGATCAAGCGGCCGACGCCGTGCTCCTGGATGTTCACGGCGAAGATCTCGCCCATCGAGGCCGTGCCCTCGTCGATCAAGACGGCTAGAGGCACGGTCAGGATCGGCGTGCCAGCTCGGACCTGGCGCACGCGCTGGCTGCCCCGACGGTCCACCTCCTGATAGATCGGGCCGCTCGGAATGAACCGACTGAGCAGCCGTGTGCCGACATCCAGGCGACCGCCGGAGTTGCCCCGCAGGTCGAGGATCAGGCCGCGCACCCCCTGCTCTTGGAGCTCGGAGATGGCGCGCTCCACGCTGTCCACCACCGACGGCTCGGGAAACCCCCGCAAGCGCACGTAGCCGATGTCGTCGAGCCGCTGGCTCTCCACGAACGGCATCTGGATCTCGGCTCGCGTGAGCTGCAACGTGTCCACGCGCTCCGAGCCGGCACGCTGCACCCGCAGCGTCACGCTGGTACCCGCCGGCCCGCGCACCAGCTGCACGGCCTGGTCGATGCGCATGTCGTCGGTCGGCGTGCCCTCGACCGCTAGGATGCGGTCGCCCGGGCGCAGGCCGGCGTCGGCGGCAGGGCTGTTGGCGAACACCTCCACGATGGTCAGCACGGGGCCCCGCAGGCGGGCGCCGATCCCGCCGTACTTCACCTCGCCCCGGATCCAGGCCAAGTGCTCTTGATACTGGCGCGGCGTCATGAAGTTGGTGTGCGTGTCGTCGGCCGCCAGGGCCATGCCCGTGATGGCCGCATGGGCGAGCGCGGTTGGCTCCGCAGCGGGATACTGCGCGGTGAGCGCCTGGAAGCGCTGCGCCAGGGCAGTCCAGGCAGCGAGCCGCTCCGCCCCGGGCGCCAGCGGGGCCTCGTTGAGCGTCTCCGCGTTCTCGGCGAGCAGCTCGCGCATCGCCGCGTCCGCCGCCGTGGCGAGCGTCGCGGGATCCAACGGTTCCATGAACCGATCGAGCAGGAGGTCCCAGGCCTCCTGCATCACCATAGTGGCGCTCGCCACGGCGGCGGCGCGCGCCGGGGCGAGCGCCGTGGTCGGCGCCTCGCTCGCGGCCGTTGCCGGCCCCGGTGTCGGGGGTGCCTGCGCTGCTGCCGGGGCGGCCGGCGCACCCAGGCTTGCCGTCCCTAGCGCCAGGATCAGTAGGATGCGAACCGTAAGTCGTTGTAGTCCGTTGGCCAACCGTGCCTCCCCGCCACCAGCTCCGAGCCGACGGCTGCTTGCCCCAGCGCGCGTAAACCTGCCATCATACTACGGCGGCGCCCGCTTTCACGCCAGTGAACCGGCTGCCAGCGCCCCGGACCAATCGAGCTGCCGGCCGCGCGAGCGTTCCCACGCACGTGGCACGCCCGGCTCCCCTCGCGCGTTGTTGCGAGGCCCGCGTGCCCACGGTGAAGGAGGTAGAGTGTGAATCTGCGAACTCCCGGGCCAACCCCGATCCCGCCCAGCGTGGCCCAGGCGCTCGCGCAGCCGATGATCAACCACCGCGGGCCAGAGTTCGAGGCCCTGTTCGCCGAAGTCGTCGCCAACCTCCAGCGCGTCTTCCAGACCCAGCACGAGGTGCTGGTGCTCACCGCCTCGGGCACCGGTGGCCTGGAGGCGGCGGTGGTGAACCTCTTCTCGCCGGGCGACCGCGTGCTGGCCGTCTCGATCGGCAACTTCGGCGACCGCTTCACCAAGATCGCTGAAGTGTACGGCACGGACGTGCAGCGCCTGCGCTTCCCCAACGGCCACGCCGCCGACCCCGGCGCCATCGCCGAGCGCCTGCGCGCCGACCCCGCCATCAAAGGCGTGCTGGTAACCCACAACGAGACCTCGACCGGGGTCACCAACGACCTCGAGGCCATCACCCGCGCCGTGCACGAGGCGGGCGCCCCCCTGCTCGTGGTCGACGGCATCTCGTCGGTCGGCTCGCTCGACGTGCGGCCCGACGAGTGGGGCATCGACGTGCTCATCGCCGGCTCGCAGAAGGGCTGGATGGTGCCCCCGGGCATCACCATGCTCGCAGTCGGCCCGCGGGCCTGGGAGGCGCACCGCCACGCCCGGCTGCCGCGCTACTACTTCGACTTCACCGCTGCCCACAAGTCGGCCCAGAAGCACCAGACGCCCTGGACGCCCGCCGTGAGTCTGCTGTACGCCTTCCGTGAGGCGCTGCGGCTGATGCTGGCCGAAGGGCTGCCGGCGCTGTTCGAGCGCCACCGCCGCCTCGGCGCCTACACGCGCGCCGGGCTGCGCGAGCTGGGCCTGCGGCTCGTGCCCGTCGACGAGCGGTACGCGTCCAACACGGTGACCGCCTTCTGGCTGCCCGAGCGCTGCTCGGCCGACGCCGTCCAGGAGCGCCTGCGCGCCGAATACGGCGTGGTGCTGGCCGAGGGGCAGGGCGAGCTGCAGGGCAAGATCCTGCGCATCGGGCACATGGGCTACGTGAGCGAGGCCGACATCGACGCGGTGCTACAGGCGCTGCGTCAGGTACTTGCCACGCAGGCGGCAACACGGGCATGAGCACGACCGCTACCGGTTCGACCAACGGCACGCCGCGGGTGCTGGTCACCGACCCGATCGCCCCCGACGGCATCGCGTACCTCCGCCAGCACGCCCAGGTAGACGTCGTCCAGGAGCGACTGTCGCCGGCCGAGCTGGTCGCGCGCATCGGCGAGTACGCCGCGCTGATCGTGCGCAGCGAGACGAAAGTCACCCGCGAGGTCATTGACGCCGGGCGGAACCTGCGCGTGATCGGCCGCGCCGGGGTCGGCGTCGACAACATCGATGTCGAGGCGGCCACCCGGCGCGGGGTGGTCGTCGTCAATGCCCCCGCGGGTAACACCATCGCCGTGGCCGAGCATACGCTCGGCCTGCTGCTGGCGCTCGCGCGCTCCATCCCCCAGGCGCACGCGGCCCTGCGCCGGGGTGAGTGGCAGCGCTCGAAGTACATGGGCCACGAGGTCCGCGGCAAGATCCTGGGTATCATCGGCCTGGGCCGCATCGGCCGGGCGGTGGCGCGGCGGGCGCAGGGGTTCGAGATGCGGACCATCGCCTACGACCCGTACGTGGGAGCGGAGCAGGCGCGCCGGCTCGGCGTGGAGCTGGTCGAGCTGCCGACACTGCTGCGCACGGCCGACTTCGTGTCGATCCACACGCCGGCAACCGCGCATACACAGGGGCTGATCGGGGCCGCCGAGCTGGCGCTGCTCAAGCCCACCGCTTTCCTCATCAACTGTGCCCGTGGGGGCATCGTCGACGAGACCGCGCTCACCGAAGCGCTGCGAGCCGGCCGGCTCGCAGGTGCCGCGCTCGACGTCTTTGCGCAGGAGCCGCCGGGCGACCTGCCGCTGCTGCAGCTCGACAACGTCGTGGCCACGCCCCACCTCGCTGCCTCGACACGGGAAGCGCAGGTCAGCGTCGCGCTCGAGGTCGCCGAGCAGGTCGTCGCGGTGCTCAATGGCCAGCCGGCGCTGTATGCGGTCAACGCGCCGGTCGTGCCTCCCGAGGTGTTCGCCACGCTGGGCCCGTATCTGCGGCTGTGCGCCATGCTCGGCCAACTGGCCACACAACTGGCCGACGGCCAGCATGTGAGCGTCGAGGTGACGTATGCCGGCGAGATCGCGGAGCAGGACATCGCGGTGCTGCAAGCCACGGTGATTCGCGGGCTGCTCGCCCCGATCTCCGAAGAGCCCGTCAACCTGGTCAACGCGCCGCTCATCGCTCGCCAACGGGGCCTGCGCGTGTCCGAGCGCAAGACCTCGGCGGCGGACAACTACACGAACCTGATCACCGTGGCGCTGCGCACCGACCGGGGCGAGCGCACAGTCGCCGGAACGGTCATCCATGGAGAGCCGCACGTGGTGAGCATCGACGGCTACAGCGTCGATCTCACCGCGCAGGGCGGCTACGTGCTGCTATCGCGCCACGTGGACCGGCCGGGGATCATCGGCAAGGTAGGCACGCTGCTCGGCGAGGCCGATATCAACATCTCCTCCATGCAGGTCGGCCGGCAGCGACCGCGCGGGCAAGCGCTCATGGCCCTGACCGTCGACGAGCCGATCCCTCCTGAGCTACTGGAGCGGATCCGCAGCGTGGCCGATATCGAGCAGGTGCGCCTGGTGCGGCTCTGACCCCGGGGCCGTCAGGCCGCCAGGAGGCGAGGACGAGCGCCAGGTGGCTGGCTTGTGGGACTGGTATCGGGGGCTGCCGCCCCGCGAGCGCGGGCTGGTGGCCGCTTTCCTGACGATCATCGTGGGGACGCTGCCGTGCTACGGCCTCGGTCTGGCGCTGATTCTCTCCGGCCCCCGCGTCGCCAGCGGCACCGAGCAGCCGACGCCCCTGCCGACGCCCACGGTGCAGATCGCCACGGCCACCCCGGCCCTGGTCATCCCTCCGACACGCACGCCGCCGGTCACCGTGCGACCGACGGCCACGCTGGTGCCGACGGCCGAGCCGACCGCCACCGCCGAGCCGACGGCCCAGCCCACACCGCGGCCGCCCGCCAACCCGACTCCGGACAATCGGTCGCCCACGGTGGTCCCGCCCAGCGCCACACCGGCGCCGCCC
>JADGHJ010000273.1 GCA_019686175.1 Chloroflexota bacterium | reverse complement strand
GGTGGGGGTTCCAGCGGTTGACGAAGCGCGGCCGCTCCAGGTCGGAGATGTCGAGGATCACGGCGCCGCCATCGATCCAGCCCATGTAAGCGCGATCGGGCCGGCTGGGCAGCACGTTCACGTTGTGCAGGCGCGTGCCGGTGTCGAAGCGCGGATGGCGCGGCAGCGGCGGCTCGCCCGCGCGCATGCCGGGGATCCACCAGCGCCCGACCTCGCGTGGCTGCTCCGGGTCGGCCAGGTCCACGATCACGTAGATCTGATCGTCGAGCGGGTGGCTCGGCTCGAAGTCGGGCATACCCGTCGAGAGGTGCGCGTAGCGGCCGTCGACGAACCACACGAAGTGGCAGCCACGCGAGTATGGCCCCGAGCAGTCGAACAGCGCCAACTGGCGCGGCCGCTCGGGGTCCGAGACGTCGTAGATGACCAGGCCCGCTGGCTGCTGGCCTGGCTGGGCGGTCTGCCGCGCCGTGGCGAGGATGTTGCCGCTGAGCGACAGCGAGTTGACGCGCGTGTCGGGATTCTCGTGGGGGATCTGGAGCAACAGGCCCGGGTCGCGGGGATTGGTGACGTCCAGGATGCTGATGCCCATCGCACCGCTCTCGTGGGCGAGGTAAGCGATGCGCCGGCCATCGGCACGCTGCTGCAGCGCGATCCCCTCGCCCATCGCGCCGCGATTGCAGTCGTGGTGGCCGATCAGGCGCAAGTTGGACGCCTCTAGCGTCAGCTCCTCGAGGTCGATCTGGGAAAGGCCGCGGCGCGGCCCGACAGCGGCCGTACCCACCCCAGCGCCGCTGGCCAGCGCCGTGCCGCACGCCATAGCGAACGTGCCCTTCAGGAAGTCACGCCGGCTGACTGCCATCGCTCGTACCTCCACGATGCAAGCGCGTGGCGGCAACACCGAGCACCGCGAGACGCGCTGCGACCGCCGACCGCCCGCCGCCACACGCCCTCCGTGGCGGCCGCACCAGCGGCGCGCCCTGGTCGCCTGGTGGGGCCATTATACGCGCCCTTGCCACCGGAAAGGGTGCCGGACCGGGGAAGAGCGCGAGCAGCGGTTACAGGAGGCGGGCTGCCGCGCGGTCGAGGAACCAGTGCAGCGCGCCCGCGGGGCGCACCCGGCCAGCCGGGACCGAGGGATCGCCCTGCAGGGCCGCGCGCACCTTCGGCGCCTTGTCGGCCCCCGCTACCAGGAAGGCGACGGCCCTCGCGGCGTTGAGGACCGGAAAGGTGAACGTCACGCGCTCATGCGGCAGGTAGTCGATCTGGCTGGGCACCACCAGCCGCTGCGTTTCCTCCAAGGCGGGCGTGCCTGGGAACAATGAGGCGGTATGGCCGTCTGGCCCCATGCCCAGCAGGATCAGGTCGAACTGCGGCACCTCATCGACTTCGAGGGCGAAAGCAGTACGCAGCACCCGCTCGTACAGCGCGGCGACGATCGGCGCCGGCCCCTCCTCGGTGGGGACACGATAGATCTGCTCGCGGGGGATGGGGACGTGAGCTAGCATCGTCTCGACGGCCATACGGTAGTTGCTGTCTGCGTGCTCGGAGGGCACGCAGCGCTCATCGCCCCAGAACACGTGCAGCGCCGTCCACGGCACGGCGTCGCGCCGCGGTGGCTGGGCGAGCAGCTCGTGGGTGCGACGCGGCGTCGAACCGCCCGAGAGGGCGAGCATGCAGCGGCCTCGTGCGGCCACCGCCGCCGTCACGGTCTGCACGATGTAGTCGGCCGCATCCTGGCTGAGCGCCTCGAGAGTGGGAGCCACGTGGACGCTGGGCGACTGGGGCATGCTGCTCCTCCTTGATCGGCCGATAGTTCAGCGCACCAGCCGCGCGAGCGCCGCCAAGCTCTCGGTATAGAGCGGGTCGGCCGAGGGTAGCTCCAGCTCGCGCGCCAGCAGCTCGGCGCGCGAGGGAGTAACCCACGTCAGCGCGCGGCCGTACTGGCGCCCGCTAGGCAGCACCGCCTGGGCCTCCAGCACGCCGCGCGTCAGGTCGCGCCGCACCTGGAACCGCGCCGCCGGCTCCCCGCCCGTCTGCAACACCAGGGCGAGCGGTTCGCCAGGCTCCACCCCGTCGGCCGAGCGGGCACGGAGCCGCGCGCTCACTGCCTCGACCTCCTCCTCGTTCGTGGTGAACGTGGTGGCGAAGGCCCCGCCGCTGGTAGTCACCGAGGTCGGCCGCCAGCCGAGCCGCGCGGCCAGCCAGCCTAGCAGCAGCAGGGGGGCCGCGCTGACCGCGCCGCTGGACGTGGCGGCGTATTCGATAATCACCCGGGCGATCTGGCGCAGGTATGGCCGGGCGTCGGCGGGGTCGAACAGCTGAGCGAGCATCTGGCGCCAGAGGCCCTGGCGCCGCCAGCCCAGATCGCCCAGCTCCAGCGGCCGCCCGTCGCGATCGGTGTAAGTGTCCAGCGCGGCCAGGCCGACCAGCGCGTCGGGGAAATAGGCCGAGTCGACCACCAGCCGGTTGCACAGGTCGAGGAGCGGCTCGGTACGCGCCGGTGGGCGGCCGAGCCACCACAGGATGACCGGGAGGTCGGACACCAAGAGCGGTTCGACCACGCTGACCAGGTGGAGCGCCGTGCTGCCACGGGCGGTAAGCGTGACCTGCTCGAAGCACAGCTGGCCGCCCACCGACGGCCAGATGGCGCACTGGGTGCAGATCGAGGCGTCAAGGCCATCGGCCGGTGCATCGGGCTCGACCACCATCAGCAGGGTGCGCGACGGGTGACGCGGGGCCAGCTCCGCCAGCGTCTGGGCGGCGCGCGTCGCTTCCGCCGCCTCGTCGGCATGCACCAGGATGTTGAGACAGATCGCGCGTGGGACCAGATGGGCACGGCCGGCCACCTCGGTCGCGGGCTGACTCAGTTCGTGCATGATGCGCTGGAGCTGACGCTCGACCTCGGCGACCGTGGTGTTGGTCGCCGCCCAGCCGCCACTGACGCGCTCCGCGGTCGTCATCCCCTCTCCCCCCGGCTCACGGTCGGTGCCACTGGCGGCCGTCACGGCGGATGAGCTGCTCGGCCGCGGCCGGCCCCCACGTGCCCGCCGCGTAGTTGGGGAAGCGTGGGGTCTCGCGCGCCCACGCCTCCAGGATCGGCGTCACGAACGCCCAGGCCTGCTCGACCTCGTCGGCGCGCATGAACAGCGTGCGGTCGCCGAGCATGCAGTCGAGCAGCAGCCGCTCGTAGGCATCGGGCGAGGGCGTGAGGAAGCTGCTGCCGTACAGGAAATCCATGTTCACCGAGCGGAGCTGCATGGTCGGCCCCGGCACCTTGGCGCCGAACTGGAGCGTGATGCCCTCGTCGGGCTGGACGCGCAGCACCAGGCGGTTCGGCTCCAGCCCCGCCGCCGCCACGCCCCCGAACGGCAAGTGCGGCGGGCGCTTGAACTGCACGGCGATCTCGGTGGCGCGCTTGGGCAGGCGCTTGCCGTGGCGCAGGTAGAACGGCGTCTTCGCCCAGCGCCAGTTGTCCAGGTACACCTTGAGCGCCACGTACGTCTCGGTGGTGGAGGTGGGCGAGACCCCCTCCTCCTCGCGGTAGCCGCGCACCGCCTGCCCCGCCACCCAGCCCGGGCCGTACTGGCCGCGGACGACCTGGGTCGTGACGCTGTTGGCGGCGAGCGCGGCGGGGGGGATCGGGCGCAGGGCGCGCAGCACCTTCAGCTTCTCGTCGCGCACGGCCTCGGCCTCGAACGTCACGGGCGGCTCCATGGCCACCATGGTCAGGAGCTGGAGCATGTGGTTCTGCAGCATGTCGCGCAGGGCGCCGGCTTGCTCGTAGTAGCCGCCGCGGTCCTCGACCCCGATGCTCTCGGCGACGGTGATCTGGACGTGGTCGATGTGCTGCTCGTTCCAGACCGGCTCCCAGAGGCGGTTGGAGAACCGGAAGGCGAGGATGTTCTGGACGGTCTCCTTACCCAGGTAGTGGTCGATGCGGTAGATCTGCGGCTCGGCGAACACCGCCTGGGCCTGGCGGTTCAGCTCGCGGGCGCTGGCCAGGTCGTGGCCGAACGGCTTCTCGATGACGATGCGCACCCAGCTCTCGGGCGTGGGCGGGCGGTTGAGCCCCGCGGCGCCGAGCTGCGCGATGATCTCGGGGAACAGGTTCGGCGGCGTGGCCAGATAGAACAGGCGGTTGCCGCAGGTGCCGCGCGTGCGGTCGAGCCAGTCGAGGTGCTCGCGCAGGCGGCGGTAGGTGTCCGGATCGGCCGGGTCGCCGCGCACGTAGCTAATGCCCTCGGCGAAGGGGTCCCAGACCTCGGGGCGCAGCGGGCGCGTGCGGGCGAACTGCTCGGCGTCCTGGCGCAGGTGGGCGCGGAATACCTCATCGGAGAAAGGGCGCCGGGCGCAGCCGACAACGGCGAACTCGCTGGCGAGCAGGCGCGCGAGGGCCAGGTCGTACAGCGCGGGGACCAGCTTGCGGCTGGTGAGGTCGCCCGAGGCGCCGAAAATGATCATGGCGCAAGGCGGCGCGGTGCGTTCGCGGCGCAGCCCCTCGCGCAGCACATTGGGCAGCTCGGTCACCCCGTCGATCTGCTCGGTGGGAACGGTTGCGACCTCTGTGGCAGCGAGACGCTCGCGATCGACGCTCATGCCCGTACCCCTACTCTCTGCCTCCTACTGGGATTATGCGGCGCCACCCCCCGCGCTGACACCTCCCTGGGATAGGCTGACCTGGAGGGAACGCCTGCGACGCGGCCGTCGCCCTGGTACCAGGCCGCTCTCCAGAGGACCCCAGTGCACTGCGAGCCCGAGGGTAATGCTCTGACCGCTATCCGCGTGGGGACCTCGACCGATCTGCACGGCGCCGCTGACCAGAGCGTGGGGGCGGCGGCACTGCCAGGGATTACGGAAAGGACGCGCCTGAATGGAGAGGATAGCCCGCCGTGCGGCGAAGCAGCGGTCAGCGTGCCTGGGCCCGCTCCAGGTAGCTGGTATCGAGGTACTTCTCGGGCGGGGGAGCCGGCGCGGGTAGGTCGCCAGCGGCCACCATGTCGTCGAGCACCACCCGCATCCCATGCAGGTCGAGCGACGGGTCGGGCGGGATGACACGGCTGGGCGGCGGACTGAAGTACAGATCGTAGGTCTGGCGGACGAGCTCAGGCTCGGTACGTGTGCGCTCGGCCCCGATGGCGATCGCCGGCTCGCGGTTGGCCGGATCGTTGAGCCAACGCAGGGCGCGGGCGTGCGCCCGGATCCAGCGGACCAGGGCATCGTCGTGGGCGCGCGCCCAGTCGCGCCGCGTGATCCAGGCGTTGAACACGTACTCCTGGAGCACCTCGCTGGAGAGCATCAGCCGCCGGTAGCCTTGGGCGAGCGCCTGGAAGTCCTGCGGCTGCAGCA
>JADGHJ010000272.1 GCA_019686175.1 Chloroflexota bacterium | reverse complement strand
TTGTATAAGAGAGAGGGTAACCATCGGCGCGGGCACGCCCGTCGGCCGCGGCGTGGGCCGGAAAGTGGGTAGCGGCACGGCAGTGGTGGTGGCGAGAGTCGCCCCGGGAGAGAGCCGCGGCCCCAGGGTGTCGGGCCACGGACCGTAGGTCGGCGTCGGAGTCTGATTGGCGGGTCCCTGGGCGGCCAGCACGGCGCTTCGGGGCGCGAACGCGACCAGCGCCGTCAGCAGCACGACTGCCGCGAGTATCGCCCCCATCGCCGCCTGTCGACTCCCTCCGCAGCTACTCGCCGAGTACTTGCCGGTGCCACGGATGGTGGAGGCACCGGCACGTCTCCTGCACAAAGGCGCGCGAACCGCCCAGGCAGGGATGCGTAGAGGATGCAGGATAGACCACGTCCAAGACGGTTGGAGAACGCCCTGGCTACGCTGGCGGCGTCCCTGGCGCTGTTGGAGCGCGAAGTCGCAATGGGTTACCGCCCACGCCCAGGCGGGCGGGGCACGACACACAACACCGACTGCCGCATCGGGAAGCGGCCGTGTTGGCCCCGGCGCCGGCTAAGCGCTTAGCACCATTGGCAGAGACGGTTAGCCACGCGCCTTCTGCCGCAGCGCGCGCCGCCGCTGCCGCCGCTGGGCCGCTTGCGCCTTGAGCCGGCGGGCCTGTCCGGGAGAAACATGGTAGCGCTTGCGCTTCATGTCGCGCAGGAGGCCGGAGCGCTCCACCCCCTGCTTGAAGCGGCGCATCAACTGCTCGAACGTCTCGCCCTCGCGTCGGACTACCTGCATGCCACTCTCACCACCTTCTCACTGCTCTGCCTGGGACTGCGGGTCATGACCGCCGCCAGCCTCTCACCATCGGCCGCAGCCAAGGCGCAGTATGGCCCGACTGCGCGCCCAAGGGACGCCTCTATAATAGCGTACGGGTTGTCCCTCTGCCACGTCGACCGCTGACCGAGGAGAGGCGCGATGCCCCGGCCCCCCGTGCCCAACGCGACGCCGTCGGGCGAGCGCCGCGCGGCGTTCGACGGGCTCGTGGCCCGCGTGCAGGCGTGCCAGCGCTGCCCACGCATGCAAGGCCGCGCCCGCGTGTTGAGCCGGGCCAACGGCCCACTCCACGCCCGTGTACTGTTCGTTGGCGAGGCGCCCGGCCGGCGCGGCGGTGATCGCACGGGCGTGCCGTTCTGTGGAGACCAGAGCGGCGCGCTATTCGACACGCTGCTCGCTGCGGCCGGGTTGCGCCGTGAGGCCGTGTTCGTCACTAACGCCGTGCTGTGCAACCCACGCGACGCGAAGGGGCGCAACGCGCGTCCCACCCGCGCTGAGCTGGCCGCCTGTAGCGACTACCTGCAGGCCCAGATCGCGCTGGTGGATCCCACCTGGGTCGTGGCGCTCGGTCACACGGCCCTACAGGCCCTGCGCCGACTGGCGGCACATCCCTTGCGGCTGCCGGCCGACGTCGGCCGTGCGGTGGCTTGGAACGGGCGCTGGCTAGTCGCCCTGTACCACCCGGCCCCGCGTGCCTTGCTGCGGCGCCCCCTGTCCGTGCAAGTAGAGGACTACCGCCAGTTGGCTCGCCTCCTGGCTACAGCAGCAACAGGCCCTGCCGCGCCGCCAGCGTGACCGCCTCGGTGCGACTGGCCGCGCCCAGCTTGGCCAGGATGGCGCCGACATGGAACTTCACCGTGTGCTCGCTGATCCCGAGCCGCTGCGCGATCTGCTTATTGGGTAGCCCCTGTGCCAACAGCGCCAGGACCTCCAGCTCGCGGGCTGTCAACGGCTCCGCCCCGACATCGACCGCCGGCCGCGGTGCGCCCGCCAACAGGCCTGGCACCGCGGCGGGATCGACCACCGTCAGGCCAAGCGCCACCGCGCGGACGGCCGCCACGATCGTCTCGGCCGTGGCCTCGCGCGGCAGATACGCCACGCGCCCTCGCGCTGGCGCTGGCAGGGCGCGCTCGCTGCCCGGTGCCACCAGCAGCACGAGCCCCAGCTCCGGCGCCTCGCGGGCCAGCGTGCCCACCTCGGCCAGCTCGTCCGGCGGCAGCGCCCCCAGGTCGGCCAGCACGACTGGCGCCGCGCCCGCGGCGAGCGTCTCGCTCACCTCCGCGAGGCTCGCCGCCTCTCCCACCACCTCCAGGTCCTCCGCCGCGCCCACCACTGCCCGCAGGCCCGCACGCACGAGCGGATACGCGGCGACCACCAGGACCTCAGTCACGGTGCGCTCCGCGGGACGACCACCACGGGCCGCAGGCGCCCGCCGCGCAGCACGGTCAACGGCACCGGCCCGTCGCTGGCGCTGACCACGGCGGCCAGGCGCTCGGTGGTGGTGAGCAGCTGGCCGTGTGCGGCCAGCAGGACATCGCCCGGCAGAAGCCCCGCTGCCGCAGCCGGGCCGTCGGGATGGACCTCGACGACCATCACCCCGTGCTCATCGCGCAGTCCCAGCCGCGCCACGAGCGGCGGTGGCAAGGCCACGCGGACCACGCGCAGCCCGATGCGGCGCTGTCCCAGCCGCGCCACGAAGTCCGCGACCACCTCGCTGGGCACGGCCAGCGCCAGCCGCGGGGGTACCACCATGCTAGCTACCCCGACCACTTGCCCTCGGGCGTCCACCAGTGGCCCGCCCGAGTTGCCCGGGTACAGCGCGATGTCCGCCCGGAGCAGCGCGCGGCCATCCCGCACGCGCTCCTGAAGGATCCCCACCGCTGCTGAATATGGCTCGCCCAGTGGGTGCCCGATGGCGAACACCAGCTCGCCAACCCGCAGCGTGCGTGCTGTGCCGACCGGCGCGGCGGGCAGATCCGCCGCCACGACCTGGAGGACTGCCAGGTCGCGCGCTGAATCGCGTGCCACGAGGCGCGCAGGCAGGGTGCGCCCATCGGCCAGGACCACCTCGAACGGCGGCACCTGGGCCACGTGGGCGTTAGTCACGATCACCCCCTCGGGGCGCCAGATCACGCCCGCTCCCATACCGTGGCGTCCCGCACGCACGCTCACCACACTGGGCCGCAACCGCTCCAGTAGCTCCGCTGCCGCCTGCGACAGCGCGCCACGGTCGATTCCGAAATCGGTGACAGTCATAGCTCGCGCTCGCTCTCTAGCGCTCGCCCACGATCACTGTGAGCGAGCGCGGCTCGCCGCCACGGACCACGGTCAGCGGCTGGGCGGTGCCGACGCGCTCGGGCCCCAGCAGGGCCAGGAGGTCGTCCGTATCCCGCAGGGGGTGGCCCGCGAAGGCGATCAGGATGTCTCCCAGGAGCACGCCGCCGCGCTCAGCCGGGCTGGTGGGCTCGACGCTCAGGACCAACAGGCCCCGCGCCTGCCCGCCCACCCGTTGCGCGATGGCAGCCGGCAGGGCGACCGGCTGGGTACCGATGCCGAGGTAGCCCCGCTTGACGCGCCCCTGCGTCAGCAGCGTGGTGGTCACCCGGCGCACGGTGGCCAGCGGCAAGGCCAACCCGTGGCCGCGGGCGAGCAGCGAGGTGTTGATACCGATGATCCGTCCGCGAGGGTCGACCAGTGGGCCGCCGGAGAAGCCTGGGTATAGTGTGAGATCGGTGCGGAGGTAGCCCTCGATGAGAGCGCCGCGCCGCCCGCGCCAGGGGCCGCCGACGGCGCTGATGATCCCGCTGCTGGCACAGGGTGGCCCGGCGTCGAGGCGCGCCACCGCCAGCACGAAGTGCCCGACGCGCACCTCGACCTCGGTCGGCGGCGCGACCGCCGGCAGCCCGTCGGCGGCGACCCGCAGCACCGCGAGATCGGTCGATGGATCGCGCCCCACGAGGCTCGCCGCTAGCTCGCGGCCGTCGGCCAGCAGCACTCTGAGGTCGTCGTCGCGCTCCAGTACGTGGTCGGCGGTGACCACGACCCCTTGGGCGTCCCACAGCACGCCGCTGCCCGGCAGGCGCCGGCGCGCCAGTACCGCCACTGTTCGCCGGCCCGCTGTCTCCACCGCGTCCGCCAAGTCATTGGAGAAACGGGCCAGGATCTCGCTCGCGCCTTGCTCGCTCACGTCGAACTCTCCTGAAGGGGACGAGCGCGAGAGCTGCTCGCCCCGCGTTTGCCTATAGCGTAGGCCGCGAGCGAGCGGGCGCCATCAGCCAACGGGAGAGGCCGAGCCCTAGTCGTTCGACCAGGCCGAGCGGCTAGCGGCGGCCGGGCTCGAATAGGAGGCTCTGGACTGCGTGGACATCCGCGCGCAGGCGACTGTCGCGATCGAGCGTGGCGGCGACTTTCTCGCAGCCGTGCAGCACGGTGGTATGGTCGCGGCCACCGAGCAGCGTGCCGATCTCGTTCAGCGACAAGGGCGTGGTCTCGCGCAGCAGGTACATCGCCACGTGGCGCGGGGTCACCACCCGCTTGTCGCGCGCCTTGCCCTGCAGGTCGGCCAGCGTCACGTTGAAGTGCCGTGCTACCGCGTCGAGCACGGCCTCGGGCCGCAGCCGGTGGCGGGCTGTATCGGTCAGCACGTCGGCCAGCGCCGCCACCGCCAGCTCATAGGTGATCGGCTGCTGCGTCAGCGCGGCGTGCGCCACCACGCGGTTGAGTGTCCCCTCCAGCTCACGGATGTTGCTCTGCACCTTCTGTGCAATATATGCGAGCACCTCGGGCGGCACACGCGCCTCCAGCTTGGCGCACTTGTTCTGGAGGATCGCGATGCGCGTCTCCAGGTCCGGCGGCTGGATGTCGGCGATCAGCCCCCACTCGAAGCGCGAGCGCAGGCGGTCCTCCAGGGTGGGGATGGCCTTGGGCGGGCGGTCACTCGATAGGACGATCTGGCCGTTGGCGCCGTGGATCGCGTTGAAGGTGTGGAAGAACTCCTCCTGGGTGCTCTCCTTGCCCGCGATGAACTGGATGTCGTCGATCAACAGCACGTCGCAGTGGCGGTACTTGCTGCGGAACTCCTCGCCACGCCGCTGGCGGATGGAGTCGATCAGCTCGTTAGTGAACGTCTCCGACGAGACGTAGAGCACCCGGGCGTTACGGTCACGCAGGACATGGTGCGCGATCGCCTGGAGCAAGTGCGTCTTGCCTAGCCCGACGCCGCCATAGATGAATAGCGGGTTGTAGGCATGGCCCGGATTGTCGGCCACGGCCAGGCAGGCCGCATGGGCGAGCCGGTTGCCGCTGCCGACCACGAACTCTGCGAACGTGTACTTGGGATTGAGCGCGATCGAGGTGCCGAGACGTTCCCGACGCGGCCGCCGCGTGATACTGTCCTCCAGCTCCGCGCCGTCCAACCCGGGCAGCGGCGCGACCGCTGGGGCGCGGCCGCGCCCCGGCAAACGAAGCTCGGGCGGGCGCGGCGGCGCCCCCGCCGACTTCAAGACGAACTGCACCGCCCCCGGCTGGCCGA
>JADGHJ010000031.1 GCA_019686175.1 Chloroflexota bacterium | reverse complement strand
GGGGGGGGTGGGGGGCGCCGCGGCGGCGGCGCGCCGGGGGGGGCCCCCCCGCGGCCGACAGCTCCCAATTCGAGGGGAACAGTGTCGAGTGGATCGGGATATTGTCGGTGTGCCCCTCGATGCGCAGGTCGTTCGGTATCGGGCGCAGGTGCTGCGCGAGGAGGTCCAGTAGCACCTGCCCTTCGGGACGTAGCTCGGCCTTGCCGGAGTCGAATAGCACGTTCCCGGACAGACTGATGACGACTCCGTCGCGGTTGGTGCCCACTTGGACGTTGCCCCCACGGGGCGGCGGCGGTAGTTGCGCGAGCACCGCGCGGAGCTCGTCGGCCGTCCGGATCAGTCCCGTGTCCACCTCCGCCAGGCCCGTCGCGGCTAGCTCTTGCTGGATGGCCGACGTGGCCTGCAACGTCCCGTTGTCCCCGTGTAGACTGGTCGGCACACTGCCACGGAGCACCTCGACGTTGAACGCGCGCTGCAGCGACGCGGCCAGCCGCGAGAATTTGGCCGTGTCCGCGCGTGACACCGAGTACATCACCACGAAGAACACCATCAGCAGGGTAATGAGATCCGCATAGGTAATCAGCCAGCGCTCATGATTGGGGTGGCTCTCCTCCGACTCCCGGCGGCGGACGGCCATGGCGCGCTAGCCTCCCGCCACGGCCGGCTGCTCGGCCGGCCGGCCACTGGCGGCCGGCGCGCCGCGCGGGGCCCGGTGGCCGGGCGGGAGCTGGGCCTCCAGCTTCTGCCGCACCACGCGCGGGTTGTCGCCCGCCTGCACGCTGAGAATGCCCTCGATCGCTAGCTCCCGGCGCCAGGCTTCCTCGCCGCTCTTGTGCTTCAGCTTCTGCCCGAGCGGCAGCCAGACCAGATTGGCCGACGCCACGCCATACAGCGTGGCGATGAAGGCGCTAGCGATCAGGTGGCCAAGCTCGGAGGGATCCTCCAGGTGGCCGAGCACGTTCACGAGGCCCATCACCGTGCCGATGATGCCGAGGGTGGGGGCGTACCCCCCCAGTGCTTCGAGCAGCGAATAGTTCTGGCGGTGACGCCGCTGCATGGCGGCGATCTCGCTCTCCAATACCTCGCGCACCAGCGCCGGGTCGCTGCCGTCGACGACCAGTTGGACGCCTTTGCGCGTGAAGGCGTCCAACTGGTCGGCCTCGTGCTCCAGGGCCAGCAAGCCCTCGCGCCGGGCCTTGTCGGAGAGGCGCACGAAGGTCTCTACCAAGGCCTGCGGGTCGTCGGCCTTGGTCTGGAAGGCCTTGGGCAGGAACTTGGGAATGCTCGCCAGTACGTGCAATGGGCTGCTCGTGAGCGCAACGCCCAGGCTGCCCCCGAACACGATCAGCGCTGCGGGCACGTTGATCAGGGAGGCGAGCGCGCCTCCCTCCAGGATGACAGCGACCATCAGCGCGCCGAGCGCCACGACCAACCCGGGCGCGGTTGTCTTGTCCATCGCGGGCTCCTACTCGTGCTCGGTCGTCGTGCCGTCGGTGGTCTGACAGGGCCGCCGCTGGTACGCCTCGCGCCGGTAGGCGATCACGCGCCGCACCACCTCGTCCATCGACTCCCGGACGATGAAGTGTTTGCCGTCCGTGAGGGTGAGGTGCGTGTCCGGGCTCGCTTCGATCGTCTCGATCAGCTCCGCGTTGACGACGAACTCGCTGCCATCCAGTCGCGACACGCGGATCATGGCGCTACTCCTCGCCCCACCCACCTTGGCTCAACGCTATCGCCAGTGTAGCCACGGTGTGTGGAACCGGGCAGGAGCCGTTTGGCGGTCAGGGGGCCGCCAAAGGTCCCGATCCCGGCAGGGCCCCGTACTTGCCTCGCCCAGACGGCATGCCGAGCGGGCTCTACGCCAATGATCGGCGGGGGCGCGGGCGCAGTGAAGCGCCGCGCCAGGGCGTGCCCGCTCAATCGTGGGGAAACCCGCGTCGATATTCTCCCCAGAGAACATGTGCCCGTCCCCACTCCGCGCCGTCCCCGCTGGCAGGCGAACCGCCGAGCGGAGAGGGGGGACGGACGAGGAGCGTCGCTATGCACCTCGAACTACCCTCGGACCCGCGTGGCCACGAGGGGCCAGCGCGCGCCTGTTGCTACGACGAGCTGGCCGCGCGCCAGGCACAGAAGCTCGAGGCTGTTGGTCGCCTGGCCGCTGGTATCGCGCACGAGATCAACACGCCGATCCAGTTCGTGGGCGACAACACGCATTTCCTGCTGGACGCGTTCGCCGGTCTCCAGCGCCTGCTGGGCGCCTACGCCGCGCTGCGCGAGGCGGCGGCCGCGGGGGCGGTGGACGCGGCACTCGTGGAGACGATCGGCCGAGCGGAGGAGGAACTCGATCTGCCGTACCTGCGGGAGGAGATCCCGCGGGCGCTGGCGCAGACCCTGGAGGGGGTAGAGCGTGTGGCGACGATCGTGCGCGCGCTCAAGGAGTTCGCCCACCCGATCCGGAAGGAGCACGCCCCCGCGGACCTGAACCACGCGCTTCAGAGCACCCTGACGGTCGCCCGCAACGAGCTGAAGTACGTGGCGGACGTGCAGACCGACTTCGAGCCTCTACCGCCAGTAGTCTGTCAGGTAGGTGACTTGAACCAGGTGTTCCTGAACCTCCTGATCAATGCCGCCCATGCCATCGCCGACAAGGTGGGTGACTCAGGCGCGCGTGGCACGATCACTGTCCGCACGCGGCACTGTCCCCCGCGGGTAGAGATCGCCATCAGCGACACGGGCTCGGGGATTCCAGCGGCGATTCGCGACCGCATCTTCGATCCATTCTTCACGACCAAAGAGGTCGGCCGGGGCACCGGCCAGGGCCTGGCGCTGGCGCGGGCGATCGTGGTCGAGCAGCACGGCGGCGAGTTGACCTTCGACACCGTCGAGGGGGCGGGGACCACGTTCTACGTTCGCTTGCCAGTGGCCGGCGTGGCCGAACCGACCGTAGGCCGGTCATGAAGCGCATCCTGTTCGTCGATGACGAGCCGCGCGTGCTGGAGGGGCTCCAGCGCTTGCTGCGGCCGCAGCGGCACCAGTGGGAGATGGCGTTCGCCACCAGCGGCACCGCCGCGCTGGACCTGTTGGCGGAGCGTCCCTTCGACGTGATCGTGTCGGACATGCGCATGCCCGGGATGGATGGCGCCACGCTGCTACGCCATGTGCAGGCGCGCTACCCGCAGATGGTGCGGATCATCCTGAGCGGGTACTCCGAGCTGGAGAGCAGCCTGCGCAGCCTGCCCGTGGCGCACCAGTTCCTCAGCAAGCCGTGCGAGCCGCAGCTGCTGCGGGAGGTGATCGAACGGGCGTGCGCGTTGCAGGAGTTGCTAGGCGACGCCACGCTCCGGGCGGCCGTCGCCCAGCTCGGGGAGCTGCCGGCGCAGCCGCAGACCTATTCCGCGCTCATCCGAGCGCTGGAAGACCCCGACGTTGCCATGGAAGACGTGGCACGGATCGTCGAGCAAGATATCGCCATGTCGGCCAAGTGCTTGCAGCTCGTCAACTCGGCGTTCTTTGGGCTGCCACGCCGTGTCAGCACGATCCCGCAGGCGGTCCGGCTGCTCGGGCTCAATATGTTGAAGGCGCTGGTGTTCACGGTCGAGGTGTTCCGCACGTTCGAGCTGCCACCTGACGCGGTGGTGGCCGGCCTCGAGGAGCTCCAGGCGCACTCGTTGATCGCCGCGCGGTTGGCCGCGCGACTGGTACCGGATCCGGGGCGTGGCGACGACGCGTTCATGGCGGCGCTGCTCCACGACGTGGGCAAGCTGATTCTGGCCACGCGATCTGCTGACGGCACGTTCCCGACCGCTGGCTGGTCGGCTGCCGTCACCTACGCGGCGGAGGCCGGCGTGCCACTCGTGGAGGCGGAGCAGGCCCGGCTCGGCGTGACCCACGCAGAGGTGGGCGCGTACTTACTCGGCTTGTGGGGGCTGCCGCAGACGATCCTGGAGGCCGTGGCCTTTCACCATCGCCCGGGGCGTGTCAGCCAGCGGACGTTCGACGTGCTCGGCGCCGTGCATGTGGCCGACTACCTGGCCTGCGAAGCCCTCGGGCTGGCGCCGGGCTCGTGTAGCAGCGGTGTCGACGAGCGCTATCTGGAGGCCCTGGGCGTGCGGGACCGGTGGCCGCAGTGGTCCGCGCTGGCTGCCGAACTGGCCCTGGCGCATGCAGGGAGGGGAGAGCCGTGGAGATGACGTTCGATCAGCGGGTGCTCCTGGTCGATGACGAGCCGCGCGTGCTGGAGGGCTTGCTGCGTGGCGTCCGCCGCCGGTGTGAAGCGTATACCGCCGGCAACGGCGCCGAGGGGCTGACCGTGCTCGACCGGCATGGGCCGTTCGCAGTCGTGGTGTCCGACTTGCGGATGCCGGGCATGGACGGCATCACCTTTCTGCGGGCGGTTCGCGAGCGGGCGCCCACCACGGTGCGGATCCTCCTCACCGGCCAGGCCGACCTCGCCGCGGCGAT
Organism: Chloroflexota bacterium; assembly: GCA_019686175.1. Taxonomy (GTDB): domain Bacteria; phylum Chloroflexota; class UBA6077; order UBA6077; family JAJPHF01; genus JADGHJ01. The sequence continues at coordinate 20,255 of JADGHJ010000031.1, read as the reverse complement.
GGACGCGGTGAACGAAGGCCACATCTTCCGGTTCCTGGCCAAGCCGTGCCCGCTGCCCATCCTGCTACAGGCGATCGCCGACGCCATCGAGCAGTACCGGCTGGTCACAGCCGAGCGGGTCCTACTGGAGCGAACGCTCCACGGGTGCATCGAGACGCTCACCGACATCCTCGCTCTGGTCTCGCCCATCGGCTTCGGCCGCGCGAGCCGGGCCAAGCAGTATGTGGCGGAGCTGGCGGCGCACTTCCAGGTCCGCGATCGCTGGCAGGTCGAGGTGGCCGCTATGCTGTCGCAGATCGGCTGTGTCATCTTGCCGCCGGAGACGGCCGAGAAGCTGTACTACGGCCGGGCGCTCAGCGACGAGGAGCAAGCGATGGCTGATCACCTGCCGCTGGTCGCCGACAAGCTGCTGGCCAATATCCCGCGCCTCGAGCCCGTGCGCCGCATCCTGGTCTACCAAGGGAAGAACTACGACGGTAGCGGCACGCCGCCCGATGCCATCGCAGGCGAGCAGATCCCCTGGGGCGCGCGTGCCCTGCGCATCGTGCTCGACTTCGACACGCTGCAGGCCCGAGGGTTCTCGACCGGGCTGTCGCTCGACGTTATGCGCAGCCGGGCGGGGCGCTACGACCCTGACCTGCTCGAGGCCTTTGCCGGCTTGCGCGGCGTGTCCATGCGCAACCTGGAGTGGCAGGAAGTCCCGCTGCGCGAGCTGCGCCCGGGCATGGTGATTGCCGAGGATGTCAAGACCCGCACGGGGGTGCTGGTGATCGCGCGGGGCCAGGAAGTCACCGAGAGCCTCTCCGAGCGCGTCCGGAACCTGCCGCGCATCGTGGGCGTCGTGGAGCCGGTGCGCGTGTTGGTGCGTGGCGGCGCGAGCTGAGTACCTATCGGCCCCCGTCCGGCCCGGGCCAACCAGCTACCACCACGGCCAGCGCAAGCGCCGCGCCGCGACATCCATGGTGAACAACAGCAGGGCCAGCACCACCAACCAGCCGCCAATGGGCTGCCAGCGCTCCCCGGCAGTGAGCGCGGCCCGGCCCTCATCCGGCTGCGCGAGGTTGCGTGTCGGCTCCGACAACACGCGGCCCCCTGTGTCCCGAGCCAGCCGTGCGAGCAGCGCCTCGTTGGCGCCCACGTGCGCACGCTCGGGGTCGGCCGCTACTACCAGTGCCGCTTGCTCGTGGCGCGCACCGCTGGGCAGCGCCTGGACTACCTCCAGCTTGTACAGCCCAGGCCGGTCGGCCAGGAAGTGAGACTCGTAACGGCCCGGGCCCACCTGCGGGAGGGGTAGCTGCACGACCTGGCCTGTGGGACCCTGGATCCGCGCCTCGGTCGGGGCGTCGTCGAGGAACGCCCCGTCCTCGCGCAGCGCCTCCACGCGCACCTGCACTTCCGTGCCCTTGGGGGCGGGCCCGGCCCCCGGAGCTCGTGGCGGCTGAGTGCGCAAGAGCACCTGAAGGTCGCCCTGCGCTGCTGGCGGGAGGGTCCAGCGCACGATCTGACTCCAGAACTGGCTGAACCGCGGCCAGCCAAGCCACTCGGCGCTCCAGGGCGTGCCGGCGTCCGCGGTCCAAGCGGCTACTCGGCCCAGGCCATATTGCCAGCTCGCCAGTAGCGGGTCGCCGCGCTCCGACTGTAGCGCGATCTCTGCCGTCGGCTTGGGCGAGGTCACCACGTATCCATTCAGGGCGGGTAGCTCGGCGGGGGCCAACCCGCGTAGCAACGGACTAGCCGCTGCGACGCGCGGTACCACCCGCCCCTCCATCGCCACCGGGCGCGTGACAACATTGGTCTCACGCAGCATGATGCGCGGGATCTCGCGCACCCGGTCCGTGAAGTAGTAGCGCCCGAGGCCCCCGCGCGCCAGCGCGGACATCAATTGGGCGTCGATGTCCTGCCCGACGCCGATAGTGCTCAACGTCACGCCATTGGCGCGCATCTGCTCCAGGAGCTGATCGTAGGCGCCGCCCCAGGACTGACCATCGCTGAGCAGGATGATGTGCTTGAACCGCGCCTGGCTGCCCACGATCGCCTCGTAGGCACGAGCGAGCGCGGGGTAGATGTCGGTGCCCCCATCGGCCTCGATGCTCTGGATCGCCTGTTGCACCGCAGCCAAGCCCCCGTTGGCATCGATCGGGGCCAGGGGCACGATCCAGTCGTTCCGGATGTCGAACGCCAGCACGCCGAGCTGGTCGTCGGGGCGTAGCGCCTCGGTGGCTAGCAACGCGGCCTCGCGGGCCATTGCCATCTTGCTGACGTTGTCGGTACGCAGGCTCATGCTGCCGCTGCGATCGATCACCAACACGAGCGCCAGCGAGGCGCGCTCTTGCTGGTACGGCGCCTCGGCGGACACCGGCAGCATCTGCTCCAGCAGCGAGTTGTTGTAGCCGCCGAGCGCATAGCTGGTGTTGCCGCCGACCACCGTCAGGCCCCGTCCCAGGGTGTGGACGTAGCTCTCCAGGGCGCGTAGCTGATCCAACGTCAGGGTGCTGGCCGCGACGTTGTCCAGCACCACGCCGTCGTAGGGGCGGAGCTGGGCGAGATCGAGAGGGCGTGTCGAGCTGGTCGGGCGCCGCACGTCGACCTCGAGACCGGCCTGGCGCAGCGCCTCGACCAGCGGGCGCGACTCGTCGGCGCGGTCCTCGAGGACCAGGATGTGGGCTGGGTCCTTGACCACCACGGCCTGGGTCAGCTCGGCCTGCGCCCCGTCTGCCTGTACCTCCGCGACCAACCGATGGGGGCCGGGGGTCTGCAAGCTGGTGGTGAGGGGCACGCGCGTGCGACCGCGCTCCAGCATGACCGGCTGCTCCACCGCCGGCGCGCCATCGACGCCCACGCGCAGCAGGCCCTCCGTGGATACGCCGCTGTAGATCACGACACTGGCCTCGAACGGCTCGCGCTCGCGCACATAGGCTGGGGTGTCGAGCGCCTCGACGACGATGGGAGCAGGTGGCGCCGCGGGCAGCGGCTGCACGGCGATCTGTACCCCCGCGGCCTGCGCGGCCAGCAACTCGGCGTCGACGCGCCCGATGGTCTCCCAGCCGTCCGACAGCAGCACGATGCGGCGCTGGCCGGTCGGTGGCAGCAGCGCCAGCGCCAAGCGTAGACCTTCTTGCAAGTTGGTTCCGGCGCTCGGCGGCCACCACGCCGGGGCGGCGGCGTGGTCCCCTGCCTCGGCGCTAGTCGGTGGGATCGGCGCGACGGCCGGCAGGGGTGCGGCCTGCAACGGTCGGAGCACGGCTGCCCGCTCGCCCACCACCACCAGCGCGCTCTGGTCGTGCGGCCGCCGCTGGGCATCCGCGCGGCGCACCCATTGGAACGCCTGGGCCTGCGTGTCGGCGCTGAGGCTGGCCGAGACGTCGACGACGTACACCACTGCCTGCCCGTCGTCGGGGCGTCGTAAGACGGGACCGGCGAGTGCGCCGATCAGGAGCGCGAGCGAGCCCAGGCGCAGGCCCAGGATCAGCATCCGCCGATTGCGCGGCAGATAGCGCAAGCGCGACCAGCCCAGCAGCGCCACCGCGGGGAGCAGAAGCAACAGCAGCAGTGCGAGTGGTTGTGCGACGGTCCAGCCCATTAGCTCCTCTTGGCCCACCAGTACCATTCCAGAAGGCTCAGAGCCAGAAGCCCGAGCAGCAGGCCCCCTGTGAGAGCCAGGGCGGGTGCGGCCGCGGTCGTGAGCGGTCCGGCGCCCGCGAGGGCCGGCTGCGCACGCGGAGCGAGCTGCGACTCGCCCGGTGCCAAGAGGCTGACCCGGAACTCGGCCGCGGGCGGCTCACCGTCCCGCGCCGCCGGCACCACGTAGCGCCCCACGCGCTCCGTGCTGGCGTATGCGACGGCGCCCGCCGGCAGCGCCTGCAGGCCGCCTGGCTGGTCGATCCGCCCCGCCGTGTGCGCCGGCAGCCGCACCGGCTGGCCGGCTTGCACGGTCCCGCCGTAGTCGTCCCAACCGAGCCAGTCGAGCGCATTGGCCAGCAACAGGGGGAAGGCGCGGAGTCGCGGTAGGTTGGACGCCCGCGGGTCGAAGGCCAGCACGATGACGCGCCGGCCCTCGTGCGTGCCCTCCAGCACGGCCGGCCCATCAGTCGTCCAGAGCACGGGGGTGAGCCACGGCGGCGGCTCGAGCTGGGTCAGGCGGCCGAACTGCAGCGCCGCGGGCTCGATGGCGTCCAGCAGCGGACTGGTCGCGTCGTAGCCCAGCACGACCGGGCTGGTGGCCGTGCTCCGCACAGCAAACGGCCCCCCCGGCGGCGGGTTCAAAGCGATCACATCGGCGTCCGGCAGCATGGCTGGCAGGTAGCTGTCGAACACCACGACTGGCGCCAGCGGCGCGCTCGCATAGTCCTCCGGGCGCACGGTGGCCACTCGCACCCCCGGCAGCGCTTGCAGCGCGCGGGTCAGCAGGTCGGGTTGTGCCGAGACCACGGTGACCGGCCGCTCGCTGCTGCCTGGAGTACGGGCTTCAGCACGGTTGTCGGCGCTCAGCAGGTCCCGCACGTCGAGTTGGACGGCCGCGGAGCGGGCCCCGGGCGGCACCGTGAAGGTCACAGTGGCCTCATGGCCGGGCGCCAGATCGAGCGTCCGTATCTCACGGGGCAAGCCGTCCACCAGCACACGGGCGGGCACCTGAGCCGGATCGGTACCGAAGTTGGCCACCCGCGCGAACCCTTGGACCGGGCCTCCGCTTGGTGGCCGGCGCAAGGCCAGCGCCGTGACCGCCACGTTGTCAGCGCGACGCCCGATCGGCACGAACTCCACCGGGGCCACCGGCTCGCTGGGCAGCACAGGTGTCGGGTAGGCGCCATCGCTGTACACCACGATGCGGGGCGCACCCGCAGGCAGCTCGGCGGCCGCGTTGGCCAGCAGCAGCGCCGTCCGCAGGTCACCCGGCGCCTCGCCGAGGTGGGTTTGCTCGACCGCGGCCCGCGCCTCCGTCGCCGACACGGCCTGCGCGAGCACCTGCGCGCTGGCACTAGCGCGGATGACCGTGGCGTGGTCGTTGGGGCCCAGGGTGGCGAGCTGTCCTAGCGCGAGTCGCTGCGCTTCGGCGAAGCGATGGGGGACCACGTCGGTGCTGCCCATGCTCGCCGAGGCATCGAGGACTACCACGAGATGGGTCCCGCCAGGCGATTGCAGCAGCGTGGGCCGGGCCAGGGCCAGGCTGCCCACAGTGACCACCAGCAGTTGTAGGGCCAGCAGCCAATTCGGGCGCGGCGGCCGCCAGTTGCGGCGCGCCTCCAGCTCCTCGCCGAGTCCCCGCCAGAGGCGAACGCTGCTTATGGTCACGCGCCGTCGCTGCGTGCGCAGCACATACAGCAGGATGATCAAGGGGATGAGGAGCAGCGCCCAGAGGCCCCCAGGATTTGCCAACATCATACGAGCAGGCCCCGTCGCCGTAGCTCTCCCAGCACCGCCTCTTCCAGGGGTAAGCCCGTGCTCAGGCGCACGTACGTGATCCGCCGCGCGCCGCAATAGCGCTCGAGCTCGCGGCACCAGGTGTCGAGCCGCGCCTGGTAGCGCATCAGCGTCTCGGGCGTGAGGCTCACCGGTACCAGCTCGCCGCTCTCGCAGTCCACCAGCTCCAAATCACCCGCCAGCTCCGGCGCCAGCTCCTGGGGGCTCAACACGTGCAGCAGAATGGGCTGGAAGCCGGCACCGGCCAGCTCTCCCAGCGGTGCGGCGCAGCGCTCCGGCAGGGCGTCGCCGTGCTGACCGCGCGCGTCTCCCTCTGGGAAGAAGGCGTCGGTGATGAGGATGACCACCCCGCGACGTGCCGTCCGCCGCCAGCCGCGCAGGCCGTCCCCCAGTGTCCGCACGTCGCTGCTCGTGAGAGCAGACGGGCTGACACCGTCCAAGTAGCCGAAGAGGCGGTTGGCTTGCGCCTTGCCGCGCAGTGGTGCCAGGTGAGGCGCGCGAGGATCCAAGGTGCTCACCCCGACTGCATCCAGGCGGGCGAGGCTGAGGTACCCCAACGCCCCGGCCAGCTGGCGCGCGTAGTCGAGCTTGTTCGGCTGGCCCCAGTCCATCGAGGGGCTGGTGTCGAGCAGGAGGTAGAGGGTCACCTCATCTTGGGCCTCGCCCTGGCGATAGTACAGCGTGCCGAGCCGCGCGTACGCTTTCCAGTCCACACGGCGGAAGTCATCGCCTGGCGAGTACGTGCGGTAATCGGCGAACTCCGGCGCGTCGCTGCGCCGCCGGCTGCGGTGATCGCCGGCCAGACCGCTGGTCGGTGGCCGCTGGAGGGCGAGCGCCAGGCGTTCCAGTCGCCGCAAGAAGGCTTCGTCGCGCAAGCGCACCGAGCGCTCGGGACGCGGCACCGTCGTGCGCCAGAAGTGGAGCAGTGCCTCCTGCAGCCTCACGCCGGCCCTCCACGCAGCGCCAGCAGGCCCCGCCAGGCCCCGCGGCTCCCAAACGGCAGCTCCAGCGGCCACCAGCGCCGAGGGACCTCGGGCACTGTGGCGAGGATCTCCGCGATGATCGTCTCAGCATCGATGCCCCGCACATCTGCCTCCACGTTGAGCCGCAGCCGATGACGGAGCACGGCGGGAGCGACCCGGCGCAGGTCGCTGTAGGCGACATTGAACCGCCCTTCGAGGAGGGCGTGCGCGCGGCCAGCAGCCTCCAGCACTTGTAGCGCGCGTGGGCTCGCCCCGTAGCGCACGTATCGCCGCACGCTCGCCGCAGCGGCCGGGTGCTCCGGCCGTGTGGCCAAGATCAGCCGCACGGCGTAGGCCCGCACATAGCTCGCGATCGCCAGGTGGGCGACATGTTCCTGGAGGGTACGGAGCCGAGGACCATCCAGCAGCGCCGGCACCTCTGGTTCGTCCTCGCCGGCACGAGCCGCGATGGCCCGCAGCGCTGGCACGTCCGGTAGGCCGAGACGGAGGCGAAGGGCGAAGCGGTCGAGCTGGGCTTCCGGCAGTGGATAGGTGCCTTCGCCCTGCTCGACGCTCTCCGTGGCCAGCACGAAGAACGGCACTGGCAGCGGGTGCGCCCGGCCCGCCACGGTGATGGTACGCTCCTGCATGGCCTCGAGCAGCGCGCTCTGGGTGCGCGGCGTGGCGCGGTTGACCTCGTCGGCCAGGACCAGGTGCGCGAAAATCGGGCCGGGCACGAATTCGAAGCCGCGCTCGCCCAAGATCTGGGTGCCGAGGATGTCCGCGGGCATCAGGTCCGGAGTGAAGACGATGCGCTGGAAACGCAGGCTCAGCGCGCGGGCCAACGCACGGACCAGCAGCGTCTTGCCCACCCCGGGCGGGCCTTCCAGCAGGACATGCCCGCCGGCTAGTAGGGCGACCAGTACGCCGCGTACGGCCGCCGGCTGGCCGATGACGGCCTGCTGCATGCAGGTCTCTAGCGTGCGGGCGACGTCGGGCGCCTCGCGCAACGGCACCGTCGCACTCATCGTGCGCCCTCTCCCCCGAAGTAGCCACGGACGACCTCGCGCCGCTCCGTGGGGACCGAGCCGGTCTCGGCGGCCGCGCGCAGCGCCTCACCGCCCTGCGGGGCGCCGCTGGCACTGGCGGTACCAATGCTCACCGGCGCGAGCACGCTACCCCCCTCCGGGTCTGGCGGCTCGGCGCTGGGTAGTGCGTCGAGGCTGGGCAAGCTGTCGAGCGGCTGCGGATTGCCGGCGGCGCTGAGCCGCGCATCGGTGCCGCGCGGTGCCCCCCCGCTGGAAGCGCCCGGGGAGCTGCCCGCCTGCGCCCCGCTGCTCTGGCTGCCGCCCGCGCCGCGCTGCGCGAGGCCGGCGAGCGCGGCATCCAGGTCTTCACCCTGCTCCGATAGGGCCTCGCCCAGCATGCCCAACTCAGCCGGCGACACGACACCGCGGCCTGCTTGGGCGATCGCCTCGCCCAGCTCCCCGAGCGCCTGCTCCGTACGCCGGTAGTCTCTCCCGCTCAAGGCCTGGGCCGCCCGCTGCGCGCGGTCGGCCAGGGCGGGGCTAAGCCCGCGCAGCGTGTTCACGCTCTGGCGCAGGCTCTCCGCCAGCTCGCGGCGCCCGGCGGGCGAAAGCTGATCGCTTTCCCGCCCAAGCGCGGCTAGTACCTCCGCAGCCTGCGCATAATCGCCGCGGTTGAGGGCAGCGGCAGCATCGGCCGCCGCGGTGTTCTGCAGGGCCTGGGCGAGCGCGGCGAGCGCCTCCTGCTGGGCTCGCGAGGCCGTGGCCATCTGCGCGAGCTGCTGGGCGACTGCTGCCCGCCGGGCGGCTACCTCCTCGGGGGTGAGGCTGGCTTCCTCTTGCCGCAGGGCCTCGAGCTGCTGGAAGAGCGGGGCCAGCCGGGCATCCACCGGCGCAGGGGGCGGGGAGGCGGCCTGGGCCTGCTCCGCCGTGGGGCCCAGGGCCGCGCCAGCCGCCCGCAGCGCCTCGCGGAGCGGGCGGAGGCCAGGGGGTAAGGCATCACCCAGGCCGGCGAGCAGCACCATACCGGCGGCCAGCAGCGCCACCGCGCCCGTCAGGGCGATCTCGCGTCGAGTGGGACCCAGGGGCACTGCCTGAGCGGGCGTGAGGGCGCGCAGGCGCTGGAGGGCGTCATCCACCTGGACCGCGCCGGCTGGAGCCACCGGCCCGCGGCCCAGCAGCTCGACGGCCGTTCCCAGCCGGTCGGCCAGGCGAGCCTCGCGGTCGATGACGCGTGCAGTAGCGAGCAGGCTGGGCTGCCGCAGGCTCGCCACGAGGCCGGCGGCTAGGACGATCAACAACACCGTGGCGACAGCCTCGACCCCCGGCGCTGGTAGCAGTCCCAGGACCGCTAATGTGGCCAGCAGCAGCAAGCCCAGCAGCATCCCTCCGGCCACGCGCGTTACCAGGCGGATGCCCTCGCGCAGCCAGAGGCGGCGGCGGAGCACGGTTAGCCGCCGCACCAGCTCTCGGTCCATCTCCTGTGGTAACTGGTATTGCCCGGTCACGTTAGAGGACGATCCCTTCCTCATGTTGCGCCGTCGAGACGGCACGCGCATGCTCGATATGCCGGTGCTGCATCCACCACCTCGCGCTGACGGCAGCCAGCAGTAGCGCACCGGTGGCCAGCAGCAGCAGGGCGAGCCGGCGCTGGCCTGCCTCAGCGGCCTCCTGCACCGTGAGAGCCTGCTGCCAGTTGGCCAGGTCGTTGAGCTCGCGGTAGCGCACGGCGGCCTCTTGCGCCCGCGCCCGCGCCTCGGGGTAGCGCCAGCCGGCGACCAGCGACTGCGCGGCGAGCAGCGACGCCTCGGCCTCCGCACCCAGCCGGGCCGCTTCCAGCGGCTGCGCGAGCTCCGCGCGCGGGCTGTCGGCCGCGGCCGCCGCGTACCGCGCCTCGGCCTGCTCCAGCAGGTCGGCCGCCCGCGTGTAGCTTCGCTCCGCGAGCGCCGCGCGCCCTTGCCGGGCGAGATCGCCCGCGGCGAGCAAGTGCTCGGCACGCTCCTGTCCGCGCGCGGCTTCCGCCGCCCACCGCGTTTGTCCCAGCTCGGTGTGCAGACGGTGTGCCTCGGCATAGCGGGCTCGCGCGGCCTCGTAGTCGCCGGCTTCCAGCCGGGCTTGAGCGACGGTGAGGTCCAGCGCCTCCAGAGCGTTGCGCTGCCAGCCCTGAGCGAGATAGGTGGGCAAGTAGCTTTGCCACTCGGCCTCCAGCTCGCTCACGCTACGCCCGTAGACCGCCGCCAGCGTGTCTTGCCAGGAGGCCGTATCGGTGTGGAGCGAGACCAGGAACCGCTTGAACGCCGCCGGCCCCTCGCGGTCGAACAGGAAGGCGACCATGCTGAGTGCTTGCGGGTAAGCGATATTGATGCGGCTCAGGAAGCGCCGAGGGTCGTTCAGCTCCTCCCAGCCGAGCAAGCGGCCTTCCGCGCGCGCGACGGCCAGGGCTTGCACCAGCTCGCGGCGCTGACTGCTCTCGCGCTCGGCGTACTGGGCGAGCCCCTCCTGAAAGGCGATGGGAAGGCGGTCGCCGCTCAGTTCGGTCGCCACGAGGTGCATCAACTCGTGGCGCAGGGTATCGCGTATCTGCTCCGGGGAGGAGCGAGCCAGCCGCGGCGTGGCGATGCCGATCTCGCCACGCCGCGGATCGGCGTGGGCGACCACTCCGCTGACGAAGCGCGCCACCGGGTTCGCCTCGCCGTACGCGTCGACCGTCGAGTACAGCCGCAGCGGCACGGGCGCGCTCGGCCCGTGGTCGAACAACATCGCCACGTAGGCGTAGAGGTCGTCCACGAACGCCGCGTACTGCTGGGCGGTGCCGGCGTCAGCGGGCGCATAGTAGATGATGAAATGTTGGGTGGTACGAGTCTGCCAGTCCTCGGCCGCCGCCGACGGTGCCGGCGCGATGAGAGCGCCTAGCAGCACGCAGACTGCGAGGGCGATCAAGGTCCGCACGCCACGCGCTGCCGACATGCCCTCTCGTTTCTGATCGCCCACTCGCCCGCGTTGCCGCTGGCCACGGACCGCGGGCCGCCATCCCGCGTTGGCGGCATTATAGCCCCCCAACCGAGCGTGCTCCCAGATTGCCCGGGCGCCGCGTTCGGGCGCGCACACTCCGTTCGGCCCCTGGCCGCCCGCGTGCTACAATGCGCCTGCGAGTGGACGATCCTGGGACCATCGAGGCGGTCTGTGGAGCTGAGCTGGATCGGGCATTCCTGTTTCCGCCTGCGCGGTCGCGATCTCACCATCGTCACCGACCCGGTGCCTCCCTCGCTCGGCTACGGCGCCGCGCGGCTGGCCGCCGACGTGGTGACTGTGTCGCACCCCGAGCCGAACCACTGCGCCCTGGAGCTCATCAGCGGCAGTCCGCGGGTGCTTGAGGGGCCCGGCGAGTACGAGATCGGCGGCGCGCTGATCACGGGGGTGGCGACACCCCGGCCGGCGGGCCAGCCCTCAAGCGCACCCCGCAACACGGCCTACGTCATCGAGCTGGACGAGGTGACGATTTGCCATCTCGGGGACCTGGCGGTGCCGCTGGCCACCGACCAGGTGGCCGTGGTGAAGGATGCCGATGTGCTGCTCGTCCCGGTGGGCGGGCACTGTACCATCGACGCGGTGCAGGCCGCGGAGGTCGTGGCCCAGATCGAGCCGCGGCTGGTGGTGCCGATGCACTATCGCACGCCCGTCGCAGCGCTGGACCTCGATGGTCTGGAGCGTTTCTCCCGGGAGTTGGGCCTCACGGAGCTGGCCGCGCAGCCGCGGCTCAACGTCACACGCAGCAACCTGCCCGACGCCCTGACCGTGGTCGTGCTGGAGTATCGCAGGTAGCGTGGGCTGCACGGCGGGGAGACATGGACGCTTTGGCCTCCCGGGTGCTGCGAGCCCTGGTGGAGGGCTACGAGGCGCGGGCACAGATGAAGGAACGGGGGCGTGCCCTGACGGAGTACGAGATCGCGCGCCGCGCGGGTCTCACCTCTGCTAGCTACACCCAATTCAGCGACACGCCCGAGCGCGAGCAGTTGCGGCAGGTGCTCGACGAACTGGAGCAGCGCGGCAGTGTCGCCGCCACGGCGCGCGCGGGACGCTACCTGGCCTATCAGCCCACCCCCGAGGGCGTGCGCTGGTTGCGACGCCCCGTACCGAGCATCGCCGAGGTCGCCACAGAGCCGCCGCTGGCACCGGCCACCGCGACGCTCACCGACATCAGCCGCCAGCTCGACGAGGTGATCCGGTTGCTGCGGGCGATCGACGCGAAGCTAGGGAGAGCGCCGTAGATGGCGAGCTATCTGGAGACCTTGCTGGCCGACCGTGAGCGTGTGCGGCAGGCGCTGCAGGCGTTGATCGAGGAGGAGGCGGCCGCCGTGCGTACGCTGCGAGAGCAACTGGCCGCCTCGACCCGGCGGCTGGACCAGTTGATCGTCCGGCTGACGGTGTATCGCGCGGTGTTCGGTCCTGCGTCCAGCCAGGCGCTGGACTTGCAGACGGCGATCGAAGACGCGGGCAAGCCGCACGGGCAGCTCCAGGCCGAGTTGGCCCAACGTGAGCGGGTCCTGCAAGCGTTGCAGGAGGCGCTCGCGCGGGTCGAGCAAGGAGGACGGCTCGATCCCGCTGGCGGCCCGAACGACCGGCGGCGCGCGCCCGCCGCGGACGCGCCGGTCGAGTGAGGCTGGAGGGCCAAGATGTTCTGGCGGGACATGGCGTGGAGCGGTGATGACGACTCACGCGGCGCGTCGTCGGCGCCGACTCGCTGCGCCGCGACGCCGTCCACGTGGCCGCCCGCTAGCAGTGGGCTGGCGGGTCGCCGAGGCCCGCTGTCGGGCAGCCGCTAGGCCCAGGCGGCGCGCGGGAAAGCGCAGCACCAGCACCGTGAGCAGAGCGCACGCCGTGGCCAGCACGTAGGCTCCCGCACCCGCGAGCATGCCCAGGGCCGCGGCGACCCAGATGCTCGCGGCCGTGGTCAGCCCGATCACGGTGCCACCGGCGCGCAGGATCGCGCCAGCGCCCAGAAAGCCAACCCCCGTGACGATCTGGGCGGCGATGCGGGCCGGGTCGTGGGTCGTATCCGGCGCGCGGAAGAAGGCGGCCGAGGCCACAGTGAACATCGCCGAGCCGCCCGCCACCAGGGCGTGCGTGCGCAGGCCAGCGACCTTCGCCCGCCACTCGCGCTCCAGGCCGAGCAGCCCGCCCAGGACGAACGCCAGGATCACCCGCAGCAGCAACGGAAGGACCGGGAGGTCCAGCCACTCCACAGCCGGTTCCTCCATAGGGCGCGGCGGTCGTCGGCAGCCGATTGCGCTCGCTCGCCGCTTGGCAGTAGCCATGCCCTAGTTGCCCCATGGTACAAATCTTGCGCCAGGCCGCGCCCTGGTGGCAGGCGTCGTGCGACTCCACGCAACGGAGGAGGGAGGATGGACATGCTAGGCAGCTTGCGCCAGCTCCGCCGTATCCTGCTGGCGCTCACCGTAGCCCTGGCGCTCGGCGCCGCTCTGGTTCTGCCGGCCGCGCCCGCCCAGGCCCAATGGTGGAGCGGCATCTGGGTCGGCCCCTGGCCGTGGTTGACCTATGGCGTCCCCGCGACCGGCTTCCCGCTGGTGTCGCCGCTCAGTGTCTCGATCGGGGCCTTGCCCCCGCTGCTGCCTTCCGCGTCGATCTCGGCCATGCCTATGGGCATGGATATGGGAATGGGGGACCGCTACCCCGGCGGCGAGCGACCCCACCGGATGCGCGGTCGTCTGCACCGTGAGGGTGCGCTGCGCACGACCGTCTTGGTCTACGATGGTTTTGTCCTGCCATCCGAGATCACGATCCCGGTCGGGACGACGGTGACCTGGCTGAATCGCGGGACCAGTCCCAAGAGCGTGACGAGCCCGGGGGTGTGGGACTCCGGCACGATCCCACCGAACGGGCGCTACTCGGCGATTTTCGCCGTGGAAGGCACGTTCGCCTACAGCGCGGGGCCGGGGGCCGAGGGCCGCATCACCGTCACTGCTGCGCCACCCGAGGGCGTGCCGCCTGAGCGGGGGCCTGGCGCGGGCGGCCCGCGCGGGGGGCTAGCACCGAGCACGGGCGCGCCGCAGGGCGCGATGCCGGCGGGTGCTGGCACGATCACGGCGACGGCCACGCTGCAACCCGAGCGCGACTCGGGGGTCACCGGGGACGCGACCCTGAGCCAGAGCGGCAACACCACGACCGTGACTGTCCGGTTGCGCGCCCCCAGCGGCGGGACCGCGCATGCTGGCCACATCCATGCGGGGAGCTGTAGCGGGCCGGTCTTGTTCCCGCTGGAGACCATCCAACTGGATGCGTCGGGCCAGGGCACTGCGACGAGCACGGTCAACGCGCCGATCGATACCAGCAATTGGTGGGTGCAATATCACCAGAGCGTGACTCCGCCCGGCCCCGGCATCACCTGCGGCCAGGTAATGGCGAGTCGGTAAGCACGCGCTCCAGTCCCAGCCCACATAGCGCGGCCTAGGACGATGCCTGCCTACAGGCGCCCGTTCGGGACCTTACTCTCCCGAACGGGCGCTGCTGTCGTCGGTGCGCGCCCCGGCGGAGAGCGGGTCTGCCAGCAGGCTGGCGAGGTCGCGCAAGTCGCGCACCCGTCGGACGCTTGGCGGGTACGGCAGCCCGCGATTGCGCGGCCAATCACATAGGTACACGGCATCGACCCCGTGGCGGGCGAGGTAGTAGGCGGTAGCCCCGTCGTCGTCGACGTGCTCCGCAATACCCCGTGTCATGAGCAGCCACAGTTTGAACTGCGCGCTGGCGAGCGGGCGATCGTTGAGATGAACGGCCGCGATATACGGCGCCAGGCCATGGCGCTCCAGCCAACGCCGGACCAGCGGCCGCACGACCCAGCGGCGACCCGAGACGACCTCCAGCTGGCGCACGGTCGCCAGGGCCGCCAGCGCCTCAGCTACTCCGGGCAGCGGTCGCCGCCCTGCGTAGCGCGCGATCTCCAGCCCGGTGCGGGCCAGCCAGTAGTTCTGACGCCACCGCGTGTCCAGGCGGAGCCGCGGCACCTCGGCAGGTAACCGGGGAAGGGCCAGCCGACGACTGATCGCCACATTCCAGCCCAGCGGTGGCTGAACGAGGACCCCGTCGAGATCGAGGCCGAGCACGGGCAGGCGATCCATCTTCCCTCACGGCGCGGGAGGTGGGCCCACGCGGCGGGCAGTATACCAGTTGCCTTGCTACTTGGGCTGGCCCTATACTGCCGCTGCCATGAGCTTCCGAGATGCTACCCTGGCCGAGTTCCTAGAGCGCGCGGCATCGGACGCGCCTACGCCCGGCGGCGGTGCCCTCGCCGCGGTGGGTGGCGCGCTGGGGGCGGCGATGGTGGCGATGACCGCGCGCTTGACCCTGGGTCGCCCGCGCTACGCCGACGTACAGGATGCCGCCGCCGAGTTGGCTCGCGCCGCCGACACCGCCTGGCGTGCCCTGCTGGACTTGGCCGACGCCGACGCTGCCGCCTACGAGCGCGTCATGGCAGCGTTGCGTCTGCCACGTGGCACCGAGGCGGAGCGGGCGACGCGGCAGGCTGCCCTCCAGCAGGCACTCGTGGCCGCCACGCAGGTACCGGCGGCGATCGCGGAGCAATGCCAGCAGGTGCTCGACCTCGCCGAGACGGCGGCGGCCATTACCAATCGGAATGCGCTCGGCGATGTGGCCACAGGCGCGTTTCTGGCCGAGGCCGGCATGCGCGCGGCTGCGGTTCAGGCGGAGCTGAACCTCGCCTCCATTCGGGACGTGGATTTCACCGCCAGTATGGCGGCTGCGCTCGCGCCACGGAGCGCCGGGGCGGCAGAGCGACTGGATGCGATTCTGGCCACCGTTCGCCGACGCGCTCAGGAGGGTACGTGAGCGCCCGGATGCTGGACGGGCGCGCCGTAGCCCGCGCCATCCGCGCCGAGGTGAGCGCGGCTGCCGCCGAGTTCCGGGCGGCGGGCGGCCCGCAGCCCCACCTGGCGGTGGTCCAGGTGGGCGACGACCCGGCGGCTAGCGCCTACGTCCGGACGATTGTGCGGAGCTGCACGGAGGTCGATTTCCGCTGCACCGTAGTGGCGCTGCCGAGCGAGGCCGACGCCGCGGCCACGCTGGCAGCCATTCGCCGGCTGGATGGTGATCCCGCAGTTCACGGCATCCTGATCCAAGCGCCCCTGCCACCACCCCTGACGCTGGCCCGGGCGGCGGAAGCGCTGTCGCCCGAGAAGGATGTGGATGGCGCACATCCGCTCAACCTGGGCTGGTTGGCACAGGGCCGGCCGGCGATCGCCCCCTGCACGCCCGAGGGCGGCATCGAGCTGCTGCGGCGCCACGACATCCCCATCGCGGGCCAGCGTGTGGTCGTTATTGGGCGCGGCCTCACCGTCGGGCGCCCGCTGGCCCTGTTGCTGCTAGGCCTGGACGCCACGGTCACCATGTGCCACTCGCGTACGCGCGATCTGGCGACGGTTGCGCGCCAGGCGGATATCTTGGCGGTAGCGGCTGGGCGTCCAGGGCTGGTCACCGCGGACATGGTGCGCCCGGGCGCCACGGTGCTGGACTTTGGGGTCAATGAGGTGGCGGGCCGCCTCGTGGGTGATGTGGACTACGACGCCGTGGCCGCCGTGGCTGGGGCGATCTCGCCGGTGCCGGGCGGCACCGGGCCTATGACCAACGCCATCCTCCTACGCCATGTGCTGGAAGCGGCCCGCCGTCAGCAGGCGGCCGCCACCTCCGCTCAGTAGACGTTCTCGCCTGCCACGGCCGCGCTAGAATTCTCCGTTGGCGCCTAGAGCCGGCCAGGTCGCCGGCGACTCATGGGGCGCCGGAGCGGAGTGGCCTCATGACTGACTGGCGGATACGCGCTGCGGGGCACGCCGGCCTCGTACTGAGCAGTCTGCTCGTGGCGCTCGCGCTAGTGCTCACCCCGGCGCCCGGTCGGCCCGTGGCGGCGGACGAGCGCGGCAACGTCCCCACCGCGTTCTCCGCGGAGGCCGCCTATCAGCACGTGGTGTATCTGGCCGCCAGCATCGGATCACGCCCCGCTGGCAGCGCCGCCGAAGCGGCGGCCGCAGCGTACCTGGCGGAGCAGCTAGCCGGCTATGGCTATCAGGTGGCGCTTCAACCGTTCACGATCCAGGTGTACGAGGAGCGCGGGGCCTACGTGGCGCCGCTGGATGGTGGGGACCCTATCGAGGCCACGGCCCTGCTCCGCTCCGCGGCGGGCGTGGTCCGAGGCGAACTGGTGGACGCGGGGCGCGGCCAGCCGGACGAGTGGCCAGCGGGCGCGCTGGCTGGCCGGGTGGCGCTCATCGAGCGTGGGGAGATCCCGTTCGGCGAGAAAGTGGCGAACGCGGCGGCCGCGGGCGCCGTGGCCGTCATCATCTACAACAACGAGCCGGGTACGTTCGCGGGCAGCTTGGGTCAGCAGAGCGCGATCCCGGCCGTGGCGCTAGACCGTGCGCAGGGCCTCGCCTTGCGTACTCGATCGGCTGCAGAGCCGCTGTCGGTGGAGGTAGCGGTCGACGCCAGCGTGGGCCAACGCCAATCGCAGAACGTGGTCGGCACGCGTGTCGGATCCGACCCCTG
Source organism: Chloroflexota bacterium (assembly GCA_019686175.1). Lineage (GTDB taxonomy): Bacteria > Chloroflexota > UBA6077 > UBA6077 > JAJPHF01 > JADGHJ01. The sequence goes on along the minus strand of JADGHJ010000031.1, from coordinate 3,280 downwards.
TACGATCGTCGTCGGCGCCCACTACGACTCCGTCTCGGCCGGCCCGGGTGCGAACGACAACGGCTCCGGCACGGCGACCATGCTGGAGGTGGCGCGCGTCATGGCCGAGCGCTCCCACCCCTGTACCCTGCAGTTCGTCGCCTTTGGGGCGGAGGAGATCGGGTTGCGCGGCAGCCAGCGATTCGTGGAGACCCTGCCGCCAGAGGGGCACCCGCTGCGGGCCATGCTCAACCTCGACATGGTAGGTGTCGGGCAGGAGTGGTGGCTGGCCGGCGCCCCCGAGCTGATTGACGCGGCGCAGGCCGTGGCAGAGTCCCTCGGGTTCGAGGCGAGCATCGGCTCCCCCGCTGGCGCGTCGAGCGATCACGAGTCGTTCGCGCGCGCGGGCGTGCCCGTCCTGTTCGTGCACCGTCGCCCCGACCCGAACTACCACTCGCCGCGGGATCGGGCGGAGTACGTGGAGCCCGAGCTGCTGGCCACGGCGGGCGCGCTGACGCTGGGCGTGCTGGAACACCTGGCTGTGGCCGAAGAGTGAGGAGGCAGGACGGGACCACCATGGCCGAGCACGAGCAACTGCGCGCGCACGTGTGGGTAAGTGGCCGCGTGCAGGGCGTGTTCTTCCGCGCCACGACGGCACATCTGGCGCGCGAGCGCGGGGTGGCCGGCTGGGTGCGGAACCTCCCGGACGGGCGGGTGGAGGCCGTGTTCGAGGGACCCGCGGACGCGGTCCGCGGACTACTCGACTGGTGCCACGAGGGCCCGCCCGGCGCCCGGGTCGAGCACGTGGAGACGCGCTGGGAGCCGCCGCGCGGAGAATCGCCCGAGTTCCGGGTCCGCTAGCCGCGCGCGTTGCCGCGGCCGACCGCCTGGCGTGCCACGTGCGTATCGGCAAGCCAGCCGCCGAGCGTGGCGGCGCAGAGGTGGATCAGATCCCCGAGCAGCAGCCCACCCATGTTCATCGGGCCGACCGCAGCCGGGCCCCACTGCATGGCCACCACCAGCTCCTGCAGCGCCTTGATGCTGGCGGCCAGGAAGATGTAGATCGCCGCTACGGCAATGCCGTGCATCGGCCCCGCGCGGCGCGCCAACCGCCCGGCGACGTAGCCGCCGGCGAACAGCGCCAGGAAGCTGGGCAGGGCCAACAAGCCCGGGTTCTCGTCGATCGGCCCGCGGCCCAGCAGCATTCCCACTAGCAACAGGGGAATCACCGCGGCGACGAAGCCGACCAGTACCGCTGCCCACCGGATCATCGTTGTTCACCTCCCGCGCCGCGCGCACGCCCACGGCCCAGTATATCCGCTCGAGGCAGAGGGACGTGCTCCAGGTGCGCGGTCGCCGTGTCGAATAGCGCGATGGCCGGGGGGCCGCAGCCGGTCCGTGGCCGGCCGGTGGTCCCGACGTTGATGAAGTAGCACACCGCCGGATCGCGCAGATCGAGCGTGAGATCGACCACGGGTAGGGCCATGGGTGGCGCGTCGAGGGCGTCTTTGCGCCAGACACCCGTGCGGTGGGTGTGGCCGAAGAACCAGAGCTGGCGGCCGAGCGCACGCAAGGCCGCGTAGGCCCGGCGGAAGCCGCGGCGGCCGTCGGCGCTGCACAGGGCGCGGTCCAGCGCGACATCCCCGTGTGTCAGTACGAATGCCTCCGCCACCAGACGGCGCGGCAGTGCCTGGAGCCAAGCGCGATGCGCGGGTGCCACCAGCGCCAGATGATCCAGGTCGCGGTTGCCAACCACGGCCAGCGCGGTCACCTCGCGGGCCCAGGCGACGCAGGCGTCGGGCTGGCCCCGACCGACCAGATCGCCCAGCGTGGCGAAGCGCTCGGCACCATGGGCCTCAGCCACGGCGACCGCCCGCTGCAGAGCAGACCAGTTGCCATGGACGTCGGCGACGAAGGCCCAGCGAGTCATCGTCCGCGTCCGGAAACCGGCGGCGCGGGCACGCTAGGCCGCGCTGCTCCGGCGCCGCGAGCGCCGGGCCGGAGGGGCGAGGGCCTCATCGAAACCCACCCAGAAGTAGTGCGGCTGCAGGCGCGCGTCGGGCACCACGTGCAGCCGCGGGTGCTCGACGCGCTGCGACGGGTGGACGTGGCAGCAGTTCGGCTGACGGCCGCAGCGGGCGGCGAACCGCTCGGCGGCGGCATCGATCTTCATGAGGATGGAGCGCTTCTCGCCTGGATCGTACCACAACAAGCCCTCGCGCATCAGTCCTCCTAGAACAAACGTTCGCTTGATTCTAGGCGGTCCGGCGAGCGGCCGGCAAGCGCAGCGGCCTTACGCGGGCGGTGTCCGAACGGGCCGCGCGGCCAGTAGCGGGGCGCGCTTCCACACCGGCGAGCGCAGCAGCCAGAGCGCCCACAGGAGGCTCGGTACCTGGACCACCAGCCCCACTGGCGCGCCGAGCAGCGGGTTGTCCGGGGGGAAGAAAGCGACAAGGCTGCTGCCGGCCGCGTTGACCGCGCCGTGGCCCAGGGCGGCAGGCCACATGCTGTCGGCCCGGAGCCGCAGCCAGGCCAGGATGATCCCCCAGGCCAGCGCGAACAGTACCATCAGCAGCGAGCCCAGGAGCGGCTCGCCCGGGTAGTTCCAGCCCTGTGCGATCAGCGGTACATGCCACAGGCCCCAGATGAGGCCGGTGAGTAGCGCGGCTCGGCGGCCGCCCAAAGGGCTCAGCGCGGCCAGCAGGTAGCCCCGCCAGCCGACCTCCTCGCCGAAGGCCGCGAGGGTGTTGAGCAGGGCGCCGACTAGCACGGAGACCACCGTGAGCAGTACCAGCATCTCCTGGGGCGGCTGGACGAAGCTGGCGCCTTGCTGCTCCAGCGCCTGTCGCAGACGGCTGAGGGTCGGATCGAACGGCTGGACGCCGAGGGCCGCGGCGAGGGTTGCGCCGAGCGCGAGCGCACAGGGGGGCCCCAGCCAGGCGACCAGATACGGCCACCAGCGGCCGCGGCGGCGGACGCCCAGCAGCGGCATCGGTCCTCCCCAGGCCCACGTCGCTAGGGTGCCGAGCGCGGGGCCGTACATGGCTACGAGGAGGAGCAGCGCCCCGGGGCCGCCGAACCCGCCGCTGAGCTGGATGAGCCCGAACGCGGCCCAGGCCACGGCGAAGCTCACCGCCAGGAACACCACGAGGCCACGCCTAGGTATCTCGCCGTTGAGGTCCGCTGCGGCCGGACCGCCGTTGGGGAACCGGGCCGGCGCCGTGACCTCGTGGGACATCCAGGACCTCCTGTTCTCGCCGTGTGGTGGCGACGCGTGTCAGGGACTCGCGGGGGTGGGGTG
>JADGHJ010000271.1 GCA_019686175.1 Chloroflexota bacterium | reverse complement strand
GTACCGGCGCCACCCGCGCGGCGCGCGACGCCTCGGCTGCCCGCGCCACGGCCGGGCGGGCGGGCTCGGGCGCGCGGTCTACCACCGCGCCCAGCATCTGCCGGTCGGCCTCGAGCTGGGTGATTACGCGCCCCACCTGCTGCGGCGGCAGCGCCTGAGCGCGCTCACTGTGCAGCTCCTGGCGGACCGCCTCGACCTCGCGCACATACGCCTCGGCCAGCGACGCCACGACCTCCGGGCGGTCGCGCTCGATCATCTCCCGCGTCTCCTTCATGCGCTCCTGGGCCCGGCGCAGGTGGAGGTCGAGCTTGCTCTCGGGGGGCGCCACGAACAGTTGCGCGTCCTCGACCAGCCGCTTGACCGGGTACAGCGGCTCGTCGGGCAAGCTGGTCGCCGAGGTGGCCACGGTGCCCGCCAGCAGCAGGGCGAGCGTCGCGCTAGCCACGCCCGCGGCGATGCGCCCCCACGGCGTCATCCGTAGGCGTCGCTGGGGACCGGACGGGCTTGGGACCGCGAGGTGCGGCCGCGCGGCCGCATCGCGCTCGGCCGCCGCCCACAGCCCGCGTAGTGGTGGCCACTGGGGAGCCGGCGCTGCGCGGCCTGGGGTGGGAAGTCCCTCGCGCCAGGCCGGCCGGGCGCGCAGTCGGGCGGGCGCCTGCAGTTTCGGCATCGCGCGCAGCTCGCCGGCCAGGGCGACCAGCGGTGCGATCGCCTCGCGGTGCTCGGGATGCGCCGCTAGCACCGCGGCGGCGCCGCCAGGGCGCTGCTCCTCGGCTTCTAGCGCCGCAGCAAGGATGTCCGCCTCGGTCCGATCGGGGAACGGCACGGGCTCCAGCGAGTCGGCTGGTGCCGACGGCGGCGTGTTGCTGGTCGCCGCCTCACGCCAGGCCGGCTGTTGCCGCAATCGCTCAGGCGCGCGCAGGGCGCCCAGAGTGGAGAGCTGCCGCGCCAGCGCCAACAGCGGCTCGACCTCCTCGCGCAGCGTCGGGTGCTGATCGAGCAGCGCCGCGACGCGGGCCGGGTCCTCCGCCGCGTCCAGGCAGGCCGCGAGCAGGTCCGCGGGACCGATGCAGGAGGGGGGGGCTGCCGAAGCGGCGTCGCGAGCCGGGTCGAGCTGGCGACGCCAGAGAGGATCACGCCGCAGCCGCTCGGGCGCCTCCACAGGCGGCAGTGCGCGCAAGCGCGCGACCAGGGCCAGCAGCGGCTCGAGTTCGGCACGCAGCTCTGGATGCTGTGCCAGCAGCTCGTCGACGCCACCGAGCCCCTGCTCCCAGCGCTCGAGGCACTTGCTTAGCACTTCGTGCGGAGGCAGCTCTGCCACCGCCTTCCTCCTGCCCGAACCAGCGTTGGCGGCGCGCCACCGGGTGCTCCCGGCCCGCCGTAGAGAGCGGCGCCGCCATCTAGTCGCTCCCCAGACTCTGCAGCACCCGTCCGAGGCGCCGCGCGTTCGCCGCGGCGCTCCCGGACTTCTTGGTCACCTGCTCCTCGTCCTGATCGAGCAGCCGCCGCAGGGCTTGCAGCGCGCGGTGCTGGATCACCCGGACCGTCGCGGCCGACTTGCCCAGATGCCGCGCCACTTCGGCGTGCGGCATCTGCTCGATGAACCGCAGGACGATGACCTCGCGCTGCTCCTCGGGTAATTGTCGCACGGCGTCCTGCAGCGTCTGCACCATTTCGCCGTGCGCGATCTCGACCTCAGGATCGATGCCCTCCCCCATCGGGTCCAGCAGGCTGGCGTTCGACGGCTTGACCGACCGGTAGTGGTCGATCACCGCGTTGCGCGCCAGCCGCAGGAGCCAGTGCTGGAACGGCAGCTCCCGCCACTGGTAGCGATGGATGGCCTCCCAAGCCTTCAGGAAGATCTGCTGCGTCAGGTCTTCCGCAAGCTGCCCGTTACCCACCTTGTAGTAGACGTACCGATACACCGTGTCCAGGTGCGTCTCGTACAAGGCTTGGAACGCTTCTACGTCCCGTTGGGAAACCCGCTTTGCGAGATCGTCGAGACCGCCGTCGACCATCCAGCGTCCGCTTCCCCAGCGGCTCCCACATTGGTTAAACGAGCCACTGGCCAGAACGTTACAAACGGCTTGCGCGGGGCGCAAAGCCGTCCTATCATACCCCGGCCAAGCGCCCTGGGCAACCGCCTTGCGGGACGAGACGAGCTGTGATCGATCGCGAGTTGCTGCGCATCTTGGCCTGCCCGGCCTGTGTGGCGCCGCTCGAGCAGCGGGGCGACCGGCTCTGCTGCCTCGGCTGCGGGCGGCGCTACCCGATCCGCGACGGGATCCCGGTGCTCCTCGTGGAAGAGGCCGAGCCGCCAGCCACGGAGCCCGGGGGCTGACGCGGCGCGTGGACGCCGTCCACGGGCGAGGGCCCAGGGCACGGGGAAGGCGAGCCCTCCCCCTGCTACTGCTCCTGCTGCTGCTCGTTGGGGGCGGGCTACCCGCTAGCGCGCGTCACGAACTTGTGACCTCAGCGGTGCTCCTGGTGCGTCGGCAGCCGGCGGCTGAGCCGCTGCCCGCGCGGCCCCTCGGGGCCACCGCGCCGGTGTACGTGGAGCCGGCGGTCGGGCCGTTGCCCGTCCAGCGCGCCCACGTGCCGGCGCGCGCGGCCGAGCGCTATCGGGCTCTGCTGGCCGCCCTGCCCACTGTGGCCGGGGTCGAGCCCCTGGCGCGAGTGCAGGCTGCGGGGATGCCCAACGACCCCTACTTTGCCGACTATCAGTGGAACTTGCGTCAGATCCACGCGCCGGAGGCGTGGGATCTAACCACGGGCGACCGCCGCATCATCGTGGCCGTCGTCGATACGGGGGTGGCCTTCGATCACCCCGACCTACGCGACCGGTTGCTGCCAGGGCGGAACTTCGTGCAGCCGGACGCGCCGCCGAGCGACGACAACGGCCACGGCACGCACGTCGCCGGCATCATCGGCGCCGCGACGAACAACGGGATCGGCGTGGCGGGAATGATGTGGGACGTGCAGCTCCTGCCGGTGAAAGTGCTCGATGCCACGGGCGGAGGCGAGGTGGACCGCGTGGCGCAGGGCATCGCCTGGGCGGCGGACCAGGGTGCGCGCGTGATCAACCTCAGCTTCTCGGGTCCCAACTCCTCCGGTGTGCTAGCGGAGGCCGTGCAGTACGCGCGGGCCAAGGGCGCGCTCATCGTGGCCGCAGTGGGCAACGAGGGGCAAGATCAGCCCACCTACCCGGCGGCGCTCGACGGCGTGATGGCCGTCACCGCGACCGACCGCCACGACGCGCGCCTGCCGACGGCGAACTGGGGCAGCTACGTGAGCGTAGCAGCGCCCGGCGAGCAGATCGCCAGCACGTTCTGGGATCCGGCGGCCGGCAACACCTATGCGGCCGCCAGCACGAGCTCCCAGGGCGCCCCGCATGTCACGGGCCTCGCCGGCCTGGTGTGGGCGGTCAACCCGACCCTCACGCCCGACGCCGTGCGCGCCCTGATCGAGGCCCACGCAGATACGCGCGCCGCGTCCGGCCGCGACGAGCAACTCGGCGCCGGGCGCATCAACGCCTATCGCACGGTGCTGGCCGCGCTCCCCTGGCTCTACGACAGCCGCGGCGCCACCGCCTACCGAGTGCCCGCCGAGGCTGCCAGCCGCCTATTCCTGCCCCGCGTGGTCAAGGGGCAGGACGGCTGGACCAGCACGCTCCTGCTCCACAACCCCACTGCGCAGGCGACGCCTTTCACCGTCACCTTCTACGGCGTCGACGGGCTCGCCGTGGCTACCGTGCCCGCCAGCGTGCCGGCGTACGGGGTGCTTCCCGTGCCCCTGCACAGCCTGGCGGAGGTCCCCGCCGGGTTCCAGGGGACGGCGGTGCTCGACACGCCGGGCCGGCTCACTGCCTGGGTCCAGCAGGATCGTCCTGGCGCCGAGCGCCATAGCTACCTCGCCACCGGCGCGCCGGCCCCGCGCCTGTACGCGCCGCTGGTGCAACGCGCCGGGCCGGGCGGCCCGCACATCCTGTACCTGCAGAACCCGACCGAGAGCCTCGTGACGGTCACCGCCACCTACTACGATCCAAGTGGTCATCCGCTCGCTCGCCAGACGGCGGCGCTCGCGCCGCGGGCGGCCGCCGCCCTTCCACTAACGGAGGTGCCAGATCTGCCCGAACGCTTCCAAGGCAGCGCGGTGGTCGAGACTGGCGGGGGCGTGCTCGCCGCAGTGGCGGCCCAAGTCGACGCCAGCGCGAGCACGGCCTACACGCTCCTCGCGGAGGACGTGGGGACGCTCGCTGTCCCCCTGGTGTATAAGCGGGCGGGCGGTTGGTCGAGCGTCATCCGGGTGCTGAACACCGGCACGGCTCCCGCATCGGTCACGGTGGCCTATTGGCGGGCGCCGGGCGCGGCGCCGGTCACCGAGTCGACCACCATTGCCCCTTGGGCGAGCGCGACGTTCGTCCCGGGGGACAACCCCGTGCTGGCGGACGGCTATGTCGGCTCCGCGACCGTGACGGCCCCGGGCGGGGCGCTGGTGGCGCTCGTGGAGCATCACCAGGCGGCGGGCGCTCTGCGGATCTGCCATCCCGCGGTAGCAGCCAGCGCAGCAACGCTCGCGGTTCCCTTCCTCGCCCGCGACTTCGGCGGTTGGACGGCGGGTCTGCGGGTGCAGAACCTGGTCGCGGACCCCGCGGAGCTACGGATCACCTACTATGACCACGCCGGGCGGGCCGTGTACCAGACGCAGGAGGTGCTGCCGCCGCTCGACAGTGCCACCTATGTGCTGAGCAGTCTGGCCGAGCTGCCGGGCGGTTTTCTAGGGTCGGCGACGATTACCTCGAACAATCGCCCGCTCGCGGCGAGCGTCAACTGGGTGAAGCGCGGCCCGTGAGCTACAGCCCCTGGCGGGCTGGTCGAGCTCGGCGCCCTCAAGGGCGAACCCGCCGTGCACGGCGGCGACAGCCCCCACCATGCCGAACGCTGCTCCTAGGTGACCAGCTCGGCGATCACGACCAGCCGGTGCGAGAAGGTCCGCGAGCGGAAGTCGAAGGTGCCAGCACACGTCAGTAGCGACAGTCGGGGCACGGCTCCGGCGGGCTGGAGGACCTCGACCTCCTCCGGGCGCACCACGCGGACTTCAGCGACGCGGTAGGTGAACTCGCCCTCGGCGGTGTAGACCACCACCGGGTCGCCGAGTCGGACGCGATACAGGTCGCGGAACACGTTGCCCTGGTCGCGCGTGGCCACATGGCCGGCGATCACCACGTTGCTCGGCGACCCCACCAGCCCAGTGATGGCGTAGTGGCCTGCGACGAAAGGGACCGTCTCCCAGTGCAAGCCGTCCTCCGGATCGTCGACCATGTCCAGTTCCACCACGGGCGTATCGACGCCGATGCTCGGGATGCGCAGCCGCACCGGCAGCCCTGGTAGGGGCGGGGGCGGCACCGGCGTGGGCGGTGGCGTGGCAGTCGGCGTGGGTACCGGCGTGGCGGTACGGG
>JADGHJ010000270.1 GCA_019686175.1 Chloroflexota bacterium | reverse complement strand
GGCGCGCGGGGGCGGCCGAGGGGCGGGCCGGCCCGCCGCCGGGGCGCGCGGCCTGGGCGCAGGCGGGCTGGTTCCCGCGAGCGGTGGCGTGGCTCGACGTCCGGCTCGCCGCGCTGGGCCGCCCGCGCGCCGGCCCGGTCGAGCAGCTGCGCGCCTGGACCATCTCCTGCCTGCTGCGCGCGCCCACGGCGGCCGGGCCGGTGTACTTCAAGGCCGCGCCCGCGCTGTTCCCCCACGAGGCGCGGCTCACCGCGGCCCTGGCGCGCTGGCAACCCGCGCACTTCCCGGCCGTGCTGGCTCACGATGCGGCGCGCAACTGGCTGCTGCTCGCCGCGCTCGACGGCCACCCCCTCACCCACGAGCCCGACCCGGCGCGGTGGGAGGCCGCCGTGCGGGCGTTCGCCGCGCTCCAGCGCGCCGCCGCATCCCACGCACCGCGCCTGCGGGCGGCCGGCGCCTTCGACCGCCGGCTGCCCTGGCTGCTGGCCGGCTGGCGCGCGCTGCTGGCCGACGCCGCCGCCCTGCGCCCCCTGGCCGCCCACGAGCGCCGCGTGCTGCAGCGCCTGGCGCCCGCGGTGGAAGCCGACTGCCGCGCGCTCGCCGCCGTGGGCCTGCCGGACACGCTGGAGCACGGCGACCTGTACGCCGACAACATCTACCTCGTGGACGGGCGTCCGGTGTTCCTCGACTGGTCGGACGGGGCGATCACCCAGCCGTTGCTGGCCCTGTACTGCCTGCTCGAGGAGTCGCCGCGCCTGCCCGCCGAGCCCGCGCTGGCCGAGCGGCTGCGCGAGGCGTACCTGGAACCGTGGACGGCGCTCGCGCCTCTGCGCCGCCTGCGTGCGGCGTTCGCCTTGGCCGAGCGCGTGGGGCCGCTGTACCAGGCGCTAATCTACCACCGCATCGTGCGCGGCCTGCCGCCAGACGAGCGCTGGCAGTGGGCCGACGCAGTGCCGCGCTACCTGCGCCTGCTGCTGCGCGCCTACAGTTGAGCGGCGACGAGCCAGCGCAGCAGGCGCTCCAGCGCGCGCTCCTGGGTGTCGAGGGCCAGCGTCTGGGGACTGGGCAGGTGCACGAAGCCGACCGGGCCGGCGAAGCGGGCGGCGGCAGCCCAGCGCAGCGAGGCGTACAGCACCGCGTTGCAGACGAACTGGCCCGCGCTCGCCGAGGGTGTGGCCGGCACTCCCGCGGCCGCCAGCGCGTGCACGGCGGCGGCCACGGGCAGCGTGGCGGCCAGGCGCGTGGGCCCGTCCTCGGCCAGCGGCTCGCCGCGCGGTTGGGCACCGCGGTTGTCGGGCAGCGGGAAGTCGGCGACGTTGTGCGCCCAGCGCTCGACGGTGAGTCCGGGGCGGCTGGCGGCCAGGCCCAGGTGCAGCACGGCGTGCGGCCGCAGGTCGCGCCGCGCGGCGGTGAGCACTGCGGGGCCGGCGTCCAGGGCGACGGGCAGCACCACGCCGCACACGCGCCAGCCGCGGTGCCGCCAGCCGTCCAGGCGCCGCGCCAGCACCTCGGCCGGGTTGGCGGCGTGGTCGGCCCAGGGCTCGAACCCCGTCAGCAGCAGGCGCCGCTCCGCATCCATCCTCGTGCTCCGCCCGCCGTGATCGCGTGCTCCAGGATAGCCACAGCATACCCGAAGCCCGCCCGTTGCGGCGGCGCAGCCAGGGACAGCGCGCAGCCTCCGCCCGCTCCGTGCGGCGCACGAATCCCCGCCCCGCTCGTCGTCTTCCCCAGCGCCGCTTGCTCTGCCCCGCTCCCGTAGCGGGCCAGGGAGTGGGGAGGGGGCCGCGGCAGCGCAGCCGCCAGGCGGCGGCCAGCGCGCCTAGCGCTAGCAGGACCAGGCTGTCGGCCTCCGGGAGCACTGCCACCTCCGCGCCCACCGACGGCATGGGCCACCGACGCGGGGGTAGGAGCGGGCTGACGTCGAGGGCGAGCAGCATCGCGAGGGCGGCGGCGCAGGTAGGCATATGCGGCGCCTTTTGCGGGCGCAAACCGCTCGAGGAATGAGCTGGTAACCGGACGCACGGTTACAGCCGCCTGCGGCGGTGGGGCTGGCACGGCTTCCGCAAAAGGTGGCATGGGAGGCGATAGCTAGATGGCTCGTGGCGCAGCTCAGGTTCTCGATGTCCCTCAGCGCCGCATCGTGCTGTGGGACTCGGCGCGACGCGCGCGGCCGATGTCGTTGCGTCAGCGCCGACTGCGCCGATGGCGTGGCGCTATGCGCGCCCGGTTCGTGGCCAGGTGCCCGATTACGACGGCGGGCTGGCCCCCACTGTGGCGTGTTCGGGACGAGGTGCTCGCCCGCAGCGTCGTGCACTCTTGGGGTGTGCTGCCGCGAGTGCGGCACGCAGTGGCCGTGGCGCTGGCTAGCACCGGCGCCTTGCTGCTGTTGGCGGGTACGTGGCTGGCGCGCTGCGTCGGCCCGCTCGGGGCCAGCACGCTCGCCCACCTGCTCACGGTGCTTTGCGGCCTGCTGGTGCTGGCGGGCGGCGGGTTGGCGCGCGTCGAGCGCCTGCTGCGCCCGCGCCTGGTCATCTCCTACGACCTGCTGCGCTCTCGCTCCGGGCTGTGGCGTGCCGGCTAGACGCGAGCGAGTGGGGGCCCCCTCTAGCCGCCCAGGTACAGCGCGCGCACGCGGGGGTCGCCCAGCAGCGCCGCGCCCGGCCCCTCATAGCGGTTGCGGCCCAGCTCCAGAACGTAGCCGCGATCGCTGAGTTCCAGCGCGCGGGCGGCGTTCTGCTCGACCATCAGTAGCGTAAGGCCCAGCGTGCGCAGCTCGGCGATCTTCTCGAAAATCAGGTCCTGGAACAGCGGCGCCAGGCCGAGCGACGGCTCGTCGAGCAGGATCGCGCGCGGCTCGATCATCAGCGCGCGGCCGATGGCCAGCATCTGCTGCTCGCCGCCCGACATGGTGCCGGCCAGCTGGCGGCGGCGGTCGGCCAGGCGCGGGAACAGAGCGTACACGCGCTCTAGGGCGACGCGCACGCGGGCCGGGGCGTCGACGGTGAACGCGCCCATCTCCAGGTTCTCTTGCACGCTCATCTGCGGGAACACGATGCGGCCCTGCGGCACGTAGGCCAGCCCGCGCCGCACCACGCGGTCGGCGCGCCAGCCGGTGATGTCGGTGCCGTCGAACTCGACGCGGCCGGCGCGCGGGCGCAGCAGCCCCATCACGGCCTTGAGCACCGTGCTCTTGCCCGCGCCGTTGGGCCCGATCAGGCTGACCAGCTCGCCGCGGCGCACCTCGATCGAGACCCCGCGCAGGACGTCGAGTTCGGTGTAGCCGGCGCGCACGTCGCACACGCGCAGCACCACATCGTTCATGGCGTGGGCTCCGCCGCGCCATCCGCCCTGCGGCGGCCCAGGTAGGCGGCGATCACCCGCTCGTCGCGCTGGATGGCTGCCGGCGCGCCCTCGGCGATCAGCTTGCCGTAGTCCAGCACCAGCACCCGCTCGCACAGGGTCAGGATCAGGCGCATCTCGTGGTCGGTGATCAGGAACGTGACGCCCTGGGCCAGCAGCTCGTGGATCAGGCCGACCAGTCGGTTCTCCATCACGGGGTTCACGCCCGCGAACGGCTCGTCGAGCAGGATCAGCCGCGGCTCGGTCATCAGCAGGCGCATGAGCTCCAGCAGCTTCTGCTGGCCGTAGGAGAGGTTGCCAGCGTACTCGTCGCGCAGGGGCGTGAGCCCCACGAAGGCGAGCAGCTCGTCGGCGCGGGCGCGGCTCGCCGTGGCGTCGGCTTGGCGCGCGGCGACCAGCAGGTTCTCGTACACGGTCATCTGGCGGAACAGGCGGGTGAGCTGGAAGGTGCGGCCCAGACCCAGCGCGGTGATGCGGTGGCTGGGCCAGCCGGTCACGTCGTGGCCGAACAGCTCGATGGTGCCGCTATCGGGCTGCAGCACGCCCGAGAGCAGGTTGAACAGCGTGGTCTTGCCCGAGCCGTTCGGCCCGATCAGCCCTCAGATACGATTAGGGGTCAGCGCGAACGAGAGCTGGTCCACGGCGACCACGCCGCCGAAGCGGCGGGTCAGCCCGCTCACGCGCAGGATGGCCCCGTCCGCCATCGGCGCCCCCTACCAGGCGCGCGGGCGCAGCAGCCAACCGCGCCGCTGCGCCAGGGCCATCAGCCCGCCCGGCATGAACACCACGATCACGATGAGCAGTCCCCCGAACAGCACCGGGTGCAGGAACGGGAAGCGCACCCACAGCACCTCGGCCAGCAGATTCAGCCCCAGCGCGCCGACCACCGGCCCCACCACCGTGCCGGCCCCGCCGAACATGGCGGAGGCGATGGTGCGCACTGACCAGTTGATGCTGAACACCGCCCCGGGATCGATGAAGCTGGTCTCCCAGGCGTACAGCGCGCCCGCGAGGCCCGGGAAGCCGGCGCTGAGGGTGAACACCAGCAGCTTCAAGCGCGTGGTGGGCACGCCGACCACCTCGGCCGCCGTCTCGTCCTCGCGGATGGCTAGCAGCCGCAGGCCGAGCCGCGAGCGGGCCACGGCCCAGACGAGCGCCGTGGCCGCCACGGCCAGCGCCAGCATGGCGTAGTAGTCGGCTACCAGGTCGGCGGTGGGCGGCAGCGTGATGCCCAGCCCGCCGCGCGTGAGCGGCTCCCACACCGTGGCGATGATGCGCGCCACCTCGCTGAGCCCCAGCAGCGCCACGGCGAAGTACGGCCCGCGCAACCGCAGCGTGGGCCAGCCGATCGCCAGCCCGACCAGCATGCACAGCCCGCCGGCGGCAAGGCCGGCCAGCCACCATGGCCAGCCGCGTGATGAGGATCGCCCCGGCGTAGGCGCCCAGCCCGAAGAAGCCCGCGTGGCCGAACGAGACGTAGCCGGTGTAGCCGGACAGCAGGTTCCAGCTCGACGCCAGCGCCACCCACAGTAGCAGGATGAACCCCAGGCGGACAACGTAGGCGGTGGCGACGAACGGCAGGGCCACAGCCACCAGCGCGAGGGCCACCAGCACGCCGAGCACCAGGGCCCGTGGCGGCTGGAAGGCCGCCCGCAGGCGCGGCGGGGATGGGGTTGTCTCCTCGGTGGGCACCTCGCGCGGCGTCTCGACGATCTCGGCCATCGCGCGCCCCTCACTCGCTGGTCCCGAACAGGCCGCCGGGCCGCACCAGCAGCACGCCGATGAACACCACGTAGGCCACCGCCTCGGCGATCTGGGTGTTCCAGAGATAGCCGGCGAACGCCTCGGCCACGCCCAGCGCCAGCGCGCCCAGGAACGCGCCCTGGAAGCTGCCCAGCCCGCCGAGCACGATGATGGCGAACGCTTTCATCAGGAAAGCGCGGCCCATCTCGGGGTAGATCGTGTAGATCACCGCCAGCAGCGCCCCGGCCGCGGCGGCCAGCGCCGTGCCCAGCCCGAACACTAGCCGTCGGATACTCGCCACGTCGATCCCGCACACCAGCGCCACCTCGGCGTTCTGCGCGGTAGCGCGCACCGCCTTGCCCAGCTTGGCG
>JADGHJ010000269.1 GCA_019686175.1 Chloroflexota bacterium | reverse complement strand
GTAGCGTGGGCTCGTCGATGTGTATACCAGACAGGTACGGGGTGGGCGCGGTGGGCTTCGCGCTGGTGCAGCTCGCGCGGCTAGCGGGGGCGCGGGTGCTGGCCATCGGGCGCACGCCCGCCAAGCTGGCCCTGGCGCGCGAGCTGGGCGCGGAGGCGGTGGTCAACGCCGCCGAGGCCGACCCCGTGGACGCCGTACTGCGCTGGACCGGTGGCGAGGGCGCCGACGTGGTGTTCGAATGCGTCGCCGCAGCGGAGACGATGGAAGGGGCGGTGCGCATGCTGCGGCGGCGCGGGCGGCTGGTGTTCGTGGGCTACGGGGCCGCGCCATTTGCAGTGAATCCACTGCTGCTGGTGCTGCGCGAGGCGCGGGTGCTGGGCGCGGTGGGCAACACGCGGGCCGAACTGGTGGACGCCGTCGATCTCGTGGCGCGTGGGCAGGTGCGAGCGGTGGTAACCCAACGCTACCCGCTGGACGACGCCAACACCGCGCTCGCCGCCCTGCGGGCCGGCAAGGTCGTCGGGCGCGCGGTGCTGGAGCCCAACGGCCCACTTCCCTCGCCCGCCGAGGCCCCGGCGGTCCCGGTCGTCGTGCCGCGCGCGGCGCCGCCTCCCGAGCTGCAGCCAGAGCTGGAGGCGTTCATCGCGCGCGGCGTCGACGCCCCGCGCGACGAAGCCGAGTTCAACGCCCTGGCCCTGCGGCTGTTCGCCTACCAGTTCCGCCACAACGCGCCATACCGGCGCTACTGCGAGCGACAGGGGCGCACTCCCGACAACGTCACTCGCTGGCAGGAGGTGCCGGCGGTGCCCATCGCGGCGTTCAAGGAGGCGGTGCTGACCACCTTCCCGCCGGAGCAGGCTGCCGCCTGCTTCCAGTCGAGCGGGACCACCGGCGGCAAGACCAGCCGCCACTACCATCCCAACCTCGTGCTGTACGACCTGTCGGCCACGCTCAACTGGCAGGCGCACCTGCTGCCCGAGGGCCGGCCGATGCGGCTGCTGGTGCTCAGCCCCTCGCGGCAGGCCATGCCCCACTCCTCGCTGGCCCACTACTTGAGCCTGATGGTCGAGCGCTACGGCGCGCCCGACAGCGCCTTCCTGCTCCGCGAGAGCGGCATCGACCTCGAGGCACTGATCGGCGCCCTACACGCCAGCGAGGCGAGCGGCGAGCCCGTGGCGCTGTTGGCCACCAGCTTCGCCTTCGTCCACCTCCTCGACGCGCTGGCCGAGCGGGGCCTGCGCTTCCGGCTCCCGCCGGGCAGCCGTCTGATGGACACGGGCGGCTACAAGGGCCGCTCGCGCGAGGTGCCACGCCGCGAGCTGTACGCGCAGCTCCGCGATGCGCTGGGGATCCCGCGCGAGTACTGCGTAAACATGTACGGGCTCACCGAACATAGCACCCAGTTCCTGGACGCGGTGCTGCGCAACCATCTCACTGGCGTCGCGGCGCCGCGGTACAAGACCGTGGTGCCCTGGGCGCGCACGCGCGTCTTGGACCCCGAGACGCTCGAGGAACTGCCGCCAGGCGAGATGGGGCTGCTATGCCACTTCGACCTGGCCAACCGCGGCTCGGTGGCTCACGTGCTCACCGAGGATATCGGCTACCTGCTCGGTGAGGGCTTCGAGCTGGTGGGCCGCGCCAGCGGCACCGAGGCCCGCGGCTGCTCGATCGCCATCGACGAGCTGCTGAGCGCCCAGCGCGAGGCCGCCAGCGAGCGCTGAGAGGAGCGGCAGATGGCGCGCACTGAGGCATGGCCGGGCCGGGCGGAGCCGGCCCTCGGCGCGCCCGCGAGGGCGCCCGTGGCCGGCACGTGTGACCCAATCGACGCCTGGTGGTTACCAGGCCTCGACACGGCCACGGTGCGCGACTGGCGCTTGCTGGAGTTCCCCCCAGATGGCGACCGCGCCACTGGCGCAGCGGTCGTGCTGCGCGTGCCCGTGCTCGCGCCCGCGCAACTCGCCGCCGTGGTCGAGCATATCGCCGCGGCCCGCGACGCCTACCTGGCACGGGTGCCGGTGAGCCAGGTGGTGGCCACCATCGACCGGGCGATCAACCGCTGGCTCGACCCGTGGTCGCCCTGGCGGCGACTGGCCGAGCGCGCGCTGCCGGCGATCACCGGCTACTGCGCCCCGATGGTCCGCAAGGGGCTGCCGGGCTACCTCGCCACCTTCCGCGCCGAGAACCTGTGGCGGCTCCTGACCAGCGAGCTGGGTGATCCCGCCTACCTGGACGCTTTTCGGCCGCGTCCCGCCTTCGGCGGCTACAGCCGGGCGTACGGCCCCCGCCTGGCGATGCACGTGTTCGCGGGCAACGTGCCCGGCCTGCCGGCGCAGAGCCTGGTGTGCGCACTGCTCGCCAAGGCGGCCTGCCTGGGCAAGGCCGCGTCGGAAGAGCCCCTGTTCGCGCCGCTGTTCGCCGCCTCGCTGGCGGCGGTCGATCCGCGACTGGGCGAGTGCCTGGCCGTGTGCTGGTGGCCTGGCGGCGACGAGGCGCTGGAGGCGGTGGCCTTCGAGCGCGCCGACGCCGTGATCGCCTACGGGGGCGAGGCGGCGATGGCCAGTATCCGCGCGCGCGTCCCACCCACCAAACGGTTCATCGCCTACAGCCACAAGCTGAGCTTCGGCGTGATCGGCCGCGAGGCGCTCTCCGCCGACACGGTAGCGGAGACGGCGGCGCGCGCGGCCTACGACGTGGCGAAGTACGACCAGCAGGGCTGCCTGTCGCCACACCTGTTCTACGTCGAGCGGGGCGGAACCGTCGCGCCACGCGCGTTTGCCGCCGCGCTCGCGCAGGCCCTCGCCGAGGCCGAGCGGCTGATGCCGCGCGGGCGCCTGCGCCTCGACGAGACGGCGGCGATCCGCGACCTGCGCGCCGCGGTCGAGTTCCGCGCGCTCGATGATCCCCGCGTCGCCCTGCACGCTAGCCCGGGGAGCACTGCCTGGACGGTGGTGTACGAGGAGGACCCAGCGTTCGCGGCCTCGTGCCTGAACCGCACGGTACGGGTGAAGCCCGTCGACGACGTGGCGACCATCCCGGCGCTGCTCGCCCCGGTGCAGCGCTACCTCCAGACGGCGGGAGTGGCGCTGCCGCCGCCGCGCCTGTTGGTGCTCGCCGAGCAGCTCGGTGCCCTCGGGCTCGACCGCGTGTGCCCGCTCGGCCAGATGCCCGATCCATCGCCCGGCTGGCACCACGATGGTCGCTTCAACGTCCTCGACTTGCTCCGCTGGACCGACCTCGAGGCGCCGGCCAGCGCGGGCCGCTGGGAGTTCGCCCACCCCGAGGCAGGTCTCTACGGACACCCCTGCCACCCGATCGCTGGCTCCACGGCACCGCATCCGGCAGGTGTGGCAGCCTGTCGCCAGGGCGAGCCCGAGGCGGCTACTCCCCGGGCCGCTTCCCCCGCCCAGGGAGAGAGCGCTCCGGCCCGCGGGGCGCCTCCGCGCTGAGCTGTTTCCCCGAGAGCGCACGGGCTAGCGACCGTGCTCACTCCAACCGGGGTGTGCGGGAACCACTGCGATCGATCGGAGAACCCCGGAGCGCCGTGGATATGACGCGGAGGGCCCACTCAACGGGATAATGGCACGGTGCGGCGCAAGTGCTACAATGCGTGCGGCGACTCGGCGGTTCCACGACATCCTCGATTTCCGCCAGAGGAGATCTCCATGGTTGGTTCTCGTATCCGGCGGTCGAGCGCGCTCCTCGTCGCATTCGCCCTGCTCCCCTTGCTCTGGTTGGACCCGATGCCCGCGCGGGCACAGGTGTCGGGGCTGCGCCTCGTGATCGAGCGACCGGCTGCGGATAGCACCATCCGGGGCAATGTGGTGATCGGCGGCTGGGCCGTGGACACCACCGTGAGCGCCGGTACGGGAATCGCCCCCGACTCGGTGGAGGTGTGGCTGGGCCCCGCGGGCGACGGCCAGCTCCTCGGAACCGCTGGATACGGCGATCCGCGCCCCGAAGTCGCCCAGGAGCTAGGCGACGCGCGCTTCCTCGCCTCGGGTTATCGCTTTTTCTGGAACGCCTGCGATGCCCCACCCGGACCGACCACGCTCACCGTGCGTGCTCGCAGCAGTGGCCCAGGCGGGAGGACGGCGAGCGCTAATATCCCGCTAGTAATCGAGCCCTGCACCCTGAGCGCGGGGGACAGCGTGACCGCTCAGCTCTCCACGGCGGGCGAGACCGGCCGCTGGACGTTCGAGGGCACGGCCGGCGAGCGCGTGGCCATCACCGTCGATGGGCTGGGTGGCTGGGACACACTGGTCGAGCTACTCGCGCCCGACGGCAGCCGCGAGGACATCGACGACGACAGCGGCTACAACCTCAACTCGTGGCTGAGCCGGCGACTGGCGCACACCGGTACCTACACCATCGTGGTTCGGCCGTTCAGCGCCGACGGCTGCACCGGCGACTACGTGCTCCTCGGTTGGATGGGAACCCCCAGCAACAGCGACCCGAACGTCGTGGCCGCCACGCTAGGCACCAGCGGTGACGTCCTGTTCCGCGGCTCTCTGCGCGAGTTCGGTGAGCGGCAGTCGTGGACCTTCCGCGGCAACGAGGGCGACGAGCTGATGCTGTACGCCGTGCGCAGCCTGGGCAGTCGCTTCGATCCCCTGATGGAGCTGCTAGGGCCGGACGGCCTGCTCCTGGCGCGCGACGACGACAGTGGCGGGGGCCTGAACTCGTTCCTGCAGGGCGTGCTGCCGCAGGACGGCGAGTACACGGTGCGAGTGCGGTCGGCCCGCGACGACTGTGGCGGCGAGTATCAACTCACCTTGGAGACCGGCTGGGGCGAGCAGAGCGTGCAGCGCGGCCTGCTTCCCCAACAGACGGAGGTCAGCGGCGCGCTGTCGGTCGCCGAGGGGACCCGGCGCGATGTCTGGTCGTTCCCAGCCACACAGGGTGAGCGGATGACGCTGATCCTCGACACCGACGGCCCGACGCGCGTGCAACTCGCCAACCCAAGTGGCGACTGGGAAGTGGTGCGCGCCACCCGCGGCCGGGGCCTCGGCATCTCGTTCGTGCCGAGCCAGACGGGGACGTACGAGGCCGTGGTGTTCGCCGACACCTCGCGGCCGATCCAGTACCGCCTCACTTTGGAGCCAGGCCTGGGCCGGCTGGTGAGCAACAAGGGGCCGGTGCCGCTGGGCGAGCGCGTGCAGGGCGAGATCCGTTTCGCCGAGGCGCGCGACCTGTACACGTTCGAGGGGCGGCAGGGCCAGCAGGTGCGCATCGCACTGGACCGGCCGGGCCGCAGCCAGCTCGACCCGTACCTTGAACTGCTCGACCCGGACGGCCGCACCCTGGCCGAGGATGACGACAGCGGCGGCGACTTGAACTCGCTGATCGAGGTGACGCTGCCGCGCAGCGGGACCTACACGGTCGTGGCCCGCGGCCTGGGCGACACGACCGGCGAGTACGTCCTCACCGTAACGCTCTCGGGGGGCCAACCGCCCCCCACGCCGACCGGGCCGGGGCCGCGCCCCCCGC
>JADGHJ010000268.1 GCA_019686175.1 Chloroflexota bacterium | reverse complement strand
GGCTCAGCGAGTGGGATCCTGACGCACCTCGCCCCGCCAGGCCCCCGTCTCGACCCCGCGCCCCTCGATGAAGTCGCGGAACCGCTCGAGATCGCCCTCCACACGGCGGCTCACGAAGCCGAGGGCGTCGCCGATGCTCTCCGCAGCGCCTTCGGGCTCGTACTCCATCTGGAGGGTCACGCGGGTCAGGCCATCGCCTAGGCGATGGAACGTCACGACCCCGGCGTTCTTCGCGCCAGACGTGCTTCTCCAGGCGATCCGCTCGTCCGGGACCTGCTCGGTGATCTCGGCATCCCACTCCTTCGTCTGGCCGCCGATCTCGGCGATCCAATGGAGGTGGGTGTCATCGAGCTGCTTGACGGACTTCACGCCCTCCATGAACCGGGGGAACTCTTCGAACTGGGTCCACTGGTCGTAGGCCGTCCGTACGGGCACACGCACATCGATCGACTTGGTCACGCTTGCCATCCGCTCACTCCTCTCACGCTGAGCACACTATCCACATAGCAAGCGCTATTGCAGTGTCCATGCCACTGCCGTTGGGCGTCAGATGCACCAGCGATCGCTCCACGCCCCGAGCCACTCGCCAGATGGAGCGCGAGGATACTGGAGCGAATGCACTGATCGGAGAATCGACCTGGCCAGGCGATCGCTGTCACACGGCCGTCGTGTCTGCGGCGTCAGCGACGATACGGCCCTAGAACCTGGACCGCATACTCGATGAAGCGGGTATCGACTATCCGCTCCCAGGGCACCTCTTCCTGCACCTCGCCCGTCTGACGAAAGTACGCCTGCATATCCATGATGCTGTCGCGAAACAGGGTGCCGTCCGGATCGATGCTGAACGGCACCATCTGCCGGTAGACGGCGGGGTTCTTCAAGCTCGTGCGCCGCGTCAGCACCTCGATCACGGCGTCGAACTCGGCATCGCGGCGCTCCAGCGCACGGTTGTAGTCGCGCACGCCCTTGAGATAGGCGACCATGAAGCGTCGGCCCACGTCGGCCTGCCGCTCCGCGAACTCGCGCGAGTAGAACAGCACGCCGGGCTGCGAGTACGGCGCGATCTGGTCAGTGGTGAGGAACTTCACCGCCGCGCCGTTGCCCTCGGCGAGCGTGGGGAACGGCTCGGGCGCCAGCGCGGCATCGAGGCGGCGGTTGGCCAGCGCGCCGACCATGTCGGGGAAGGACAGGATCTGGGGATTCGTGTCCGCCAGGGACAGCCCTTCCTGGCCGAGGTACTTGTCCCAGAAGTAGCGATTGACCGTGCCGGGCACATCGACGCCGACAGTGCGGCCCCGGAAGTCACGGGGGCCACGGATCTCGCCGCTCTCGGCGAGATCCGTGCGGACCATCACGACATTGGCGCCCGCGCCCGGCGGCTGGGAGCCCTTGTCGGCGGTGAGCAGCACCGGCAACCCGCGGGCGATGGCGTTGAACAGCCCCGCGTTGATCCCGCCCGTGGCGATGTCGAGCTGGCCGGAGGACAGCAGCGGCATCATCGTGGCCGCGGTGTCGAACTGCTCGCTCTGGAGCGTGAGGTTCTGCTCCGCGAAGTAGCCGCGCTCCTCGGCCAGGAAGATGCCCGCGTCGGAGACCAGCCCGATCACGCCGATGCGCACGGTAGCCGGCTCCATCGAGACGTGGGGGGCAGCGGACGGACCGGGAGCAGATGCCGCTGGCGAGCTGCTGGCGGGTGCGCTGGAGGTCGTCGGGCTGGTCCGCGCGGCCGGCGCGTTGCACCCAACGAGCATCATCCCCGCCCCCACGATGCTCGCGAGCCAACCGCGCCACGCTGCGCACGCCCTCGCCATGCGTTCCTCCCCTCGCCCACGATACCGCCTGCAATCCATTGCCGACGGGCGTACTCTACCGCTGCCCAGGTCGGCGTGGCTATTCTGGCAGGGCTTATCCCCGCCGTCAATCACCAGCGGCTACTGTCCACATTGGTTCGAGGCGCTGCTCGCCAGCATGAGGTACCGGGCGCTACAACTCCCTCAATGGGCATGGCGAGTCACGAGCACGAGCGCGCCGATTGAGGGAGGTGCGCTGGCGTGCCGACCCCCGAGAGGAACACGTGAGCGCCGAACCAGAGGCGTGCAAGCGGGCGGCGGCGCGGGCCGCGCTGGCCGAGGTTCGCGATGGCATGGTGGTCGGGCTGGGCAGCGGCAGCACGGCGGAGCACTTCGTGGCCGAGCTCGGCGCCCGGGGCCTGGACATCCACGGCGTTCCCACCTCGGAGCGGATCGCGACACACGCCCGCGCGCACGGCATTCCTCTCGCCTCCCTCGATACGGTGCCGCGGATCGACGTGACCATCGATGGCGCCGACGAGATCGAGCCGCACACGCTGGGGCTCACTAAGGGCCGCGGCGGGTCGCTGCTGCGCGAGAAGCTCGTGGCGCTGGCCAGCCGCCGCGTGGTCATCATTGCCGATGCCAGCAAGCTGGTGGCGGCGCTGGGCGAGCGCGCGGCCATTCCCGTCGAAGTCATACGGTTTGGCTGGCGGCACACCGCGGCCAGCCTCCAAGCGCTGGGGGCAGCCGTGGCCTTGCGGACCGTCGCGGGACAGCCGTTCGTCACCGACGAGGGCCACTACATCCTCGACTGCCAGTTCGGGCCGCTGGCCGAGCCCGGCCAGCTGGCCACGACCCTCAAGGAACTGACCGGGGTGGTCGAGCACGGCCTGTTTCTTGGGGTCGCCCACCGCGCCTACGTGGCGGGAGCGCACGGCGTGCAGGTGCTCGACCGGCCTGGCCCGTGCGCCGGCTGTACCCATTGACCGCTATCGATTGACACCGTCCGCGTCACGGCTTATGCTCCCCAGCGACCGGCTCGGCGCGGCACTCGGCCGCAGCTCGCTATGGGGAGCAACGATGCGTCTGCCGACCCTGCCCACTGGCTTGCTCGCGCTGCTGCTCGCCCTCGCCCCGCTCGGCGCCTGTTCATCCCCTGCGCCTCCCCCCGCTGGCCCGGGCGCAGCACCGGCCAGCCGGGGCAGCAGTCCGGCGGCGGGCACAGCATCCGCGCCGGCGGCGCCGCCGGCCCCGGTGCGGCTCAAGGCCGCGTGGTTCACCGTCGGCGGGCAGTCCGCCCCGCTATGGGTCGCGCAGGATGTCGGCTTGTTCCAGAAGCACGGCCTCGAGGTCGAGCTGGTGTTCATCGAGGGCGCGACGCTGGCCGTGCAGTCGGCGGTGTCGGGCGAGGTGCCGATCATTACCACCGGCAGCCCGGCGATCGTCAACGCGCGGCTCGAGGGCGCCGACCTGTTCGACATCGCCCACTACGTGCCGGTGCTGCCGTACGTGCTGATCGCCAACCCGCGCATCCGCTCGGGCGCGGACCTCAAAGGGGGACGCGGCGCCACGGCGCGGCGCGGCGGCGCATCCGACGTGGCATTTCACCTCACCTTGCGCAAGCTCGGGGTGCAGCCCGAGACCGATCTGACGGTGATCGAGATCGGCGCGCAGCAGTCGCGCTTCGCGGCCCTACAGGCGGGCAGTGTGGACGCGACAGTAGTCGACGAGGCGTTCGGCGAGGAGGCGGAGCGACTGGGCTTCCCCGTCCTGGCCGACGTGCGCGACGTGCAGTTCCCGTTCGTGAGCGTGGGCGTGGGCGGACGCTACCTGCGCGAGCAGCCGGAGACGGTGCGCGCCTTCATGCGCGCGTTCGTCGAGGCGATCCACTTCTTCAAGACGAACCGCGCTGAGTCGGAGCGCATCCTGGCCACCTGGATGAAGACCGAGAACCAGGCGCTGGTGGCGGACACCTGGGAGGCGTATAGCTCGCGCTATCTGGCCAGCAAGCCGTATCCGACCGTGGAAGGCGCGCGAGCGATGCTCGAGTTCGCCGCCGAGCGCAACCCACGGGCCGCCGAAGCCGACCCGCGCGACTTCATCTACCCGCAGATCCTCGAGGACCTGGAGCGCGAGGGCTTCTTCGAGCGGCTCGGCCGCTAGCGCTCAGGGCTGGCGCGGGCCGACCAGGATGTCGCGGCCCTCGACGCGCACTGGATACACGGGCAGGTTGTAGCCACGCGCCACGCCCTCCATGGGAGGGTAGAGGATGCGGCCGTCGCGCACGTCGAAGCGCCACAGGTGTGCGAAGCAGGTCACCGTATGCTCGCGCAAGTAGCCGAGGGCCAGCGAGGTGCCGACGTGGGGACACCAGGCGCCGAACGCGTAGTAGGTGCCGCCGACGTTGGCCAGCACGAGCCGCTCGCCGTGCGCCTCGACCTCGCGCATGTCGTTCTCCGGCACGTCGCCGATCTCGGCGACCTTCTCCCACTCCGCCATCCGCACGCACGCCTCCGCACCGCTCTGGCCCCGCGGGGCACGGCCTCCCGGATGATAGCGGGCTGCGACCGTTCGCTCCCAGCGGCGCGGCTATAATCCCGGCAGCGGCGCAGGCACGGGGGAGGTGAGCGATGACACCAGACGCCTTCGTGGCCGAGCTAGACACGCTGACGCAGCAGGCACTGGACCGCTTGGGGGCCGCGGCCACGGCCGGTGAGCCCGCGGCCGAGCTGACGGTCGCCGCGCTACTGAAGCTGGCCCTGAAGAACGAGATCGAGGCCGCCGAGATCGCCGCGCGCTGGATGGCCGACACGCCAGAGCTGGAGGTGAAGCTGGCGCTCGCCCGCCAGGCCGGCGACGAGGCGAAGCACTACCGCCTGATCGAGGAGCGGCTGGCGGCGCTGGGCGTGCCCCCGGGCAGCGTCGACCCGCTGGCCGACGGCTACTCGCCGCTGTACCAGTACCTCGCGCGGCTGCCGACCACCGTCGAGCGCGTCGCCGCCGGGCCGTTCACGCGCGAGGCGATCGCGCTGGTGCGCAACGCGGCGTTTGCCGACTTCTGCGCGGCGCGCGGCGATACCGAGACCGCGCGCCTGTACCGCGAGGTGATCCAGCCCGACGAGGGACATCACCACGCGCTGGGCCGCACCCTGCTGCTGCGCTACGCGACCACGCCCGAGCGGCAGGCTGCTGCCCGCCGGGCGGCCGAGGGTACGCTGCGCCTGGCCGAGGAGATCCAGGAGACGGCGCGGCTGCGCCGCGGCATCACGCGCGCCCCAGGGTGCTGAGATGACCGCCTCCGACGCGCGGGCCCGCTTCGCGGCGCTGGTGGCCGCGCCCGACGAGGCGCTCGACCTGGGCTACGCCGCGCTGTGGCTGGCCGCCGAAGAGTACCCGGGGCTGGACGTCGAAGCGTACGCCAGCCGCTTCGACACCCTGGCCGGCGCCGTCGCCGCGCGCCCGCTGCCCGCTCCGCCCCCGCTCGGCCGCCTGCTGGCCCTGAACGCCCACCTGTTCGACGAGCTGGGCTTCCACGGCAACACGGAGGACTATTACGACCCGCGCAACAGCTTCCTGAACGAGGTGCTGGACCGCCGCACGGGGATCCCGATCACGCTGGCCGTCGTCCATCTGGAGGTGGGCTGGCGGCTGGGGCTGCCGCTGCAGGGGGTGGGCATGCCGGGCCACTTCCTGGTGGGCTACTACCCGCCGGGCGAGCCGCCGCGC